>NZ_JBGCCO010000005.1:0-316153 GCF_041262605.1 Kitasatospora sp. GAS1066B
GGCGCTCCGGACACGGTCGGTAAACGAGCCCGCGACGCCCAAGTCACAGGCCCAGACGGACATCACGGGCGGCACTACCCGCGGTCGGTAAACTCCACGACGACAGGAGAAAAGTCCTCGTCGAGACCCAACGAGTCGATCCGCCCGGCATGCCGCGCGCCCGTGTAGTACTCCGAGGCCAGAAAGCGCACGCCGAGCAGACGCTCCATATTCCGCTCGATATACGTCTGGATATGCCGCTCCAGAGCCACCGTGGAACCCGCCAGCTCGACAGCCTCGCCATCGACATCCTTGAACAGCTTCAGACCAGCCACCGCAGCTCCCCCCTCGTACCACCGATCCGCCACCTGCGAGGATCGAGCCGCACAGCCTATGTGCACACCAGCTAGAGCGAAAGGCTTTGTTGCGCTTATCACCTTTATCGCCAGATGGGAATAGGCTGGGAGCGGCTCTCCGCAATCCGCCACATCGCATGATCTGACTGATAGAAAGTGGCTGAGTCGGAGGCTCGACTGCCAACGCGTCCGGCTCCAGTCACGCCGACTCGCAGTCGCTGAAGCTGACGGTGCATCATGGTCCGATGGACGAGCACCTGACCGAAGACGAGACCCAAGACCTTCTCGAACCCGGTGACGACGGACGGCCGGACTGGGCTGATGAGGACGAATACGAGTTCTCCCCACGCTGCTGACCCAGACCAGCTCACGGCGGTACCCCGCGCACGGACGCACTGACCTCCCGCGGGAAAATCCGAGCAGTCGATCGCTCCGGGGGCCAAGATCTTGGTCATGAGCGACAACTTGCCAGACGACTGGTCACCAGCGGACAACCCGTACGCAATCGCGGTCTCGGAGGCGAACTGGTTGCGGGCCACCGTCGCCTTGGCCGTCCAGCGCATGCACGGTGACGACAGCCAGGTCGGCTGGTTCAGCTCTCGCCAGATCGACGCGCGCACGCTGGTCGTCGCTCTGCGCCAGCTGCTCGCGGCGGTGAAGCTCGAACAGATCGCCCTCGCGGACCTGAGCATGGACCCGGCCGTGGGCGAGGCACTCGCCCAGGCCCAGCAGCGCTTCGAGGCCGCGCTGCCCGACATCAAGCACGTCCGCGACGGCCTGACCCACTTCGAGGACTGGGCACGCGGCGAAGGCAAGTTCGGACCGCAGGCCGCAGCTCGCAAGGCCGGGAACGCGCCACGCGACGTCGCCCGCGACTTCTGGAGCTTCGGCTACGACCCTGCTGCCGATACCGTCACCATGGGGCCGTTCACCATCCCGGTCAGCGCGGCACTCCCCGCCGCCAGTGAGCTGTGCGCCGCGATCTACTCCGCGGCACGCGCGGTCGACCAGAGGAGCACAGCCGAGATCCGCAGCTGGACCGTCCAGGCGCTCACCAGCGCCGCGATCCCCTGCGACCCGCCGCAGGGGCCGGTCCTGGTCTCCCCGGGCAACGACACGCGAATCTGGGTGTCCTTCAACCTCAGCACGGTCCCGGAGTCCGGGCGCACGGAGCTGGCCGCGAAGGTGGCCGCAGCGGTTGCTGGGGCCGGCCTGCGGCTCACGTCGCAGAGCTTCCCGGAGGCCGAAGACATGGCCGAGCGCTTGGTCGTTGGTGAGGCCCTGCGGGTGGAACGCATCTGACTCGCTCGCTGGCTGCTTCTGTGATCCGCTCCTTCACAGGGCCGTGCGCGGCGGCGTGACCTGGTCCGCCGTCAGGTCGCCCCGCATACGGAGCACGCGCGGCCGGTGGCGATAGCGCCCGAATTCGAGCTTCTGGTCGACCTCGATCTCCACCACGACGTCCGGGTGGACTGGAAGATAGGAGACCTGTGGCGCGCCTGGAAGGCCACCCAGCGTGCCCGGTAGCTCCACTAGTTCGCCGCCGACCGGGCGAAGCAGCGGTGCGAGCTCGGCGCGCATTGTCTGGCCCAGGGGGAGGCTGACCCCGACCGGGCGCAGTTGGCCGCGGGTATTCGGCTGTGCGAGGACTGCGGCCTGGCCAGCTGGCGTGGAGCCGGGAGTGATGCCGACGACGACCGCGTCCACCGAATGGTGAACACGGAACTTGAGCCAATTCGAGGCGTAGCCCGGCCTGTAGCGAGAGCCAGTGGGCTTGAGGACGCAGCCTTCGACACCACCGCCGAGGGCACCGAACCACCGGCGGGCCTCGTCCAGGTCGCCGGTGATGGGCAGCGGCTGGACCCCTGGTGGGGCGCCTTCGAGGAGCCCCAGCAAGCGGGCGTGTCGCTCGAGATGAGGACGGTCCCGAAGGTCGGTGTCGCCTGCGGATAGGGCGTCGAACGCGGCGAACTGGGCGGCGAACCCGGCGCCGGCCTTCGGTCCCTTGCCGGAGCGGGTCTGCAAGAGACCGAACGACAACTCTCCTGTGGGCAAGACAGCGACCAGCTCGCCGTCCAAGACAGAGGGCGGAAGGAACCGGGCGGCTTCGGCGATGTCCGCGAAAGCCTTGGTCAAGTCCTTGCCGTGCCGACTGAACACGCGAGGCTCAGGGCCAGTCAGCAGGATGGCGCGCCATCCGTCGACCTTGGCCTGGGCCGACAGCCCTTCGGCGCTGGCGGGTAGCCGGGTGATCGGCCGTGCCAGCGCCACCTCAATCGGGAGTTCGAACGGCGGCACACCACCTGTCATACCCGGAAGCGGGCACTGTGACCTGCGACGACACCAGTAGTTCGATGACTCTGGCACTTGAAACGAACGGGTGTTCGATTACGATAGAGAGGTGAACATCGCCATCCCGTTCTCCCGCCCTCGCCGCGCGCACCAGCTGCCAGGGGATGCGGTCTACGCGCCGCACGAGCTGATGAGCGGCCCCGGTCGCAGCTGGGTCGCGGAGGCGCGCTGGTCGCGGGTCGACATCCGCATCGGCGGCAAGTGGCGACCGGCCCATCTGGAGCGCTGGCGGCTCCGCCAGGGCAGCACGCGTTGGGTGGCCTTGGTCCGCTGGGGCGAGGGCCTCCCGGATCGTGCGTGGGTTGTCTACGACCCGGCCACAGTCCGCCAAGCCCCCCGGCCAGCCCAAATGTCTTCTGTCGGGTCTGCAACGCGGCCGACCGTGTGCCCACCCGTCCCGTAGTCGGCGACTTCCCGGATGCGGTCGGTGCCGTCGTCCCGCATGGTCGACGTATGGGCTCGATCATCGTTCTCTTCGAGCTGGAACCGGACCAGGAGATCGGTCCTGACGGTGTCGAGCCAATGGTTCTCCTCGTACACGCGGCCGGCGCTGATCCTGACGCGCCCGAAGACCCCCTTCCGCGGACTCTGTGTGGCCTGGATACGGACGCTATGGAACACAGCCACTACCGGCCAGCCCGACCGGGAGAGCCCTGGTACCCGCCGCAGTTGTACGACCGACGCTGCCGGCACTGCGAGCAGGCGCTGAGGAACTCGTGAAGGTGGGTGCGACTTCCGGAGTCGCATGCCACTCAGGAAGCCCGTGGACGCCCGCGGCCGGGTTCACTAGCCGTGGCGCAGCTCGAGACCGGCGGACATGCTGAGCGGGGAGCTGAAGCCGATCACCCCCTGGCACTGGTGTTCAGTGTCCCGGGCGGGCGCCGGTCGGCGGCGCTCAGGGGCGTGGGGGTGGCGGGCCCGAGACCGCCGGAGACTGCACGACGCGCGCGACCACGACTGGTCACTGATGGGCACCATTCGGCACGGCAGTCACTCTGCGTAGTATTCAGCTGATTGGGAAGTGTGCCGATGTGTGCTCCAGGTGTGCCCGAGACTGCTGGGCACACCTGGGCACTGTCCGGTACTGTTGGGCACGCGAAGACCCCAGAAGACGGTCTGACCTGGGCAAACGTGCGATCCGTGGGCACTATTGGTCATCATCGGGCATGATCGCTGATGTACTCGTAATGCGTAGGTCTCGGGTTCGAATCCCGAAGGCGGCTCCATCGTGAACCCCAGGTCAGGCCTCTGACCTGGGGTTTCTCTGTTTCGGTTGACCTTGGAATCCACCTGGATCTGGTGATCACTGGTCAGTCCCGGACGGGCCGTCGGCCGCCTGCGGTCAGCGGACGGTGATCTCGCGCATGTCGATGGCGACCAGCAGCGGCTCCGGGATGAGCTGGTAGTCGCCCTGCCAGGCGTAGCCTCGTCGCGTGGTGGGGATGACGATGCCGTCGACGTCGCGGTAGCCGGTGGCGTAGAGCAGCCCGGTCGCCCCGCCGAGGATGTCGATGGTGAAGTCGTGGCGGCGCAGCAGTCCGTCCGGGCCGAAGCAGGAGATCTGCTGGCGGGCGTGGCTCTTGATGTGGTCGGGGAACGTCACTTGCAGCCGCCGCCACGTTTCACCGTCGGCCTCGACGGGGGCGATCTCCTCGGTGACGAACCCGGGCAGGGTGAAGAGGAACGGCGTGTTCAGGTACGTCCACAGTGCTTCCCCGGTGAAGTAGGCGAGCTGAATGTCGTCCCACGGGGTCTGGAGCTGATGGCCGTCGAACGACGTCTCCGGGTCGTCGCGTGCCTCGATGAGCGCGCCGTCACGGCGCTGCAGGACGACTCGGCGGGGCTCGAAGACCGACCGTCTGTCCTGGCCGGTGAAGTCCATCGTCAGCCGCTCCCGCGTGGTGTCCACCTCGAGGCGAACGTCCTTGAGCGCGTCATCCTGGTTCTTGAGGGACCAGAGAGCCCCGGTGATCGAGGCGTCGACGGTGATCGACTTGACCCGGTTCCATCGGTCCAGGCCGCCGTGCGCGGCGACGGCGGCGTCGAGTAGCTCGTTCATTTCTCCTCCTGGCTGCTGGTCTTCACCAGGACGACGAACGGCGGGCGCCGAAACCGGACACGTGCTAGGAGATTTCCAGGCTCTCGATCCGCCGCTCGAAGGACACGCGCTCGGCCGGGCTCCGGGACAGCGCGATGGCGCGGGAGTAGTGCTCCCGGGCCGCGGTGTGGCAGCCGGCCCGCCGTTCCAGGTCGGCCCGGGCCGCCCAGTAGAAGGGATACCGGGACAACTTCGGCTCCCCGGCCAAGGCGATCAGCTCGCGGCGGCCGGCATCGATGCCGTCCCGCTCGGCCACGGCCAGCCCGCGGTTCAGCGCCACGACCGGGCTCCAGGACTGCTGGGCGAGGACCTGATAGAAGCCGACGATCCGGTCCCAGTCGGTCTCCCGGATCGAAGGCGCTATCGCGTGCTCGCAGGCGATGCCGGCCTCCAGGTGCCAGTGGGACAGGTGGTCCCCGGCGGCCGAGCGGGCCAGGTGCATCAGACCGCGCTCGATGCGCGCCCGGTCCCAGCGGCTCCGGTCCTGGTCCTCGAGGGGCACGAACACACCGTGCTCATCCAGGCGCGTCGGCAGGCGGGCGGCGTCGAAGCAGAACAAGGCGGCCAGGGCGTGCACCTCCGGTCGCGCCGTCGCCTTGGCGTCCAGCAGCAGTTCGGTCAGACGCAGCGCGTCCTCGCACAGGAACGGACGTACCGGGTCGTGCGGGTTGCTGCCGTGGTAGCCCTCGTTGAACAGCAGATAGAGCGATCGCAGGACGGAGTCCCGCCGGGTGTCGATGTCAGGCAAGTCGTCCACGTCGGGCAACCGGCCCAGCTGACGCAGCCGACCGCGACCCCGGTGCAGCCGTCGGTCGATGGTCTGGGTGTCGACCAGGAACGCCTGACCGATCTCCTTGGGCGACAGACCACACAGCCACCGCAGGATCAGGGTCACGTGCGTCTCGCGGTTCAGGCCGGGATCGCAAACCGCGAACATCATCGCCAACTGGCTGGAGCTCTCGGCGGCAGGGGCCAGTGCCGCCTCGATCGTTCCGGTCAGCGCCGTCATCGTCGCCAGCTCGGGCAGGAACGAGCGGTGGCGCTGTTCGCGGCGGATGATGTCGATCGCCCGGTTGTGGGCGGCCCGGATGAGCCACGCCTTCGGGTCCTGCGGCAACCCGAGACGCCAGGCCTGCATGGCACTGACCAGCGCATCGTGGACGACGTCCTCGGCCAGCGGGATGTTGGACGGACCCAGGACCCGGGTCAGCGCGCTGACCAGGTGCGCGTACTCCTTCCGGAACAGGTCCTCGACCAGTTCCGCACATGACACCGCGGCAGGCCCTCCGTCCACGAGCCTCAGATCCGAGGGTCCTGGACCGGCCGCACCTCGACGGAACCGCCGAACTCGTATGTCGGGCATCCGCGCGCCACGTCGACGGCGTCTTCCAGGGAGGCGGCCTCGAAGACCATGCTGCCGGTCACCAGATCCTTCGACTCCGCGTAGGGGCCGTCGGTGACCACGCGTTCACGGCCCCGGACCGCGGCGCCCGGGTTGTCGAGCGCTGTTCCGGTGTTGCACCGACCCTGCCGGGCCAGCTCATCGGACCAGCGGTACCACTTCTCGACGTGGGCCTGAAGCTCCGAGGGCGACAGATCGTGCCCCGAGACGGCGCCCCCGCGAAAGATCAACATGAACTTGCTCCGCGGGGCGTGCTCCCCGCCTGGAGGTTCCGGCGTCATGGCTCCCAACCGTATCTCCCGCCGCCCTGAATCGACGGCAAATACAGCCGCGCCATTCGCCTCCCGCAGCCTGCGCGTGCTCAGGCGGACTTGCGGCGGGCGGGCTTGCGCGCCGGTCGCGGGACCACGACGTCGATCAGCTCCTGCACCCGCTCGGCGATGTCGGCGCGGTCGTTGAGCACCCAGGAGATGTGCTGAGCGCCGAAGAACGCGCTGACCAGCACCCGCGCCAGCGCCTCGGGTTGCGCGTCCGTGGGCAACTGGGCGGTGTCCTTGGCCTGTTGGAGCCAGGTGGTGACCGAGTCGGTGTACCCGAGGTACGGCATCGGCAGGTCCGCGCCGATCAGCGACCGCTCGATCTGCAGCCGCGCGCCGGCCTGGACCGTCCGGTTGTCGCGGAACGCCAGCGCGGTACGGGTGAGCAGCTCGGCCACCGCGTCGAGCGGGGACAGGTCGGCCGCGCGCACGCCGGCGGCGATCGCCGCCTGCAACTCGTAGAACTCCTCGGCCACCGCCTGCGCGAGCGCATCCTTGTTCGCGAAGTGGAAGTAGACGGCGCCCTTGGTCACGCCGGCGAGCTCCGCGACGTCCAGCACGGTGACGGCGGGGAAGCCCTTGGCCGCGAACGCCTCGGCCGCCGCGTCGAGCACGACACCGCGGGTGCGCACGGCGCGTTCCTGCTTGAGGCCGGGCGCCTTCCGCGCTCCGGTCTGGCTGGCCGGGGGCCTCTCTTTACTGCTCTCCGCGGCCATGGTGCCCTTCCTGGTTGCGCGTTGCTGTGGCTGCTGGTGCCTGGCCAGCGCTAGACGATCGACAAACCCCTTGAAGTATACCTTCGGGAATGTATTGTAATCGTCGACTCGGCGAGTGCAAGCACTGTGCCGCCGAGGGCGTCTGCGTGAATCACTTCATGAGGGGACAGACCATGCATCAGCCTGCCACCATCTCCGTGGACGCGGCCGTTCGGCCGCTCGCCACGCCCGGCCCGGCCGTCGAGAGCGGGCTGAGATTCGGGCAGCCGGTGCCGCGTCAGCTGGTTCACAAGGCAGCGATCGCGGAGGTCCTCCTCACCGACACCGTCCGCCGTGGCGAGCACGAGTTCCTGGTCGCCGCTCAGTGGCCGCGGGACCACGCCGTCTACGCGCCGAGCGCGGCCGGGCTGAGCGATTCGCTGCTGTTCGCGGAGACGATCCGTCAGTCGCTGGTGTACCTGGCGCACACGTACTACGACGTTCCGCTGTCGCACCGGTTCATCGGCTCCGGTGCGGAGTTCGAGATCACCGACCCCGGGCCGCTGTACGTCGGCGGCGAACCGCTGCCGGTGGTGCTGGAGGCCCAGTTGCTGTGGGTGGGCAGCCGGCCGCCGCAGCGCTTCGGCATGCGGCTGGAGGTGGTGTTGACGGTCGGCGGGAAGACCTGCGGCCGCGGCGCGTTGCAGCTCATCGCGGTGGACGACAAGCGGTACACGATGCTGCGCGGCCGCGGCGCCCGTCCGGCCGGCGCGGCCGTGACCGGTACCACGGGGGTCGGCGCGGCGGGGATGAGTGCCGCGGGGATGAGTGCCGCGGGGATGAGCGCGGCGGGACTACGGGTGTCGGAGCGGGTCCGCCCGTCGGTGGTCGGCCGCCAGCGCGTCAAGGACAGCCTGCTGACCCGCCGATCCGGCGGCCCGTGGCAACTGGTGGTGGACACCCGGCACGCGATCCACTTCGACCACCCCAGCGACCACCTGCCGCTGATGGTCGCTGCCGAGGGCTTCCGCCAGCTCGGGCACCTTCTGGTGCACCACGGCGGCGCCGGGACGGCCGACGGCCAGGCCGGCCCGCGCGCGCTGGTCGGCCTGGAGGTGGACTGCCTGGCCTTCGGAGAGCTGGGCGAACCGATCTACCTGATTCCGCGCGACGCACGACGCGCGTCGGCGCCGGGCCGGGTGCACCTGGAGATCGACGCGGTGCAGGCCGGCCGGGTGCTCGCGGCCTCCCGGGCGACCTGGGACACCACCACGCGCGCCGCCCTGCCCGGCGGTCAGCCGGTCTCCGCGACCTCCTCAACGCCTGGGTCCTCAACGCCTGGGTCCTGAACGCCTGGGTCCTGAGTGCCCGCGTCCCGAGCGCCCGCATTCGGGCCGAAGGCGTCCCAGATGTCCCGCACCCGAGCGGCCAGACCGCGCCGATCCACGCCGGGGGCGGTGTAGTACGCGCCGATCAGCATCACGACCACGAGGTCGGCCAGCGGCATGGCGGGCGGCCGCCCGTCGAGCGCCCCGGCCGTCCTGGCGCTCTCCACCACCTCCTCGGCGAGCCGGCGCAGCTTCTCCAGGAACGCCGGCGGCTCCTGGGCCGCCTGTGCCTCGTCCATCACCAGCCGCAGCGCGGCGTTGATCCGCACGTCCGACTCGATCCGCTCGGCCAGTGCGAGGGTGAGTGTGCGCAGCCGTTCGAGAGCCGGTGCGTCCGCGGTGGCGGCTTGCGCGGCGAGCGCGGCCACCACCTGGTCCAGCTGTTCGGTCAGTGCCTGGGCGAGCTTCTCCTTCGAAGCGAAGTGGCCGTAGAGGGCCCCTTTGGTCAGTCCGGTGCGGTCCGCCACGTGCTGGAGGTTGGCGCGTGGGTAGCCGTGCCGGGCGAACTCGGCGGCGGCCGCGTCCAAGACCAGCTCGTGGGTGCGTCGGGATCGTTCCTGCTTCACCTGCGGATTTCCCTTCCGGGACGGGGTAGTTGGTCGACCCAAAAACAATACCTTCCTGAATGCACTTTTCCGAAGGAGTACTCCGGCATGTCGAACGTCTTGACGGACAGCGTTTCGGTGGCGACCGGCTTCTCGCCGTCCGTGCGGCAGGCGGTTCGCCACGCCGCCCGGCTGGCGGCAGTCGACGCCGAACAGGCCGACAGAGAACGCCGGTTGTCGATCCGGACGGCGGCCGCGGTGAGTGCCGCCGGCCTGCCCGGCTACTTCGTGCCGCAGCGCTGGGGCGGCCGGGACGGCAGCTTCGCCGGCCTGTTCGCCGATGCCGCCGCGCTCGGCGAGGGCTGCTCGTCGGCCGCGTGGTGCGGCGCGCTGTGGGCCACGCACGGCCGCTACGCCGCGCATCTGCCCGAGGAGGGCCAGTGGGAGCTGTGGGGCGCCTGCCCGAACGTGCGGATCGCAGCCGCCCTCACGCCGCCCTCGGGAGTCGCCATGCCCGAAGGCAGCGGCTGGCGCCTGCACGGCACTTGGCACTTCGTCAGCGGGGTCGACTTCGCCGACTGGGTGCTGCTGGCCGCGCCGGAGCCGGGCCAGCACGGCGGGCGGATCCGGGTGCTGCTGGTGCCCGCCGAGCAGGTCACCGTGCTGGACACCTGGGACAGCACCGGGATGCGCGGGACCGGCAGCCACACCGCGGTGGTCAAGGATGCCTTCGTGCCACGGCACCGCTCCTTCCTGATGGACGAGTTGCTGCTGATCGAGGGGACCGGGGAGCGCGGCGAGCGGTACGCGGTCCCCGCCCATCTGGCCGGCGGGACCACGTTCTGCGCCGCCGCGCTGGGCGCCGCCCGCGGGGCCCTGGAGCTGTGGTCCCGGTGGGCCGGATCGAAGGCGACCGGCAGCGGACGCTCGAACCACGAGAGCGCGGCCGTGCGCGAGACCCTGGCCACCGCGTCCGCCCACATCGACGCCGCCGAGCTGCTGCTCACCAGAGCGGCGTACCGGGCGGACACCGAGCTGGTCACGCCGCTGCTGGTGGCCGGCAACCAGCGTGACGCGGCCGTCGCGGTCGACCTGCTGGTCGGTGCGGTCGACCGGATGCTGCGGATCGGCGGGGCGCACATGCGCGGCGCGGGCGACGAACTCCAGCGCCGGTGGCGGGATGTGCACACCGTCGCCGCGCACCGGGTGCTCCGGCTGGAACTGGTGGCCGAGGCCTACGCCACGGCGGCCCTCGGCGCCCGGCAGGATCCGTAGGAGAGGCCCTAGCGGGCGCGGGACTGGGCCAGCACGGCCTCCCGCTCCCGGTAGAAGCCGATCCGCCAGTCCAGATAGCGCAGGGTGGCGGCGTAGCCGTCGACCTGGGAGCGCAGGTGGTCCCGGTGCGCTTCGAGCAGTTCCCGACGGGCGGCGAGTGTCCGGTCGCCCTCGCGGTTCAGCTCGACGTAGCGGCGCAGGTCGGTCAGCGACATGCCGGTGCTGCGCAGGTGGTTGAGGAACTTCAGCCAGCGCAGGTGGACCGGGTTGTAGATCCGGTCGCCGGCGCCGTCCTCGGCGCCGCTGTCGATCAGACCCTGGTCCTCGTACCAGCGCAGGGACTGCGTCGACAGCCCGCTGAGGCGGACGACCTCGGTCGTGGAGTACGTCTCCGCGTGGGAGGAGGGTCCGGTTGCGTACATGATGTCGGTCCTTCGGTGGGCGTCAGCGTCGCCAGGACCTGGCGACGCGGTGCGTGGAGTGCTCGGGTCGGTCCCAGCCGATCGGGCCGCGGACGTCCGCGGGCGGGTCGGCAGGCGCCCGGTGGCGCAGCAGGCCGAGGAGCACCGCCGTCGTGGCGGCGACCTCCTCGGCGGTCGGGTTGCCGCGCAGAACGCGCAGCACCTCGGCTCCGGTCGGCGGCGAGCCGGGCTCGTCGGTGCGCCGGCCGGTGTCCTTGGGCCGGCCGGTGTCCTGGACGGTCGTCACGCCGGCTGGTTCCCGTGCTTGCGGGAGGGCAGTTGGGCGTGCTTGGCGCGCAACATGGCCAGCGAGCGGATCAGCACCGACCGGGTGTCGCGCGGATCGATGACGTCGTCGACCAGGCCGCGTTCGGCCGCGTAGTACGGGTGCATGAGCTCGCTCCGGTACTCCTCGATCCGCTGCGCCCGCACGCCTTCGGGGTCGTCGGAGGCCGCGATCTCCCGGCGGAAGATCACGTTGGCGGCGCCCTCGGCGCCCATCACGGCGATCTCGTTGGTCGGCCAGGCGAGCGAGAGGTCGGTGCCGATCGAGCGGGAGTCCATCACGATGTACGCGCCGCCGTAGGCCTTGCGCAGCACCAGCGAGATCCGCGGGACGGTCGCGTTGCAGTACGCGTACAGCAGTTTGGCGCCGTGCCGGATGATGCCGTCGTGCTCCTGGTCGACGCCGGGCAGGAATCCGGGCACGTCCACCAGGGTCACCAGCGGAATGTTGAAGGCGTCGCAGAACTGCACGAAGCGGGCGCCCTTCTCGGCCGCCTTGATGTCCAACACGCCTGCCATCGCCGCTGGTTGGTTGGCGACGATGCCCACCACCCGGCCGTCGAGGCGGGCCAGCACGCAGAGCAGGTTGCCCGCCCAGCCCTGCTGGATCTCGAAGAACTCGCCGTCGTCGACGATCTCCTCGATCACCCGGCGCATGTCGTACACCTGGTTGGGCTCGGCCGGCACCAGGTCCAGCAGCGCCTCGCAGCGCCGCTCGGGATCGTCCCAGGACGGCTCGCTCGGCGGCAGTTCGTGGTTGTTGGCCGGCAGCAGCGAGAGCAGGTAGCGCACGTCCTGTAGGCAGCCGACCTCGTCGTCGTAGGCCGCGGTGGCCACCCCGGAGACGGCGGCGTGCACGTCGGCGCCGCCGAGCCCGTTCTGGGTGACCTGTTCGCCGGTCACCGCCTGGACCACGTCGGGTCCGGTGATGAACATCTGCGAGATGTCGCGCACCATGAAGACGAAGTCGGTCAGTGCGGGGGAGTAGGCCGCGCCGCCCGCGCACGGGCCGAGCATCACGCTGATCTGCGGGATGACGCCGGAGGCCAGCACGTTCCTGGTGAAGATGCCGCCGTAGCCGGCCAGCGCCGAGACGCCCTCCTGGATCCGGGCGCCGGCGCCGTCGTTGAGGCTGACCAGCGGTGCGCCGGCGGAGAGTGCGAGGTCCATCAGCTTGTGGATCTTGGCGGCATGCGCCTCGCCGAGTGCGCCGCCGAAGATTCTGAAGTCGTGCGCGTAGGTGAAGACGGTACGGCCGTGCACGGTGCCCCAGCCGGTCACCACCCCGTCGGTGTAGGGTCGCTTCGCCTCCAGGCCGAAGCCGCTGGCGCGATGCCGGCGCAGCGGTTCGATCTCGGTGAACGACCCTTCGTCCAGCAGGAGTTCGATGCGCTCACGGGCGGTGAGCTTGCCCCGGGCGTGCTGCTGGGCAGTCGCACCGGGGCTGGGTCCGTCGTGCAGTCCCGCTCTGATGATCTCCAGCTCGGTGAGTCTGGTGTGAGTGGACAGGACGGCGGATTCGTTCGAGCCGGCGGGATCGGGCCCGGGTTGGGTGAGGGCGACGGAGCGCTCCTGGATCACGGTCATGTTCGCGCATGCCTCCCTAGGTCGGCGGTGAGCATGGTGCCATGATGCCAGATTAACATTCCTTTGTGAAGGTATTTGTTGCCGGCCGGGCTGCGCGAAAGCCCCCCGCGGCCGATCGGGTCGGCCTGCGAGGGGCTGTCGCGGGGGAGCTGGTGGTGGTTCAACTCTCCTACTTGGCAGATCGGTTGACCATTCGGGGGAGCAGCAGCCCGGTGGTCACCGCGGTGGCGAGCAGCATCACGGTGCAGATCACGAAGCTCGTGGTCATGCCGTTCATGAAGGTCGCGCGGTCGGCGATCAGTGCGCCGAAGGCCGCCACCGCGAGGCAGCTTCCGACCTGGCGACCGGTGTTCAGCACCGCGGCGGCGGTGCCGGCCCGCTCGGCGTCGATGTTCTCCAGCAGCGCGGCGGTCAGCGAGGGCACCGCGAGCCCGCCGCCCAGGCCGATCGGGACCAGCAGCAGCACCGGGATCAGGATCGGGGTGCTCGGGGTGACCGTGAGCATCAGCAGCGAGCCGGCGACCATCACGAGCTGACCCAGCGTCATCGGCACCCGGGCGCCCTTGCGGGCGGCCAGCTTGACACCGGCCATGTTGATCACGGCGATCAACGCGCACATCGGGATGAACATCGCGCCGGTGCTGACCGGGGAGGCGCCGCGCACCTGCTGGAAGTACATCCCGAGCAGGAAGATGGCGCCGTAGAAGACCGCGTTGATGGTGAAGCCGGCCGCCAGGCAGACCAGCACGGTACGGGACTTGAAGAGGCTCAGCGGCACCATCGGCTGCTTGCGCCGGGCCTGGGTGATGACGAAGAAGGCCATCGAGACGGCTGCCAGCAGCAGGGTGCCCAGCACGCTCGCGGTGCCCCAGCCGCCACGGCCGCCTTCGATCACCGCGTAGGTCAGCGCGGCCAGCGAGACCACGACAGAGGTCTGTCCGGGCAGGTCGACCGGCGCCTGGCGCCGGGTGGACCGCGGGATCCGGCTGAGCAGGCCCAGACCGATCACGCCGACCGGCAGGTTGAGGTAGAACACGGCCCGCCAGCTCAGCCCGCTGGTGAGCATGCCGCCGACCACCGGTCCGACGGCGACCGCGACCGCACCCGCGGCCGTCCAGATCGCGATCGCCCGGGCCCGCTTGGCCGGGTCGTCGTAGTTCTGCCGGATCAGGGCCAGCGAGGCCGGGACCATCAGCGCGGCGGCGCCGCCCTGCACCATCCGGGCGACGATCAGCGTGCCCAGCTCGGGTGCCAGTCCGCAGGCCATCGAGGCGACGGTGAACGAGGCGAGCCCGACGGCATACGCGCGGCTCGCGCCGATCCGGTCCGAGAGCGTGCCGGCCGACAGCATGAAGGCCGCGAACATCAGGGTGTAGCCGTCGACGATCCACTGCAGGTCGGCCATCGAGCCGCGCAGGCTGCTGGAGATGGCCGGCAGCGCGACGTTGACCACCGAGCCGTCGAGCGAGATGACGAAGAAGGCGAGCAGCGCGGCGGCCAGCACGGTGTTCGGCGATACGCGGCGCGGTGCGGGTGGTTCGGTGCCCGCCGTCGTGGTGGTCCGGGTGGTCGGTGCGGTGCGGGCCGGGCGGGCGGTCCGATCGAGAAGGGCCATCAGATCTCTCCTTGGGGAAGCGGGCGGACGGTCAGACGCCGGCGGCGGCGGTACGACGACGGCTGAGTTCGGCGAACTCGGGGTCGGTGCCGAGCACTCCGCCCTCGCCCCAGCGGTTCTGCGGAATCTCGTTGATGTACACGGTGATCTTGTCGAGCGGGGCGCCGATGACGCGGTGCACGGTCGCCGTCAGCTCCTCGATCAGCTCCTGGCACTTCTCGTCGGTCTGGTTCGGCCAGGTGGTCATGGACAGGATGGGCATGGTGGTCTCCAGGAATGAGTAGTCGGTAGGAAGGGCGAAGTCCGGTACTACAGGCCGGCGCTGGCGCCGCCGTCGAGCGTGATCGCCGCACCCGCGAGGTGCCGGGCGGCGGGGGAGAGCAGGAAGCCGACGAGCTGGGCGACGTCCTCGGGCCGGGCGAGCGAGCCGAGCGGGGTCTGCGCCGCCACCTGGGCGGTGACCTCGTCGGCGGTGCCGCCGAGCCGGTCGGCGAGGTCCTTGGCGATCTGGTCCCAGAGCGGGGTCTGCACGGCGCCCGGATCCAGCACGTTCACCCGGATCCCGCTGCGACCCAGATCCTTGGAGACGGCCTTGCCGAAGGTCGCGAGGGCCGCGTTGACCGCGCTGTTCACCGGGAACAGCGGGTCGGGGTCCTTCCGGAAGACGCCGCTGATCAGGACGATCGCGCCGCTGCGCGCTTCGGTCATCGGCTTGGCGACGGCCCGGGTCAGCCGGACCGCGCCCATCAGCTTGGCGTTGAAGGTGGCCTGCCACATCTCGTCGGTCGTCTCGTCGAGCGAGGCCATCGGCCCGTCGCCGGCAGCGTGCACCAGGGCGTCGATGCCGCCCAGTTCACGCACGATCGCGGCGACCGTCTCGTCCACCGAGCGGGTGTCGTTGATGTCGGTCCGGTAGGGCACCAGCCGGTCGGTGCCGCCGATCCGCTCGCCGATCCGCTGCCGGGTCCGGGCCAGTCGCTCCTCGTCGCGGCCGAGCAGCGCCACCGTGGCGCCGGAGCGGGCGAGTTCCTCGACGATCGCCGTGCCCATGCCGCCGGTCGCGCCGCTGACGGCGGTCACGGGAGCGGTCCGGGTGCGGTGCTCCGAGTCGGTCGTTGCCATGGTCGCCTCACTTTCGCGGGACGGCTGTCCCGGTGCGGGTGCTCCCTGATGGGGGAGAGGGGGAAGCAGGCCTGGGGCAACCGACAGCAACGGCGGTGACCGTGGGGCCGCTTCAGTGGAGACGAAGCGCGTCCGGCCTGGTGAGAACGAAGGTAGCCCGATCCGCGATCGAGCGCAACCATCTAGTTGGTTTTCCTGGACCAGCTGGTTGGTTTCTTCGAAGAACGACCCCGGAGACGACGAAAGGGGAGCCCGGGCAACCCGGACTCCCCTGCGTGACACCCCCGCTGATGGCTGATCAGCTCGTGGCACTCTCCCGCAGCACGCTGTCGATGATGACGTGCCCGTGGGCGATGATGCCGGCGCGCAGCAGCTCCCAGCCGGCGTCGGTATCGCTGTCCGGGCCGAGCATCAGCCGGCGCTGCTGCGGCACGATGAACGGCCAGGACGCCAGGCCGACCAGCGCGATCAGCACCCGGGCCGCCTCCGCCGGATCGTCGACGCCGAGAGCGATGCTCAGTGCGACGGCCTTGTGGACGTAGTAGGCCTCGCGATCCTTCTCGTCCGGGATCGGCCGGTCGCGGTAGTGCAGGCCCTCCCAGGCGAGCAGTCGGACGAGGTCGCCGAACTCGCGGTGGTAGTCGAAGACCTGGCCGACGTAGGCGCGCAGCCCGTCCTCGGTGGTGGGGATCGGCACGGTCGCGCCCATGTGCTCGTACACCTTGCTCAGGACAGCGGAGAACAGCGCCTCCTTGTTGCCGAAGTAGGCGTAGATGCGCTGCTTGTTCACGCCGGAGCGCTCGGCGATCCGGTCCACGCGGGCGCCGGCCATGCCGTGCTCGGAGAACTCCGCCTGGGCGGCCTCCAGCAGTTTGGTGCGGGTCAGCTGACCCTTGGGTGTCTCAGCCATGAGGCGAGGGTAGTCCAAGGTGAAACCAACTGGATAGTTCAGAAAAACCAACTAGATGGTTGCGCCCGGCCCCGGTCGTGTTCTACGTTCTTCACATCGGCCCCGCCGCAACGGCGAGGGAGACGGAAACGGGGAAGCCCCAACCCTCCCCGCGACCGTCCGCGACCGAGCTCGCATCCCCCACTGCACGGCTGCACCACCTCCCTCTTGCTCGCGGTATCCGCTCCGTGCGGAGCCGCCCCCAACCAAGGAGATGCTCATGTCGGCTATCGCTCGCCCCCTGCTGATCGTCGGGGACCGGTTCTTCGGATTCTCCGGCCAGGAAGGCGTCCTGACTGTCAGTCAGTTCATCGACGAACTCGGACTGGGCGTGTACTCGCTGGACGACCGCCCGATCGTGATCCAGGCCGGACAGGGCGTCACCAGTGCGGAACGGCAGTCGATCCACGACCACGCCCGCCTCTTCGGCCTCGCCGAACGACTGGACTTCCGCTATCACGAACCCGCCCTGGCAGCCCGCAACGAGGCGCACAAGCACGACAGTTGCAACACGCTGATCGCCGACCTGCAGCGGCTGGACGTCGACCTGTTCGCCGCCAACCTGCGGGTGCACAACGACAACGAGCTGCTGATCGACCACCAGACCGGTGAACACGTCCAGGGCATGGTGGCCATCGAGGCCGCCCGACAGATGTTCCTCGCGGTCAGCGAGCGCTACCACGCCTCGCGGTACTCGGAGCGGAACTACTACTACGTCATCGAGTCGATGAACACCGCGTTCGAGAACTTCCTCTTCCCGCTCGACGCCACCATCGAGTTCCGCACGGTCAAGGCCGAGCTCGACGACCCGTCCCGGCTCTCTTTCGCCGCCGAGATCAGCATCCTGCAGGCCGGCCGGCGCTCCTCGCTCACCGAGGTCGCCTACACCGCCTTCGAGTCGCACGTCATCGAGGCCAAGGAGCACAAGCGGGCCCGGTTCGCGGTGGACCAGATCGTCGCGGCCGTACCGGTCCAGGAACTGATCGCGGCCTGAGCGTTCGGCACACCCAGAAGCACCCGCACGGCACCACCGCACCACCCGTTCGTCGCACCACCCATCTCACCTTCCGCCACACACCATCAGGAGAACCGTCATGTCTGCTGCTCTGATCACCGCCACCGAGCTCTCCGTCAAGCCGGAGCAGGTCGACGCCGTCACCGAGGCCTGGCAGAAGCACAACGACGCCTCCGGCTTCGAGGGCCGGATCCTCTACCGCGGCCTGGAGACCAACTCCGTGCTGGAGCTGGCGCCGCTGGAGGGCTTCGACCGGATGGAGGAGCTGCGCGCCGACTGGTGGAAGCTCTGGGAGGCCGTGGGCCCGCTGGGCGAGGCCGACTTCCAGCGCCAGATCCTGCAGTTCGTCGAAGCGCCCAAGCCGGCCGCCGGCGCGCTGCCGGACACCAAGTACGTCCAGATGCGCCACGTCGAGGTGGTCCCGCGGGTCTACCGCCAGTACCGGGCCTGGCGCGAGGAGACCATCTTCGACGTGGTCCGCACCTCGGCCGCCGTCGAGAGCTTCCAGGCCTTCCACTCGCTGGCCAGCACCGAGCCGGGCGTGATGTTCGTGTCCGGGTTCAACGCCGACCCGGCCAAGTACCTGGAGTCCTTCACCGACCCGCGCTACCAGGAGATCGTCCGTCAGGCGGGCGACAAGTACATCACCGGAGGCGACAACGGCCTGTACACCCGCATCTACGAGCGTGTCACCCCCCGCGTCTGACCCCCATCGGCGGGGCCGCCCCGGCCCCGCACGGCCCGCGGCCGGTCGCGGTGCTCCAGCTAGGCGCACCGCGACCGGCCGCTCCTTCCAGAAGGAGAAGGAGCAGTCATCATGACCATCACCCCCGAGGCCCCGCCCGCCACCGCAACGCCCACCGCCACCGCCCTGACCCGGACCTACGACCTGAGCGTCACCACCCAGGGCCCGCTCTACCCGCCGAGCGAGATCGTGGACGAGGACGGCAACTTCGTCGTCATCGGGCGGATCAACCGCCCGGGTCCCGACGGCGGCACCGTCTCCGCGTGGGGCAGCGCCGTGGTCTCGCCCGCGAGCCCGCTGCCGCCGCTGGGCCAGAACCTGCCGTACGCCATCGTCCGGGAACTCGACACCGACCCCACCGCGCCCGACGCCTCGACCGAGCTCTACACGCTCCCGCTCCCGCTGCCGTGCAACAACTACCCGATGCTCTTCGCCCCGGCCCAGCGCCCCGACGCGCACGAGGTCAAGCGCCCCAGCCACCCGCTGCACAACGCCCCGATCCCGGACCTGCGGGAGGAGGACGGCCCGAAGGTGCGCGAGCCGATCACGATCGGCCAGTGGGTCCAGGCGCGCGGTCAGCTCAAGGTCCACGTGCCGGCCCACCGGCGCGGCGCCGACTTCTCGTTCGCCTTCACCGGGTTGATCCCGAACAGCCTGTACACCGTGATGTCGCTGCGCGAGCACGACCTCGACCCCGCCGGCCCGACCCGCCCGGGTCCGCTCGGTGTGCCGAACGCCTTCATCACCGACGACCACGGGATGGCGCACTACCAGGCGACGCTGCCCAACCCGTTCCCGGAGGCCGGCTCGCCGGGCTCGAACCGGGTGATCAACGTGGTCGTGCTGTGGATGAGTTACCAGCAGAACTACGGCGGCGCGATCGGGCACTTCGGCCTCGGCGGGGACATCCACGCCCAGCTGAAGCTGCAGGGCCCCAGCTTCCAGGAGTTCACCACGATCGCCGCGTCCTGACCGCCGCCTGCTGCCGGCTTCGTGAGCCGACTGGCTTCCTGAACCGACTGGCTTCCTGGACCGACTGGCTCCCCGAACTGACTGGTTTCCCCGACCTGAGAAGAGACCCAAGAGATCATGGACAACTCACGCCCCATCGGCATCATCAGCACCGGCTCCTACCTCCCCGCCACCGTGGTGGACAACGACGAGATCGCCGAGCGGGCGGGAGTGAGCGCCGAGTGGATCGAGCGCAAGACCGGCATCCGCCGCCGGCACCGGGCCGCTCCGCACGAGGCCACCAGTGATCTCGCCGCGGCCGCCGCGCTGCGCGCCATCGAGCAGGCGGGCCTGACACCCGGACAGATCTCCTACCTGGTGGTCGCCACCTCGACCCCCGACCACCCGCAACCCGCGACCGCCGCGATCGTCCAGGGCCGGATCGGGGCCCGCCACGCCGCCGCCTTCGACGTCAACTCGGTCTGCAGCGGCTTCCTGTTCGCGATGACCGCCGCCGAGCGGATGCTGAGAGCCGAACCCTCGACCGGCGCCGGGCCGTACGCGGTGGTGATCGGCGCGGACGTCTACTCGCGGATCCTCGACTACAGCGACCGCAAGACGGCCATCCTGTTCGGCGACGGCGCCGGCGCGGTGGTGCTCGGCCCCGTGCCCTCGCGGGTCGGCGGCATCACCACCAGCCTGGTCACCCGCGGCGAGCAGCACCGGCTGATCAGCGTCCCGGCCGGCGGCAGCAGGCGCCCGGCGTCCAGCACCACGCTGGCGCAGGGGGCGCACTACTTCACCATGGACGGTCGCGGGGTGCGCGAGTTCGTCCACGGGAACCTGCCCGGGGCCGTGCACGAGCTGCTGGTGAAGGCAGGTGTGCCGGGCCGCGAGGTCCGCCACTTCGTCCCGCACCAGGCGAACGGCGTGATGCTCGCCGAGGTCTGGCCCGAGCTGGGGCTGGAGGCGGCCGGCCTGCACCTGACGCTCGCCGAGCACGGCAACACCGGCGCCGCCTCGGTCCCGGTCGCGCTGGACGAGGTGCACCGGCGGGGACTGCTCGCCGAGGGGGACCTGACGGTCCTCTCCGCGTTCGGCGGCGGCATGTCGGTGGGCTCGGCGCTGCTGCGCTGGGCACCGACCCGCTACGCGATTCCGGCCCGCGATCGTGCCGCGAGCGCCGCGTCCGCGCCGGCCTGGACGCCGGTCGCCGAGCAGCGGGAGCCGGCGCTGGCGCTGGCGGGCTCGCGATAGTCCTCCGCGGCGGACGCCGAGGCTTGCGAGTAACGCCCCTGCCACCCCTGCCAGTTCTGCCACTTCTGCCAAGGAGTCGAGATGACCAGCCAGGACGCCGCATCGAACCCCGCGAAGGGTGCGCCGGCCCAGCACCAGACCGAGTCGCGCTTCGCCGCCGGCGCCCCCGTCCCGCGCCTCGCGGGCGACAGCGACGACGCATGGGAACCGCACATCTGCCGGGGCATCGACTGAAGCCCCGCGCACACGACCAAGGGCAGCGACGCGAAGTCGCTGCCCTTGAACGTTGTGCACGGGTACCGGCTCAGTCGAGCGGCAGCGCGCAGCTGGCCCGGCACGAGGCGCCGTGCCCGTCGCCGAGGCCGTCCGAGCCCATCGACCAGCAGGCCAGCGCGCACCCCGAGGTGCCGCGCTGGTCGAGGGACGGCAGCTCATGGCGCTGCGTCAGGTACTCGCGCAGCAACGGGTCCTCGCCCACACCGCGCGGGTGGCCGACGCAGTCGAGCATCGGGAAGTCGGAGGGGTGGTCTCCGAACGCGAAGCAGGCGAGCGGATTGACGCCCGGGTGGTCGGCGAGCATCCGCAGCACCGCGGACCGCTTGCCCTCGCCGATCACCGGCTCGATCACCTCGCCGGTGTAGCTGCCGTCCAGCACGATCGGCGTGGTGCACAGGATGTGGCCGGCGCCGACGCGCTCGGCGATCGGAGCCAGGCAGGGCAGGAACGAGCCGGAGACCAGGACGATCTCCGCACCGGCGCCGCGGTGGCGCGCCAACTCCTGCAGCGTGCCGGGGATGAAGAAGTCCGGGTCGGTCGCACACTCGTCGAACCACAGCCGGCCGAGCGCCTCGATCTGGGCCGCGCTCTCGCCCGTGTAAGCGCGGTAGTAGCTCCGGTTGACCGTGCTGCGGGACGCACCGGCGTCCCCCTGGCTGCGCAGCTCCCGCGCGATCCGCTCGTACTGCTGCTGCCCGGTGGCTCCGTAGCGGCGCACGAGGTGGAACTGCAGGAAGTCGAACATGCTCTTGCGGCTGATCAGCGTCTCGTCGACGTCGCAGAAGACCAGGTAGGGCGGGCGGTGGACGGCCGTCCTGTCGGGCGCAACCGTGCTCATGGAGTGTCCTTCCCGTTCGTGGCGCGGGATCCTCACCGCGCGCATCGCATCAAACATTCCTTTGCGAAGGTATCACTTCGCGCCCAGCTCCTGGCAAGACCCCGGTCGGACAAGGATGTTCGGAGGGATCGCGAAAGTCGTCCGCCGACCCGACCCCAGCGACGGTCGATACACCCTCGCCGCCCGGCCGGATGTCGGCCGGCAGGCCGATCCGGGCGCTGGTCGGCTGCGTGAGCCCCGATCAACTGCTGTCGGTCCAGCCATGGTTCGGTTCCGTCGATCGGTGCGCTCGGAAACTCGCGATTGTTCCTCGGCCGGGTCGGTAGGAAGCTCGTGTCGTCCACGCAGTGCCAGAGGAGAGGTCCGATGACCATCGCCGCAATCCCAGGAACCTCCGTCGTCGACGAGATCTCGGAGCGTGACCCGGACCTGGTCTCCGCCGGCGGCAGTCGGACGTGGTCGGTGTGCGGCCGGAACTTCGTGGTGGCGATCACCGAGCTCGAAGCGGGTGACCGCCTCACCGAGCACGACCTGCCCGACGAGTACGTGCTGCTCGTCCAGGACGGCGCGGTGGTGGGTGTGGAACAGGGCGGCCGGGCACGGGTGTCGGTGTCCGAGCCCGCACTCGTCGTCGTGCCGGCCGGCACGAGCACCGTGCATGCTGCGGCGTCGACGACGGTGGCGAGGGTGTTCACGGCTCGCTGCGACGCGCAGATGAGGCGGGCCGTCAACCACGCGGCCGGGGCCGACCTGCGGGCCGCACCGCTACCGGAGCCCACCGAGGCGGGCGGTGACCGGATCCGGGTCCATCGCCTGCGCGACGTTCCCGATGAGGAAGGACGCCTTGGCCGGATCTTCCGGACGAGGTCGCTGATGGTGAACTGGTTTCCGGTGCACGAGGGGCCGCGCGACACCGAGCGGCTCTCACCGCACTCCCACGAGGACTTCGAGCAGATGTCGGTGACCCTCACCGGGAGCTACGCCCATCACCTCAGGGTCCCGTGGACCCCCCGAATGAGCGAGTGGCGCGAGGATGAGCACGTCCAGGTCGGCAGTCCGTCGATGACACTGATCCCGCCGACCGTCGTGCACACCACCCGGGCGGTGGGCGCCGGCCCGCACACGCTCATCGACGTCTTCGCCCCACCGCGCGAGGACTTCCTCGCGAAGGGCTGGGTGCTCAACGCCGGCGACTACCAGGGGACCCGGCCGTGACGGGCGATGCGTTTCCCCGGCTCGGCGCCTGGGTGAAGCTCTCCGCGCCGGAGAGTGTCGAGCTGCTCGCACTCGCCGGGTTCGACTTCGTCGTGATCGACGCCGAGCACGGCGCGATCGACATCCGCACGATGTCGACCATGATCGGGCTGGCCCGTGGCTGCGGGCTCGCGCCCTTCGTCCGGGTCGCCGGCACCGCACCACGCGACGTCCAGGCCCCGCTGGACGCGGGTGCGGCCGGGCTGTTCGTCCCGCGGGTCGATGACGCCGCCCGCGCGCGGGACGCCGTGCGAGCGACACGGTTCCCTCCGCTCGGACGACGCGGGGCCAGCAACTCCGGACGGGCCGGCCGGTGGGGGCTCGAGGCCCTCGGTGACTACCTGCGCTCCGGCAATGAGGAGGTTCGTCTCGTGGTCCAGGCGGAGAGCGTCGGAGCTCTCGAGGCGATCGTCGAGATCGGCGAGGTCGCCGGCGTCGACGCGGTCTTCATCGGCCCGACCGATCTCGCGGTCTCCGGCCGGTTCCGCGAGGGTGACGGCAGGCTGGCCGACCTCGTCGCAGGGGCCGAACGGCGCTGTGTCGACCACCACATCACGCTGGGGACCACGGCCTCGGGCAACGCGTCGGAACTGCTGGATCGCCGCGGGTACGACTTCCTCGTCCTGGGAGCCGACACCGCGATGCTGCGCCAGGGCGCACACGCGCTGGTGAAGGCGGTCGGCCGATGACCGCGGACGCCCAGGCCGTGGGAAGGCAGAGCCTGGCCCTCGTGCACACCGAGCTGTCGATGCTGGTGACGGCGCTGTGGTTCGAGATCGACCACGGTGACGGCTCGGCGGCCTCCGGCTTCTTCACCGCCGACGCGGAACTGACGTTCTCGCGCCGGACCTTCCGCGGCACCGACGAGATCAACGGCGTGTACCGCGACCGCACCGCGCGGGGGCCGCGGGTCTCACGTCACCTGATGTCCAACCTCCACCTCCTGCGTCACGAGACCGATCTGGTCGACGCCGTATCCGCCCTGGTCCTCTACGCGCAGGACGGCGAGCCTCCGCTGCCGACGACCGTTCCGGTGCTGGTCGCCGACGTGTTCGACCGCTTCGTCCGGGTCGGCGAGCCGGACACGGGCGCTCCCCGATGGCTCATCGCCTCCCGGCGGATCGAGAACCGCTTCCTCGTACCGGGCGACGTCCTCGCCGTCCCCACCGAGTAGACCGAGTAGACCGAGTAAGGAGCCACATGTCCCGTCAACGACGCCGGGAGGACTTCCCCCTGCCGGCCACTCGAAGCGCCCTGCCGATCGTCGACTCCCATCTCTTCGACGACCTGCTCCCGCCGGAGGCGGCCTTCGAGCTGACCGCCGGCCTGCGCCGTCATCGCGAGCCCTACGTCGGCATCACCGAGAACGGCACCCCGCGTCCGGGCCTCTACCGTCTGGGCGATGCGGGGGCATCCCCGAAGACCGCCGTTATGGCGGCCCAGGCCTACCTCGACGGGCTGGCGCCCCACCAGAGGGCGGTCGCCGCCCTGCCGATGGACGCCCCGGAGTGGCGGTTGTGGACGAACGCGATCCCGACCTGGCACCCGAAGGGCATGCGCCTGGAGCGGCTCGCCGACCGTGACCGCGACCGCGCACTGGCCGTCGTCGAGGCGAGTCTCAGCCCGGCCGGCTACGCCCAGGTGCGAGCGGCGATGGCGCTCAACGAGCACCTGGGCGAGCTCATCGACGACTACCGGGACACCCTCACGGAGTTCGCCTACTGGTTCACCGTCTTCGGGACTCCCTCGGGCGGCTCCCCGTGGGGATGGCAGCTGATGGGCCATCATGTGGACCTGCACTGCGTCTTCGTGGGAGGGCAGGTGGTTCTCGCCCCCGTGTTCCTGGGCGCCGAGCCGACGACGGGGACGGGGCGGTTCGAGGGCGTCAGCGCTTTCGGCGACGAGACCGAGGTCGCCCTGACGTTCCGCCGCACCCTGGACCCGGGCCGGGCGGACGAGTTCCTGATGGGCTCCTCGCTGCGCGCGGCGGACCTGCCGCCCGAACTCGCCGGCCCGTGGAACGGTCGGCACCTCGCCGGGGCGGGCAGTGACAACCTCGTCCTGCCTCCCGAGGGCATCGTCGCGGCCAGCCTGCCGTCCGAGCAGCGTGACGGACTGGTGGAGCTGATCCGGGTCTATCTCGACCGTCTCCCGCTGCCACAGGCCGAGCGCACCCTGGCGCTCGTGCGCGAGCACTTCGACGAGACACGGTTCGCCTGGCGCGGCGGCCACGATGACGAGTGCGCCTTCTACTACCGGATCCACTCACCCGTGCTGCTGGTCGAGTACGACAACCATCCCGGTGTCTTCCTCACCAATCCCGAGCCCGCCCGCTTCCACGTCCACACCATCGTGCGAGCCCCCAACGGCAACGACTACGGACGGGATCTCCTCGCCCAGCACTACCGGCTCCACCACGGCGGTCATGGAGTCCCGGGGCCGGCCGTGGGGTGAGATCGTCGAGTGCCTTGTCGACACCGTCGCCGTGTCCGAAGATACGGCCATGGGCACGGTGGTGGCACCCCGGTCCGTCCCTCGCGCGACGACGGGACGGTAGCCGGCTGTGGACGTCGGACGGGAGTGGCTCGCCGGGTTGGCCCCGGCGGGTCCGTGCGGCCTCGAGCTGTCGTCGTGCTCGCCGGCCACTCTCGCGGACGCGGTGGCGAAAGTCGGCCTGGATCCGGTGTGTTGGGCGATCGAGCAGGGACGGGCCGCGGCTTCGCGCATCGTGGCGGAGGTGCCCCCGCTCGACGGGGGCGGGGCCGCGATCGAGGTCCTACGCCGCGGCAGCGAGGCTGCCACGCTGCATTCGCTGTTGCGGTTGGCCGAGCCGTCGGCGCAGTTCCCCGCGGTCACAGACGAGTCGTTGGACGGAATCCGGGACTTCGTGCATCGCTCCATCCCGCTGGACCGGGTGCTGCGGGCGATCCGGGTCGGGCACGCGGACCTGGCGGGGGCGTTCCTGCGCGCCTGCGAACGGCTGGTCGAGCCGGCTCGGCTCACCCACGAGATGGCAGCCGTCATCGACGAGTTGTTCGGTTTCGTCGACGCGTTCACCGACGCGATGACCCGGAAGTACCTGACGGAACGCGACCGTTGGGTCACCAGCCAGGCGGCGGCCCGAGTGGAGACGGTGCACGCACTGCTGGCCGACGCCGTGGTCGACGTCGGAGCCGCCTCGCGCACGCTGGGTTACGACCTCGAACGCACGCATGTCGGCGTGATCGTGTGGGCCGACACTCCCGCCGAGGACGCCCGGCTCCAGTCGGCGGCGACGAGCCTGCTGACGGGGTGGGGTGCGCGGGTGATGCTGGTGGTGCCGGTCGGCTCCGGGCGCGTCTGGGCGTGGGGGACGGTGCCGAGCCGACGGCCCGAGCCGGCGAGCATCCCCGAGTTGGGAGCCGGGGTGTGCGCGGCCGTGGGCACCCCGGCCTCGGGGTTGCCGGGCTTCCGTCGAACGCATCAGGAGGCACTGCGCGTCGAGCAGCTGCGTGTCGAGCAATCGGGCGTAGAGCAACTGCGCGTCGAGCAACTGCGCGGCCGCTCGGTCAGGAAGCCGCCCCGCGTCACCCTGTACCGCGACGTCGTGCTCACCGTGCTGCTGGCCGGTGACCTGGTCGCCGCCAGGGAGTTCGTGGACAGCGAGCTGGGTGAGCTGGGGGGTCGTGGGGAGGCGGTGCAGGCGCTGCGCACCACGCTGTTGCACTATCTCGAAGCCGAGCGGAGCCTGGTGCGGGTCGCCGAGCAACTGCACGTTGCCCGAGGCACGGTGGCCTACCGCGTCAAGCGGGCGCAGGAGATCCTCGGTCACGACATCGGTACCCGCCGATTCCCCCTGTACGCCGCGCTGCTGCTGGCCGAAGAGCTCGGCGACACGGTCCTCGAGCCGGCCCGCCCCAGGACCTGAACCAGGCGTCCAATCACCCCGCTCGATGTTGGATCCGCAGATCAAGCGGGGCCGGCGGCCCAGGCTGTTCCATGAAGGGCACACGGCCGCAACGTTGCTGCCAGGCATCGTCTGCGGCGCGCCAGCGACCCGAGAAGGAGCCAGATCGATGACGATCGCCCTTGACCGCCCTGGAGCCACCACCGCCGACCGGGAGCAGCGCGCCGACCTGGTGGCGCGCGCCGCGAAGCTGCTCCCGCAGATAGCCGGCAACGCCGAGCGCAGCGACCGCGAACGGCGGGTGGTGGAGGAGAACATCGAAGCCCTCGCTGGTGCCGGGCTGTTGTCCATCCTGCAGCCGGCACGCTACGGCGGACTGCAGGCCGACGTGCGGACCTGCCTCGAGGTGTCCCGGGAGATCGCGCGCGGCTGCGGATCGACGGCGTGGGCGGCGACGCTGCTCAACGTCTGCTCGTGGTACGTCGGGCTGTTCACGGGCCGGGCTCAGGACGACATCTGGGCCGACGACCCGACCGCCCGTGTCGCGGGCGTCCTCGCGCCGACGGGGACGGCCGATGAGGTGGACGGCGGCTTCGTCGTCACCGGCCGGTGGAGCCCGGCGTCCGGCTCGGCCCATGCCCAGTGGGCGATCGTCGGTGTGCTCCGTGTCACCGGCGCCGAGCTCGAGCCGGGGATGGTCCTGATTCCGATGTCGGAACTGACCGTCGAGGACACCTGGTTCGTGACCGGCATGCGCGGCACCGCGTCCAACACCCTGGTCGCCGACAAGGTCTTCGTCCCCTGCCACCGGTACCTGTCCGCGCCGGACGCCGTGGCGGGGCGCTACCTCACCCCGCACGCCGAGGAGGCCGTCTACCGCTCGGCCTTCGTCCCGGTGTCGGCGCTGGTGCTCGCCGGGCCGCAGCTCGGGCTGGCACAGGCTGCCCTCGACCTGGTCGTGGAGCGGGCCCCTCGCCGGCCCATGACCTACACCTTCTACGACAACCAGGCCGTCGCTCCCACCACGCAACTCGCAGTCGCACAGGCCGCGTCGCTGATCGACTCGGCCCAGCTGCATGCCTACCGGGCCGCCGCCGAGATCGACGAGGCTGCCGCGCACGGCAGTTACCCCGACTACGACGCCCGCGCCCGGATGCGGATGGACACCGGGGTCGCCGCCGTCAACGCGCGCGAGGCCATCCGCATCCTGGTCTCCGTCCACGGGGCGGGCAGCTTCGCCGAGGCCAACCCGCTGCAGCGGATCTGGCGCGACAGCGAGACCGGCAGCCGGCACGCGATCGTCAGCCCCGAGGTCAGCGCGGAGTTGTACGGGAAGTCGCTGCTCGGCATCCGGGGCACCGTCACCGACCTCGTCTGAGATCCCGGTCCCACCGTCGCCAAGCCGAGCCGAGCCAAGCCAAGGCCAAGCCGGTGCTCAGCCGCCTTCGAGTTCCCGGCGCACGGTGGCGGCGATGCGGGTGAGCGCGGCTTCGAGGTGGCGGCGTTGAGCGGCGCTGAGCGGATCGAACACGAGTCGCTTCACCTGCGCGACGTGTTCCGGTGCGCTCTCGACGAGCTTCTGCCGGCCGGCGTCGGTCAGGGTGGCGAGGGTGTATCGACCGTCGGTGGGGTCGGGTCGGCGGGCGACCCAGTCGCGGGCTTCGAAGCGGTCCATCATCTTCGACAGGCGGGGCTGGGTGCTGTCGCAGACCCGGGCCAGGTCGCTGAGTCGCATCGTGGCCTCGTCGGCCATGGACAGCTGGGCCAGCGCCCCGTACTCGAAGTTGGAGATGCCCGCGTCTCGCTGCAGTTGGCGGTCGAGGGCCGCCGGGAGGGCGATGACGACCGTGAGGAGCGCCTGCCACAGGTCCTGCTGGTCGTCGTCGAGCCAGGGCGACTGAGTGTCCATGGGCCCCATCATACTTGCCCGGACAACTCGCATCACTTGCCTAGGCAACTCTTGATGAGCTACTTTTAACTTGCCTGGGCAAGTGAAAATACTTGCCTGGGCAAGTGAAGGAGCTGATGTCGATGACCACCACGAGCAGCCTGGCTTTCCCCCTCCCGCCGCACATGCCGGCCGCGGCCTACGACGACCTGCTGGCCCGGGTCCTGCCGCAGGCGCGCGAGCAGCGGGTGTGGCACCCCTCCGACGGGCCGCTGCCCAGCCTTTTCGTCAGCCACGGGGCCCCGTTCACCCTCGACGATCCGCAGTGGCTCGGCGAACTCTTCGACTGGGCCCGGTCGATGCCCAAACCCCGGGCCATCGTCGTCATCTCGGCCCACTGGGAACAGGCACCGGTCGCGATCTCCGGAGCCGCGGCCGGCACCCCGCTCCACTACGACTTCAGCGGCTTCCACCCCCGCTACAAGACCCTGCCCTACGCGACCCCGGACGCCACCGACCTGGCTCGGCGACTCACCGGCCTGCTGGGTCGCACGCCGGTGCACGAGTTCACCGACCGCGGCCTCGACCACGGCGCCTTCATCCCGCTGATGGCCATGTACCCCGCGGCCGACGTTCCGGTCGTGCAGCTGTCGATGCCAAGTCTCGATCCCAGCGCGCTGCTTGAGCTCGGGGCACGCCTGCGGCCGCTGCGCGAAGAAGGCATCCTGGTCCTCGGCTCCGGCTTCATGACGCACAGCTTCGCCGTCTTCCACCGGCCGGAGCTCGCCGCCGCCACCGCGGCGTTCGACGAATGGGCCGTCGACGCCCTCGCCCGCGGCGACGCCGACGCCCTCGCCGACTACCGCAACAAAGCACCCGGTGCCGCGGTCGCCCACCCGACGGCCGACCACTTCGTCCCGCTGCTGGTCACCGTCGGCGCCGCCGATGACCCCGGCAGCGCTGTGAGCGCCATCGACCGCATGGTGCTGGGCAACTCCACCCGCTCGGTGCAGCTGACCTGAGCGCCTCGACGTGCTCCACCTTCCCGCCTGATCGCCTCATCCCTTGGCGACGGCATCAATACACCCTGGAGGAAAGTGCCATGAAGGCCATGCGTTTCCACGAGTTCGGCAGCAGCGAGGTCCTGCGCTACGAGGACGTCGAGCGTCCGGTCCCCGGCGCCGGGCAGGTGCTGGTGCGGGTGGCGGCCACGTCGTTCAACCCGGTCGACGACCACATCCGCGCCGGTGCCCTGGCCCAGATGCTCCCGATCACTCTCCCGTACGTGCCGGGGATCGACCTGGCCGGCACCGTGGCCGAGCTCGGCGCGGGCGTGACGGGCCTGGCGGTCGGCGACCGGGTCGTGGCGATGCTGCCCCTCGACTCCGCCGGCGGCGCCGCCGAGTACGTGCTGGTCCCGGCCGAGTCCCTGGCCGCGGCGCCGCAGACGACCGAGCTGGTCGACGCCGCGGCGCTGCCGCTGACCGGCCTGGCGGCCTGGCAGGTGGCGTTCGAGCTCGCCGAGCTGAAGCCCGGTCAGACCGTCCTGGTCAACGGGGCGGGGGGCGCGGTGGGCAGCCTCGTGGTGCAGCTCGCCGTCGACGCGGGAGCGCACGTGACCGCGGTGGACGCGCCGCAGCACGCCGACCGCCTTCGCGGCTACGGCGCGGAGCGGGTCGTCGGCCCCCTCGACCTCGCCGCGGGCCCGGCTGCCGTGGGCGGTCCGTTCCAGGTCGTGGTGAACCATGTGCGCGTCTCCCCGGAGGAGCTCGCGCAGCTGACGAACTACATCGCCGACGGCGGGGTCGCCGCCAGCAGCGCCGGCCCGATTCCCGAGGACCCCGCTCGGGGGGTGCGCAGCGCGAGCCTGTGGGTGCGCAGCGACGGAGCCCAACTGGCCGAGCTGGTCGCCAAGGTGGATGCCGGCAAGCTCCAGATCCACGTCGCCGCCCGCCGCCCGGTGGCCGAGCTGGCCGCCGTGCATGCGGACGCCGGCGCCGGGCGGCTGCCCGGCAAGACGGTCGTGCTCGCTCCCTGATCACACCCGACCGGGCCGCCCGCCGTGCTCACTCCCGCCGGTGGGCGGCCCGCTGGTTCGACGGCGGCCGCACCCGCGACCCGTCGCCACCGGCGAGGCCCTGCGGCAGGCCCGGCACTCGAGCCCTGGTGCTGCCGCTCACGCACGTTGCCCGGGACGCCGCAGCGTCCCGGGCAACATCGTCTTCACTTGGGCTCCGCCGGCCCGGTGGCTGTCCAAGATCACCGGGCCGGCGGAGGTCTCAGGTGGGCCGGCCGAGTGGTTCCGGAACGCGCAGCGCTGCCGCCGTGGCGGTGACGATCTGCTCCACCGTGACACCGGGCGCCGTCTCGACCAGGACGAGGCCGTGGTCCCCGACGTCCAGGACGCCCAGGTCGGTGATGATCCGGTGGACGCAGGCCCGGCCGGTCAGCGGGAGGGTGCACTCCTCGACGATCTTGGGGCTGCCGTCCTTGGCGGTATGGTCCATCAGGACGATGACCCGGCGTGCTCCGTGGACGAGATCCATCGCGCCGCCCATGCCCTTGACCATCTTGCCGGGGACCATCCAGTTGGCGAGGTCGCCGTGGGCGGAGACCTGCATGCCGCCGAGGATCGCGGTGTCGATGTGGCCGCCGCGGATCATGCCGAACGACAGCGCGGAGTCGAAGAACGCCGCGCCGGGCAGGACGGTGACGGTTTCCTTGCCCGCGTTGATCAGGTCGGGGTCCACGGCGTCCTCGGCCGGATAGGGGCCGGTGCCGAGGACGCCGTTCTCCGACTGGAGCACCACGTGCACCCCCTTGGTCACGTAGCCGGGTACCAGGGTGGGCAGTCCGATGCCGAGGTTGACGTAGTCCCCGTCGCCGAGTTCGGCCGCGGCTCGGGCCGCCATCTCGTTGCGGGTCCAGGCCATCAGGGGGCCACCGTCCTCTTCTCGACGCGCTTGTCCGCCGCCTGCTGCGCGGTGAGGGCTACGACCCGCTGGACGAAGACGCCGGGCAGATGGATCTCGTCGGGGTTCAGGACGCCCGGTTCGACCAGTTCCTCGACCTCGGCGATGGTCACCCGGCCTGCCATGGCGGCCAGCGGGTTGAAGTTGCGGGCGGACTTGTCGAAGACGAGATTGCCGTGGCGGTCGCCGCGAGCCGCACGGACCAGGGCGAAGTCGCAGGTGATGGCCTCCTCCAGGACGTAGCCGCGGCCGTGGAAGGTGCGGATCTCCTTCGTCGGCGAGGCGACGGCGACGCCCCCGTCGGTGTGGTGGCGCCAGGGGATGCCGCCGTCGGCGAGCGCGGTGCCCACACCGGCGGGGGTGTAGAAGGCGGGGATGCCGCAGCCGCCCGCGCGCAGGCGTTCGGCGAGGGTGCCCTGGGGCACGAGTTCGACCTCGACTTCGCCGCTGAGGTACTGGCGGGCGAACTCCTTGTTCTCACCGACGTAGGAGCCGGTGACGCGGGCGATGCGTCCGGCGCCGAGCAGGACGCCCAGGCCGTGCTCGTCGGTGTCGCAGTTGTTGGAGACCACGCGCAGCGAGCCCGCACCCTGCTGGTACAGGGCGGAGATGAGGGTGCTCGGGATGCCGCACAGGCCGAAGCCGCCGACGGCCAGCGAAGCGCCGTCTTCGATGTCGGCCACGGCGCCGGCCGCGGTGGGTGAGGTCTTGTCCATGGATGTCCTTCGAAGAAGCTCGCAGGAGACGCTGCGCAGGGTGCGCGGAGCGGCGTCCCGGTTCGGCCCGCTGCTCGTGCCGCTACCTGGACTCGCTGTGGGAACCGGTCATCAGGGCAGCGAGGTCCTCGGGGGCGAGGAAGGAGGGCGGGGGCGGCGGGCCCCAGTTGAACAGTCCCCTGGCGCCCTCCAGGACCTCCGGCGTCCACAGCTGGTCGTCGACGATGCAGTCCAGGTCGGAGTAGTACTCGCTGAAGTTGCCGGCCGGGTCCTTGAGGTACCAGAAGAAGTTGGAACCGGCGTGGTGCCGTCCCAGGCCCCAGATGTGCCGCTCGGGGTTGCCCTCCAGCATGGCGGCGGCGCCGCGGCCGACCTCGTCGATGTCGTCGACCTGCCAGGAGGAGTGGTGCAGGAAGGCCACCGGGGCGGCCAGGACCAGGATGTTGTGGTGGTCGGTGGAGCAGCGCAGGAACGCCCCGTGGTCCTTGATGTAGTCGGACGCCTTGAAGCCGAGCCCGTCGCGGAAGAACGCGGTCGTGGCGTCGAAGTCCGTGGTGCCGAGGACGGCGTGGCCCAGCTTGCGGGGCCGCACGCGGCTGGTGCGCAGCACACCGGGCGCGCGGGCACCGGTCCGCTGGGCGCGTCCGGGGCCATTGTAGGCGGTGATCGCCACCGGGGCCTGGACCAGGCGGGGAGCGACCTCCAGGACCGCACGTACGGAGGTGGTCCGGTCGTACGTGATCAGCGTCAGGGCGTCGACGATGCTCTCGATGCCGAGCCGCTTCAGCCGCGAGGCGGCCGCAGCCAGGTCGTCAGGGGTGTCGACGCCGATCCGGACCTCCACCAGGCGCCGGGTCGGCGCGTGAACGATCCGCAGCTGGCGTCCGGCGTCCTGGGTGGTGAACCAGCCGTCGCCGTCCGGGGTGAGACCGAAGTCGGCGTAGTAGGCGGCGGTCTCGGCGACGTTGGGGACCCCCATGGTGATGGAGGTCAGACGGTGCAGTGCCATCAGGACTCCTCTGTCCGTCTGTCCGTCGAACCGGGTCAGGCGACGAAGGTCTGGCGCAGTTCGCCGATGCCCTCGATGGTGCTGACGAGCACGTCACCGGCGGCCAGCCAGCGCTGTGGATCGCGGCCCAGCCCCACGCCGGCCGGAGTGCCGGTGAAGATGACGTCGCCGGGCAGCAGCGGCAGTACCGCCGACAGCCCGGCGATCAGGGCGGGCACGGAGAAGATCAGGTCGCGGGTGCGGCCCTTCTGGACCTGCTCACCGTTGATCGCGCAGCGCAGTTCCAGGTCGTCGGGATTGTCGAACTCGTCCGGCGTCACCAGCCACGGCCCGATGGGGGCGAACCCGGGGAAGGACTTGCCCAGGCTGAACTGAGGCACCGGGCCGGCCAGTTGCGAGACCCGCTCGGAGAGGTCCTGACCCACCGTCAGTCCGGCGATGTGACTCCAGGCATCGCTCTCGGCGACGCCCTCGGCGCGGCGGCCGATGACCGCGACCAGCTCGACCTCCCAGTCGGTATGGCCCCCTGCCGGCAGCTTCACCTCGGTGACCGGTCCGCTGATGCTGGTGACGAACTTGGTGAACACCGGCGGCAAGCCCTCGGGCGCGCTGAACCCGGACTCCGCGGCATGGGCGCGGTAGTTCAAGCCGATCGCCAGCGTCTGCCGTGGCGCCGGGGCCGGTGAGCCCAGCTCGGCCGGCTCGAACGCCACCCCCGCGGGCAGGTCGGCGGCGGCGGCCCAGGCCCGGAACGCCTCCCACCGCTCGTAGACGGCCTGCGGGTCGGCGGAGAAGCTGCCGTCACTGGCCTGTTCGACGTCGACGGCCTTGCCGTCCACGATGAGGGCCAGCCGGCCGGAAAGGGTGGCGATACGCACGATGTGTCTCCCGAGGGGGAAGTGGGCGGGGCAGCCGACCGCGTCGGCGGGTGCTGCTCAGCTTGGGGTGAGTCCAGCTGGGTCCAGCCGCCGACGATGTCGGCGTTCTCTTGCTGACGGCGGGGGTGGGTTCAGCCGCGGTCGACTGCGGCGTGCCCGGCCGCGTCGATGCCGGGATAGTGGATGTCGTTGACCTGTTCGGTGAGTCGCCGCGCGGCTGCGTCGTCACCGAAGTGGGTGCCCGGTGTCGAGAGCGACAACACCCCGGTCCCGATGGCGTGTTCGTCCATCATCGCCAGTGCGGCCGACGGGCTCCAGCCGGGCAGCGCGTGTCCGATTCCGGCTGCCGCGAACGCCTCGGCGTACTCCCGGGGCACGAGATGCTGGTGCAGATCGATCCGGCCTGTCGTCACGAACGGTCGCCTCCTCGGGTAAACGTGCGGGAAAGGGGCGTACGGGCAGTCTGCCCGGACGATCGGGTTCTGGTTGCCGTCGGTGACGATTGTCTACACCATCACGGACACCGTGCCCCGGATGCTGAACAGCGACTTGCCGTAGATCTCGGCGGCCACGTCGGGGTTGAGGACGGCGTGCCGGCTGCCGGTCTCGATGTCGCGCCAGATGCGCTGCAGCGGATTGGACTCGCCGAAGCTCGAAGCCCCCTGGGCCGAGCACACGATGCGGACCGCCTCACGGGCGTGGACCGCCGCCATGCCCGCGTCCATCCGGATCCGTGCCCGGGCGTCGTAGTCGGGGAACACCCCGGCGCGTGCGGCCTCGTCGATGTCGGCGGCCGCGCGGTAGGCGTGCAGCAGGGCGGAGTCGGCGACCGACGCCGCGTTCGCGGCGGCGAGTTGGGTGGTGGGGGCCTCGGCCTGGGAGGCGTAGTTCGTCAGGGTCAACCCCCGCTGCGGGGCCTTCTCGATCAGGAGATCGACGGCGGCCGCAGCCAGCCCGAGCTGGGGCCCGGTCAGTACGAGTGCGGCGACCGGCACGAACGGCGCCCGGTAGAGCGCCTCGTCGGTGAAGGGAGTGGCGTAGCGACCCTCGACGGCGTCGGGGACGGAGTGGAAGCGGTGTGCGGGTACGAAGAAGTCCTCGCCGACGAGCGTGTTCGACGCCGTCCCGCGCATGCCCGCCACGAACCAGGTGTCCTCGACGGTCAGTTCCGACATCGGCGCGAGCACCATGCCGACGGCGTCCGAGGTGCCCTCGGCATCCGGCCGGGTGACCCCGAGGACCGCCCAGTCGGCGTGGGCGCACCCGGAGGCGGGGGCCCAGCGCCCGCTCACCCGGTAGCCGCCCTCGACCACGCGCGCGGTACCCGAGGGGGTCACGACGCCGGCGACCCGGGCGTGCGGGGTGTGGGCCCAGACGTCGTCCTGGGCCTGGGCGGGGAAGAGCCCGACGAACCAGGCGTTGGCGTTGAGCAGCGAGGTCAACCAGCCAGTGGAGCCGCAGGCGCGCCCGACCTCGCGGCCGACCTCCAGCAGGGTGCGGAAGTCGGTCTGCCGGCCGCCGTAACGGGCGGGCTGCATCAGCGACAGCAGGCCGGCCTCGGCCAGGGCGTCGATGTTCTTCGCGGGCACCGCTCGCTCGCGGTCGGTCAGTTCGGCGTTGCCGGCGAGCACCGGTCGCAGCGCGGCGGCGCGCTCGACCAGGTCGGCCCGCAACTCGCGCGCGGCGCCGGTCAGATGGGGAGTGTCCAGGGAGATACTCATCGTCGTCACCTCGGTGTCGGGGGTTGTCGGGGTACGGGTCGGCTCGCGACTCAGCTCGCGACAGCGAGGCCGGAATGCGTGCCGAAGACCCGGCGCGCGTAGACCAGCGGGGCCGTGGGGGTCGACTCGGCCTCCTCGACGCCCACGACGAGCAGGACGTGGTCGCCGCCGTCCACGTGGCGCTCCACGCGTCCCGCCGTCCAGCCGGCCGACTCGGGCAGGTAGGGAAGTCCGGAGCGGACGGTCCAGCTGACGCCGTCGAACTTCAGGCCAGGTCCCCGACTTGGACGGGCGAACGTCGACGCCAGCTCCTGCTGGTCGGCGCCGAGGATGTTCACCCCCACCCGGTCACCCGGCTGAAGGTGGGTCAGCAGCCCCGAGGCGCGGTCCAGGGCGAAGCTCACCAGCGGAGGGTCCAGCGAGAGCGAGGCGAAACTCGACACGGTGCTGCCGTGCGGTCGCCCGTCGGCGGTCATCGCCGTCACCACGGTGACCGGGGCACACACCCCGCTCATCAGCTCGAGGAAGGTCTCTCGGTCGATCATCGTGCGCCTCCTGGAGTGCTCGAGTCCGTGTGTCGGGATGCGCGGCCCGGTACCGCACCGCGTCCGACACCTCGAAGTAAACGCAAGCTCCCGGGGTGGCCGCTTGTTCTGGCGGCTCAGAATCCCGGCCTCCTGTTGGTCTGCCGGGTCGGTCCGGGCCGCGACCGGCCCGCCGGGCTCACCGCTCACCGCTGGATGTCGCGCGGTAGCAGGACGGCGTCCCCCAGTTCCTCGGCGAGCGCCAGGGCGGTGTGCAGGGCGAAGCGGCGGTCGTCGAGGTCGTGTCCCAGCACCTCCTGGGCCCGCTTCACGCGGTAGGTCACGGTCCCCCTGGCCACGTGCAGGTTTCGGGCGACCTCGACCAGGCGGCGCTCGGCGCCGATGTACTGGTACAGCGTGGTCCGCAGCGCCTCCATCGGTGCGCTGCGGGCGGCTAGCCCGCCGAGTTCACGTCGCACGAAGTCACCGGCGGCGTCGAGATCGGTGGCCGACAGCGCGATGGCAGCGACGTCGGCGTAGGCGGTCGCAGGCCTCGGAACCCGTCCGGCCTCGCGCCGCAGCCGCTCGACCCGCTCCCCGCGTTCGGCCTCACCGTGCGAGCGACGGAAGCCCGCGACACCGGCGCCCGGGGTCCCGAAGGCCGCCTGCACCTGCTGCCGGGACAGTGCCTGCGCGACGGCATCCCACGAACCGGTCCGGCGCGTGCCGTCCGGAGGTACGGTGCCCCACGCCCACAACCGCCCCGAGGCCACGGGGACGACCAGCGTCGTGGTGGCATCCCGGGCCCGGAGCGCCTCGATCGCCGCCGCCTGCAGCGTGGAGCTCCTGTTCGGCGAGTCCGACCACACCACCACCGCCTCGTGGGTCCGCCGCAGGTCGTAGCCGAGGGCCCGCGACGCCTCGCCGACATCCGCCGTGGTGGCATCACCCAGCAGGGAACGCACAATGTCGGCCCGTGCCGCGGCCGCGCTGGTGCTCCACACCTCGTGCTCCACGAGGTACGTGCGGATCATGGCGTCGGACAGCTCGTCGACGTAGCTGAACAGCTCGCGGGAGACCGCCGTGACCTCCTCGACGGCCGCCTGCGGGTCGACCAGCTCGGTGCAGGCCCGCAGGAACGCCTCGGCCGTTGCCGCGTGCCCGATCCGGACGCCGTGCAGCACCTGTTCGAGCGGCACGCCCCGGTGGACGAACTCGCGGATGCCCTCCAGGGTCGCCGCACCGATGGGCGGGGCGACGGCCGGGCCGTCCAGCAGGGTGAACAGCGCCCGCAGGGTGGTCCCTTCGTTGCCTCGGCGGAGCAGCTCGACCCCGGCCGGGCTGCCACCGAGGGCCGGCACCTCGCCGACGATCCGCCGCACGACCAGGGAACTCAGTTCGATCGCCCAGAGCACGGGGTCCGCACCGACGCGTTCGACGGCGTCCTCGACGATCGCGCGAGGAGCTGCCGCTCGGTCGATGTCGACCTCACCTCGCGGGCCCAACCGCGCGATCCAGGCCCGCCGCAGCGGCCGGACGGTCTCGGTCATAGTGCCCTCCCTCGGGCTACGATGCCGCGACGCCGAGGGGCTGATCAACTGCAGGTTGCCGAACACATCGTTCGGGAAATCCGAACGATGTGACAGAATAGGGCAGTTGCTCGTCATGGTTCGGGCACCACGAAGTGACGGGAGCGCGGCGGTGAACCTGCGTCAGATGGAGTGCTTCCTCGCCGTCGCGGACGAACTGCACTTCCGGCGGGCCGCCGACCGCCTGCGACTGGCTCCGCCCAGTGTCAGCGAGGCCGTCGCCAGTCTGGAACGCAGCCTCGGTGGTCGGCTCGTCGAGCGGACCAGCCGGCAGGTCCGACTGACGCCCTTCGGCGCCGAGTTCGCCGCCGCGATACGGCAGCCCATCGAGGCGTTGCACCAGGCCCATCGGACCGCCCGCCTGCGCTCGGTGCGCCATCGCGACCTCGTCGTCGCCCACACCCCGGAGCTGGGACAGCTGCTCCTGCCGGGACTGGTCGACGCCTGGCCCGGTGCCGCCGCTGACGACGAGGCCCGGGGTCGGTGGCGTCCGGTCCCCATGCACACTCCCGAGCAACTGGCCGCCGTGGCGGACGGCGCGGTGGACGTGGGTCTGTGCTGGTCGGTCCCCGAGCAACCCGGGATCGCCAGTACCGTGCTCGGCGAGTTCCCGCTGGTCGCCGTCGTGCAGGCGGCGGACCCACTGGCGAGCCGCCGGGAGGTGGCGCTCACCGACCTCCGCACCCGTCAGATCCTGATCACTCCGCGTGCCGACAACCCCTACCTCGAAAGCCAGTTGCAGGCGGACATCATCCGGGCAGGCATCCCGCGTACCCACATCGAGGAGGTGGGGCGCTACGACGAGCTGGCCGTGCACGTGGCCACGCGCGGACACGTGGGTGTCCACCCCGGGCCGATCGCGTTCACCAACTCCCTGCCCACGGTGCTGTTCCGCCCGATCGCCGACGCCTCCGACACGGTCCGGATCTGCGCGATCAGCCGCGCCGAGGCTCGCACCGGTTCCGTCGCGGAGCTCATCGCGACCTTGCGGTCGATCGTCGGCTCGCTCGACATGGATGCCAAGCTCACGCGCTCAGCACCCGAATGACCTGTCGGATGACAGCCTGTTTCGCCTTGCCGCTACTCGGGGTGGCGCGCGTCGGCGCTGGACCGCTGCTTGCGGCGGGCCCGGAGGACCTTGCCACCCCTGCGCAGGACCAGGAGGACGGCTATGACGATCCCGGTCGAGATGCCCAGCCGCTACGCGAGGTGCGGATTGCCGTTCGAGGCGCCGAGCCCGCCGTCGACGCGGATATGAGCCCCGTTCACGAAGCTCGCCGCCGCACTGGCCAGGAACGTGATGACGGAAGCCGCCTCGGCCGGATCGCCGAAGCGCCGCATCGGCACCCGGTTGAGCGCTGCGGCGACGATCGCCTCGTTCTGCAGGAATCCCGCCGTCATGTCGGTGGAGATCATGCTGGGATGCACGGCGTTGACCCGCACGCCTTCCGCGCCGTGGTCGAGCGCCATCGCGTTGGTCAGGTTGGTCACCGCGCCCTTGGCCGCGTCGTAGGCGGCCAGGCCCCAGTCACCGCCGAGCCCGGAGGCCGAACCGACATTGACGATGCTGCCGCCCACGGCGCGCAGATGTGGAAGCGCGGCCCTGGAGGCGAAGAACACCCCGTCGAGGTCCGTGGACATGACGCGTCGCCAGCCCGCCGTATCGATATCGGTCACGGAACCCAGGGGCTCACACGTGCCGGCGTTGTTGACCAGGGTGTCCAACCGGCCGTGGTCGTGGGCAACGCCGTCCACCAGCCGGGTGATCTCCACCTCGTCCGAGACGTCACCGACCCGAGCGATCAGCGTCGAGCCGGTCGGCGCGCCGGACACCACTTCGTCCAGCTTCGCCTGCGTCCGGCCGATGATCACCACTGTGGCGCCCGCGGCGGCGAAGCGGTGAGCGGTGGCCGCCCCGATGCCCGACCCACCGCCGGTGACGATGACGACCCTGCCCGTGAACGTGTCCTCAGCCATCGGAAAGCTCCAATTCCTCGCGGGGTCACCGCGTCGGCGACGGCCCGGTGTTCGGGGTGTCCCTTCCCTTGGAGCCTAGGAGGATCGGTACAGCACGGGCTTGAACCACAGCGCCATCCGGGCAGAACATCAGCGCCAGACAGCACGGAGCGACGACGACGGGCGGCTTCACGAGGGCTGCGGTTGCGTCGTGCTCGCGCTCGTGCTTCTGGGCGGGAACGGCTCGGGCGGACGGCTCGTCGCGCGGGCCTGTAGGCGCACCCGCAGTCCGTCCGCGCCTGCGAGGTACAGCACTTCGGCCGGTGCTCCACCTGCCGCGCCGAACCAGTGGGGGGTCCGGGTGTCCAGTTCGGCCGCGTCGCCGGGGCCGAGGGTGAGCCGGGTGCCGGCCAGGAGGAGTTGGACCTGCCCGGCCAGGACGCACATCCAGGCGTAGCCGTCGTGCCGCCGCTGGTCGGGCTTCTCGTGCGGGGGCAGGACCAGCCGGTACACCTGGATCCCGCCGGTGTGATGGGAGAGCCGTTGGGCGGCGATGCCACGGCGCCGCTGCGGCGAGTGAACGACCGGGGGTTCCCCTGCGTGCTCCACCACGGCGACCAGTTCCTCCACCGGGGTCTGGTAGACGGCGGCGAGCGGGACGAGCAGGTCGAGCGAGGGCTGGCGGTGCCCGGCCTCCAGGCGAGAGAGCGTGGAAGCGCCGATGCCGGTGAGGGCGGCCACCTGATCCAGCGTCAACCCGGCCTCCTGGCGCAGTACCCGCAGCCGGGAGCCGATCGCCGGAAGCAGTTGCGCTATCTGATGGCGCTGGGGGATCACCGGGACGGTTGCCATGACTGGCAGTCTCGCAGTCTCCACATCCTCGTGGACCGCGGGTCGCGCCGCCGCGGCGGGGCTGTCCAACTCGTCTCCGTGCGATGCAACCAAACGGACTTTCAAAGTCGTTATTGGTAAGGGGGTTCGAATGGTTGGGTGAATTACGGGGGGCACATGCTTGCCAGCAGTCGGCGCGCGGCCGGGGTCGCGGGTCTGCGTCTGCGCAGGGCGGCCGTGGTGCGGTTGAGTCGGGGGCGGGCGGGCAGGCGGCCCAAGGGGTATCCGCGGCCGGACCGGGTGGGGGTGCGCCGGTGGGTGCCGTCGTGGCGGCATGTGGTGCGGATCGGGTTGTTCGGTGTCGCGTGTCTGGTCGGGCTGCTGGGATACGTCTACCACGAGACGAAGATCCCCACCGATCTCAAGGCCTTCGCCATCCAGCAGAACAACGTGTACTTCTGGGCGGACGGCACCGAGATGGCCCGCACCGGCGAGGTCAACCGGCAGGACATCCCGCTGGACCAGGTGCCGCAGGGGGTGCAGTGGGCGGCGCTGGCCGCCGAGAACGAGACGTTCTACTCGGACTACGGCGTCGACCCGCAGGGCATGGCGCGGGCCGTCCGCAACATGGCGACCGGTGGTGCGATGCAGGGCGGTTCCACCATCACCCAGCAGTATGTGAAGAACGCCTATCTGAACCAGAAGCAGACGATGTCCCGGAAGCTGACCGAGATCGTCCTGGCGGTCAAGCTCGACCGGAAGCTGAGCAAGCAGCAGATCCTGGAGGGATACCTCAACACCAGCTGGTACGGCCGCGGTTCGTACGGCATCGAGCGGGCGGCCCAGGCGTACTACGGCGAGGACGTCTCGCAGCTCAACGTGAGCCAGGGCGCCGTGCTCGCCTCGCTGCTCAAGGGAGCCGGGCGCTACGACCCGGCGATCAGCCCCGAGAACCACAAGCGGGCGGTGGACCGGTGGAAGTGGATCCTCGACCGGATGGTCGTGATCGGCAAGCTCACGCCCGCCCAGCGGGCCGCCTACACCACCTTTCCCGAGCCCCAGGAGCCGCCGAAGCAGGTGGGGCTCAGCGGGCAGACGGGCTACCTGGTGGACATCGCCAAGCAGTACGTGACCACCCACACCGGCATCACCGACGCCCAGTTCGACCTGGGCGGCTACCAGATCCACACCACCTTCGAGAAGCCGAGCCAGACGGCGCTGACCGACGCGGTGCAGGCGGCAGCCGCCCGGCAGAACGCCGACCCGGGGCTACGGGTCGGCGCCGCCTCGGTGGCCTCGGACGGGCGGATGCTCGCGGTCTACGGTGGTCCCGACTACCTCAGACAGGGTTATGACAACGCCAACTCGGCGCTGGTGCCGTCCGGTTCGGCGTTCACTCCGTTCGTGTACGCCGCCGCGCTGAGCCAGGGGGTGCAACGGCAGTTGGGCGCCGGTCGCACCCCGGTCTCGCCCACGACGCCCTACGACGGCGACAACCAGATACCGGTGCAGACGCCCGAAGGCCCGTACTGGGACCGCGACGGGCACCTGGTCAAGGGGACCAACGACGGCGGGAAGTCCTGGGGGAGCATCAGCCTGCTGACGGCGATGGAGCAGTCCGTCAACACCCCGCTGATGCAACTCGGCCTGGACACCGGCCTGGACCAGGTCCGCCAGACCGCGCTCGGCCTCGGGCTGCTCCCCGACAGCCTGGGGGCGCAGGTGCCGGCCTTCTCGCTGGGCACCTCCACCCCGAGCGCGATCCGGATGGCCGACGCGTACACCGCGTTCGCCGACGGCGGCATGCACACCGATCCGTACTCGGTCCTGCGGATCACCCGGGACGGGGCACCGGTCGACGTGCAGAAGCCGGCCCCGGCCCGGGCGTTGAGCCAGCAGGTCGCTCAGCAGGTCGACGCGGCGCTGACCGGCACGGTGCAGGAGGGCACCGGGCGGGGCGCGCAGGTGCCGGGCCGGACGGTGGCGGGCAAGACCGGCACCACCCAGGACAACCGGGCGGGCTGGTTCGTCGGGTACAGCGGGCAGGTGTCCACGGCCGTCGCGGTGTTCCGGCTGGACCCGAAGAGCGTGCAGGCGCTGCCGCTGGACGGCCAGGGCGATCCGGCCAAGTCCGCTGCGGCCACCGCCTATCCGCTCGACATCTGGAGCACCTACGTGAAGAGCGTCTCCGCCTACTAGAGGCTGCTGACGGATCGGGCCGGGCGCCGGCGGGTCACTTGACGATGGTCGACCAGTCCGGTGCCTGGCCGGGGTCCAGCCGGCGCAGCTGGGCCAGCACCTTCGGGTCCTGCACGTCCAGCCAGTCGGCGACTTCCTTGAAGGAGACGCAGCGCACGTCCGGCTGCGTGCAGACGGTCCGCATCACGTTCTCGACGGCCTTCATGTAGATGCCGCCGTTCCAGTTCTCGAAGTGGTTCCCGATGAACAGCGGTGCCCGGGCGCCGTTGTAGGCCCGCTCGAAGCCGTTCAGGTAGCCCTGCTCGGTCTCCTTCTCCCAACCCGCGAACTTGGTCGGGTCGCCGTCGGGGTTGCCGCCGGACTGGTTGGCCAGGAAGTTGAAGTCCATCGAGAGGACCTGGAAGTTCTGGTTCGGATACGGCAGCGCCTGCAGCGGGAAGTTCCACATCCCGTTGGTCTTGGCCGGCCAGATCTGGTTGTCGCCCGGCGAGCTGGCGTCGTAGCGCCAGCCCAGCGCCGCCTCGGCCGGCAGCAGCGTCTTCTGCCCCTCCAGGCACGGCGCGCGACCGCCGACCAGCTCCTTCTGGTAGTCGAACGGCAGCGGCGGGAGGTCGGTGTACCCGGTGTTGGTCTTCCAGTTCTCGACGAAGGAGTAGGCCTGCTGGGTCTCGCTCTGCCACTCGGCGGTGCTCCAGTCACCGCCGCCGCCGGTTCCGCAGAAGTGGCCGTTGAAGTGGGTGCCGATCTCGTCGCCGTCCTGCCAGGCGGCGCTCAGCTGCGCCAGGGTGGCCTTGATGTGGGCGTCGGTCGGGAAGTCGATGGCCGCCGTGCCGACCGGATGCTGGGGCGGGTGGTAGAGGTAGCGCTTGGAGTTCGGCAGCAGGTACATGCCGCTGAGGAAGAAGGTCATCTGGGCGTTGGACTCGTGGGCCACCTCGCGGAAGTGCGAGAACAGGTGGTTGTCGTCCTCCAGCGCGCCGTCCCAGGAGAAGACCACGAACTGCGGCGGCTTCTCGCCCGGTTTCAGCTTCTCGGGCGTCGGCTGCTTGGGCTGCGGTCCGGTGTCGGAGGTCGACCCGTCGCCGATCACCCGGACCTTGCCGTCCCACGGCTGACTGGGCGCCGCGCTCGGGGCGCCGCCCGTCGGGGAGCCGCTCGGGGCGCCGCCGGTCGACAGGGCAGGCGACGGGGCGGGCGAGGCGGCGGCCGCCGGCACGCGCGTGCCGCTGGGCGCCATCGGCACGAAGGCCAGCGCGACGGCGACGCCCATGCCCCCGGTCAGCAGAACGGTCCTACGCCGATTGGTCGCCACCATCAACCTCGTTCCAGACAAGCTGTTCAGATGTACCGTCAGCCGGATCGGCTGACCGACGGAGATCTGGGTCCGACTGGAAGACGTGGTGGAGGCGGCCGGGGTGACACCCGCGGGCAGTGATGACTCTCACTCGTACGGATCGCGCGGTTCGGGCACCGAAACCACCTGCCCGGCGTTGAGAGCCGGCACCGCATCGGGCTGCGCGGGCTGCCCGTCGGGCTGCCAGACCCCGGTGACCGCCACCCAACTGCCGGTCGGCGGCGCGGCCGCACCGCGGATCTCGACCTTGTAGGTCATCGCGTCGGCGGCGCAGCAGCTGATGACCAGTCGGGTGACGTACCAGCCGCCGCCGTTCTTCGGGCTGACGAAACCGAGCAGCTTCACCCGGCGGCCCTTCAGCGGCTGTGCGGTGTCCCAGGCGGCCCGCACGTCGAACTCGGCGAGCGGCAGCGCCAGCGGGTCACCGGCGGGCAGCGGCGGGAAGCCGGTGGCGGTGTCCGGCTTGGCGACGGTGTTCGCCGCGTGCTGGGCGGTGTAGCTGCCCAGGGCGGGCGGCGAGACGAGCAGGATGCCCGTCACCGGGAGGATCAGCAGCCAGGCGATCCTCGGGCCGTGGGTGTGGCTATGGCCGTGTGCGTCGTGGTCGCTGTCCTGGTGGTCCTGGTGGTCCTGGTGGCGCGCGCCGCGCAGGGCCGCGACGGCGCCCAGCACGCCCAGCAGCACCAGCACGACCCCGGCGGTGACCAGGTAGGGCCGCAGGGCTGCCCGTACGTACCTCAGGTACATGTCGCTGAACAGCGAGATGCGCAGCACCGCCGAGCCCAGCAGCACCAGCAGGATCGCCTGCACCTCACGCTTCACTGCGCCACCCCTTCACCGCGCCACCCCTTCACCGCGCCACCGCTTCGCCGTGCTTCGGCCGTTCAAAGCAGCCACCAGCCCGCCAGGGTGGCAGCCAGCACCGCGACCGTGAACGTCACGGTGGAGAAGCGCCAGGCGAAGGGCCAGCCGAACGTCCCGGCCTGCATCGCCACCAGTTTCACGTCGACCATCGGACCGACCACCATGAAGGCCAGCCGGGCCGGCAGCGGAAACGCGCTCAGGCTGGCCGCGACGAAGGCGTCCGCCTCCGAGCACACCGCGAGCACCACCGCGAGCAGCGCCAGGACCAGCACCGAGACGCCGGGCAGGTGCGCGAGGCCGCCGAGCAGTTGCCGGGGGACCAGCACGTTGAGGGTGGCCGCGGTGATGCCGCCGATCACCAGGAAGCCGGCCGCGTGCAGGAACTCGTGCGCGAACGCGGCCCGGAACGCCGCCCACCGACCCGCACCGGCCGGCTGCGCCCGCCGCACCGAGGGGCGCAGCCACTCGGGACGGCCGAACCGCGCCCAGAGCCAGCCCACCACGACGGCGGTGACCAGGGACGCGGCGAAGCGGGCCAGCACCATCTGCGGCCGACCGGGGAAGGCGACCGCCGTCGCGGTGAGCACCACCGGATTGATCGCCGGGGCGGAGAGCAGGAAGGCGAGCGCGGCGGCGGGCGCCACACCGCGGGCGATCAGCCCGTCCGCCACCGGAACGGAGGCGCACTCGCAGCCGGGCAGCACCGCCCCGGCGAGTCCGGCCGCCGGCACGGCGAGGACCGCCCGCTTCGGCAGCGCCCGCTCCAGGAAGGAGGCGGGCACCAGCGCGGTGATCGCCGCGGACAGCAGCGTGCCGAGCACCAGGAACGGGATCGCCTGGACGCAGATGGCGACGAAGACCGTCGTCCACGCCTGCAGACCTGGTGCGTCGAGCCAGCCGACCAGCCAGCGCCGGCCGGCCAGCAGCAGCACCATGCCCGCGACGAGCAGTTCGAGGGACCCGAGCCGTCGGCCGGTCGGGCGGTCGGGCTCGGCCCCGGGCTCGGCCTCGGCCGGGTGCTCCGGTGTGAGGGTGTTCTGCTCCGCCATACGTGTGCGCCGCTCCTCGCGATCCGTTCGCCGTTGTTCGGACGATAGACCGTCAGTTCGACTGCGTCGCACCGGGATCGGAGGCTGTAGCCCGCCGGGTTCGGCAGGGAGCGCGCCGGTCCGTGGGTCGACCGGCGCGCTCCTGCCGTTCTGGGGGTCAGACGGTGTACGGGCTCTTGACCCGGGCCTCCTGGAGCGCCTCGGCCCACCACTTCAGCCGCTCGATCATCAGCTTGGCCGCGCCGTTGGACCCCTCCGGGTCGGTCGGCGCGCCGTCCTCGTCGAACAGCGACCACACGTTGTGCAGGCTGACGGCGTCCCGGATGGTGGTCGCGTGCACCTCGGCGAAGACCGGGCGCAGGTGCTCGACCGAGCGCATGCCGCCGGACAGGCCGCCGTAGGAGACGAAGGCGACCGGCTTGGCGTGCCACTCGACGTTGTGCCAGTCGATCAGGTTCTTCAGCGACGCAGGGTAGCTGTGGTTGTACTCCGGCGTGATGACGACGAACGCGTCGGCTGCGGCCAGCCGCTCGCGCACCGCGTCGGCGACCGCCGCGGTCTCCCCGGTCGGCTTGGTGCCGAACGCCGGGAACGCCATGGGCAGACCCACCTCGGCCAGGTCGATCGCGTCCACCTCGAGGTCCGCGTGCTCCCGGATCTGCTCCAGGAACCAGCGTGCGACGACCGGTCCGAAGCGGCCCTCACGGACGCTTCCGATGATGACGGCGATCCGCAGCTTGTCGGACATGTTTCCTCCCCATAGGCCGATGGCGCCGACCTGACGATCGACTCGGGACGACGTTACGGGCTGAACCACGGTGGCGGTCAAGGAAACTGGGAAGGCGGCCGAGGCTGTCGGGCGTTGCCGGGGATGGTCACTGTGGTGCCGCCACCTCGGGTCCAGGTCGCGGCTCGGTGACCTGGTCCTTCGCGGTGTGTCCAGGTCTCGTAGGTCAAGGTTTGGTAAATGCGGCAAGCGTTCGGTCTGGACGGGGCTAAGCTGTACAAGGTTTTGCAGGCACCTCGTTCGGTGAGGCGTCTTCATGGACACAGGCCACTGATCCCAACCGTCGAGAGACGCTCCGGATCAGGACAGATCTTCCCGACCTAAGGGTTGATCCCAAGTGGCTTCCGGCTCAGCCGAGTCGGATCACGCCGTGAAGTGCCAAAGCTCTGACGAGTTGGGGTGAGCTGACTTTCGAGGTCAGCGAGCTCCTTGCCGTGTCGTCATGCGTAGCGGATCCGTCGCACGCACCGGCCGGAAGGAGGCGAGAGACTCATGGATTGCAGTAGTCCGGGCCACAGTAGCCCCTGCCCCCGCCTGTCCTCGTACTTCTTCGGCTCGCGGTAACCACCTTCGCTACGCGCTTTTCGATCTGACACGCCATCACCAGCAGCTCGGTGCTGCCCTGCTGCCTGGTGTGCTTTCTTGGTGCGGTTCGTAGCGGGGATAGCTGCCGCGTGCCTCCAAACTCCCCCTGAATCCGTGGGGGCTGAGGGAGGTTCATCATGACCACCAACGCGACTCTCGACTCGAAGGTTCCCGCCGCGCGTGCCGCGGTGCTGGATGACGCGCACCTGGGTGACATCAAGGGTGCGCTGGGCACGATCCGGCTGGATGACACGGCCGAGCGCAAGGGCCTGTCCGCGAAGCTGAAGACGCTGCTGGCGATCGTGGGCCCGGGCCTGATCGTGATGGTCGGCGACAACGACGCCGGCGCGTTCTCCACCTACGGGCAGGCCGGGCAGAACTACGGCACGCACCTGCTGTGGACGCTGCTGCTGCTGGTCCCGGTGCTGTACGTCAACCAGGAGATGGTGCTGCGCCTGGGCGCGGTGACCGGTGTTGGGCACGCCCGGTTGATCCTGGAGCGGTTCGGGAAGTTCTGGGGCGCGTTCAGTGTGATCGACCTGTTCCTGCTCAACGGGTTGACGCTGGTGACGGAGTTCATCGGGGTGACGCTGGCGGCCGGCTACCTGGGCCTGCCGAAGGTCGCCTCGGTGGTGCTGGCCGCCGCGATCATCATCGCCTCGGCCTTCACCGGCTCGTTCCGCCGTTTCGAGCGGATCGCGGTGGCGCTGTGCGCGGGTTCGCTGCTGCTGGTGCCGATCTACTTCATGGTCCACCCGAGGACCTCGCAGCTGGCGCACGACTTCGTGGTGCCGAACATGCCGGGCGGCACGGGCCAGTTGGCGACCGTGATGCTGCTGATCATCTCCATCGTGGGCACCACCGTCGCCCCGTGGCAGCTGTTCTTCCAGCAGTCGTACGTGATCGACAAGCGGATCACGCCGCGGTTCATGAAGTACGAGAAGGCCGACCTGTGGATCGGCATCGTGATCGTCGTCGTCGGCGCGGCCGCGATGATGGGTTTCACCGCCGCCGCGTTCGCCGGCACCGACGGTGTCGGGCAGTTCTCGGACGCGGGCGCGGTGGCCAGGGGCCTGGCGGACCACAGCGGCAAGCTGGTCGGCGTGCTCTTCGCGATCGCGCTGCTGGACGCCTCGATCATCGGCGCGTTCGCCGTCTCGCTCTCCACCGCCTACGCGATCGGTGACGTCTTCGGCATGAAGCACTCGCTGCACCGCGGGGTCGCCGGCGCCAAGGGCTTCTACGCCGTCTACGCGGCGCTGGTCTGCGTGGCGGCCGCGATCGTGCTGGTCGCCAGCGATCACACGCTGGGGCTGTTGACGCAGGGTGTGCAGGTGCTGGCCGGGGTGCTGCTGCCGTCGGCCTCCGTCTTCCTGCTGCTGCTGTGCAACGACAAGCAGGTGCTGGGGCCGTGGTCGAACGGGCCGAAGGTGAATGCGTTCACCTCCGCGGTGGTGGGGGTGCTGGTGACGCTGTCGGTGATCCTGACCGCCTCGGTGCTGTTCCCGAACATCTCCTCGGGGGCGATCCTGGGCATCATGGCCGGCTGCGGCGTGCTGGGGGTGCTGGCCGCCGGCTTCGCCTTCACGCGCAAGCGCACCGCCACCGCCGAGGACCCCATCGACCGCACCGGACGCGACAACTGGCGGATGCCCCCGCTGGCGACCCTCACCCGCCCGGTGATGTCCACCGGCCGCAAGATCGGCATGGGCGCGCTGCGCACGTACCTGCTGATCGCGATGGTCCTGGTCGTCATCAAGCTCGTCCAGACCGCCCTCGGCCACTGAACCACCGAGCCATCCGGCCTCGGGGGGAGGCCTCGAACTGCCTCCCCCCGGCCCTGGTTCGTCCTGCACGTAGTCCGCTTGACGCACGCTCAACCGCGCGAAGCGCCCGCTTCGCCATGCCCGCGTGCGCGTGACGTGCGCGCACGCCGTCCACGGAGGTGAGCTCCCCGTGTCCGTCTTCACGTTCCACACCGCGCTCCCGGCCGCCCGGCCGCGACCCGCCGTCCGCCCCGGCGGTATCGTCCGGGTCCGGGCCTTCCTGGCGCAGTTGCTGCGGCGGCTGGCCGACAGCCCGCTCGACAGCCCGGTCCTGCACACCTTCCAGCCCCCGGCGCCGCGCGCCACCGCCGCTCCGCACCGGCAGCGGGTACGGCTGGCCGCCGAGTGGCACGCCGTCACCGACGCCGCCGGAGCCGTCCACCTCGAAGCCGCCTGGCACGCCGAGAGCTGAGAGCCGAGAGTCGCGAGTCGAGAGGGAGGCGTTTCGATGCCCCTGCACTACCCCCGGGTTCAACTGATCTTCTCCGACAGTCCAACCGTGACTGCTCCCATGGTGGCGGCGCCGACCCGGCGCTTCGCGGCGGTCGGCGTGGTGGTCGACATCGACCAGCGCGTCGTCACCGTCGACGGGCGCCCGCTCGACCTCACCTACCTGGAGTTCGAGTTGCTCGCCCACCTGATGGCCCAGCCCAAGCGGGTGCTCTCCCGCAGCCAGTTGATGGAGGCCGTCTGGGGCCGCCCGAATCTGGGCGACACCAGGACGGTCAGCACTCATGTGGCCCGGATCCGCCGTAAGCTCGGCCCGGCCCACCGCGACACCATCACCACCGTCCGGCAGATCGGCTACAAGTTCGACCCGGCGTTCGCCCGTACCTGACTACCTGACGCGGCGTCCGACTCGCGGCGTCCGACTCATCGAGGAGGTGCTTCATGCACTCCCTGTCCACTCTCGACTTCCTGCTCCGGTTGGCCACCGGCGTCCTGTGCGGCGCCGTGATCGGGGTCGAACGCCAGTGGCGCGCCCGGATGGCGGGCCTGCGCACCAACGCGCTGGTCGCCACCGGGGCCACCCTGTTCGTGCTGTACAGCGAGGCCATCGGCGACGTCGGCAGCCCGACGCGGGTCGCCTCCTACGTGGTCTCCGGCATCGGCTTCCTCGGCGGCGGCGTGATCCTGCGCGACGGCGCAGGGGTGCGCGGCCTCAACACGGCCGCCACCCTCTGGTGCTCGGCCGCCGCCGGTGTGCTGGCCGCCTCCGGCAAATACGGTTTCGCCATCATCGGCACGCTGGCCGTGATCGCCATCCACGTGGTCGGCCGCCCCGCCGGACGCCTGCTCGACCGGGTCCCGGCCGCCGGCACCGACCCCGACGCGGTGGTCGAGGCCAACCTGCACCTGCGCTGCGACCGCAGCGCCGAGACCCACATCCGGGCCCTGCTGCTGCAGGCCCTCAGCACCTCGGGCCTCACCCCGACCGGCCTGCGCGCCCGCCGCGAGACGCCCGAGATCACCAGTCTGCGCGCCTCGCTCTCGGTCAGCGGCGACGTGGCGAGTGCGCTGGAGCAGGTGATCTCCCGCCTCTCGCTGGAGCCCGGGGTCCGGGACCTGCACTGGCACCTGGACGAGGAAGAGGACGTCAACCAGGCGATGGCGTGACGCGAACGGGGGCGCGGACATGTGGGGGAGACTGGCGGCAATCTGGCGGCGCCGGGCCCCGGCGGCGGGGGAGCCGGCGGAGGACTGGTTCACCGCCGAGAGCCTGGCCGACTTCCCGCTGGAGGCGGTGCGGCCGTACCTGGCCGGCCACCCCCTGGGCCGGTTGCACACCGCCTGGGTGCTGGCCCTCACCGGGCACGAACCTGCCTGGATCGCTCGGCACTTGGGCCTGCCGGAGGCGGTGGCGGTGCTCCTGGTGGAGGCGGTGAACCGGCGGGATCACTGACCCCGCCGGGCCGACCGCGTTCTCGCATCGCGGCCCGGATCCCGGCGATCAGCCCGGGGGTCCGGCTTCTGTCGTGCTCCTCCCGGCAGCGGCGGCAGCGGCCGTCCTGCAACGCGTTCGGCCGGGCGGGTCGGTAGCAGCCCTGACACTCCGTCAGTCTCGATGGCGCTTGCTCGATCACCTGTTCCGGAGGCAGCCGGTCGAGCAGCCGTTTGCGCGCGAACGCCCCGGGGCACTGCACCGTCGCCGGCAGCCCGTTGGTCATCGCGAACCGGAACTGCTCGACGGTCACTCCCCGCGCGAACCACTCGGCGGCGAGCGCCTCCAACTCCGCACATTCGGCAGCCGAGAGCATCATCCGCCGATCGGCCGCGGCGAGCGAGGCCAGCGCCCGGTACGACACGGAGCGCGCCGGGGGCGCGGGCGCAGGGTCCGTGCGCCCGCCCGTCCGACGGTCCGTCAGGAACTGCTCCCACCAAGCCGAGCTGCGCGGCGTACGCGAGAAGTACGTCCGGGAGACCCACTGCGTCAGCCCCTCGCCCACCCGCTCGCGCACCCGGCGCAGGTGGCCCTTCCGGGTGAGAGCCCGGAGCACGGTGCTGACGGCCTGCTGCCCGAACCGGGCGAGCATCCGGGCGAGGGACTTCACGTCGATCGCGGCACCATCGGGCACGCCGTCGATATAGCCGGCGATTTCGGCCTCGCGGTCGGTCAGGTGAGCGAAGTCATCTGGTCCGCTCGGGTGTTGTGACGGCGCGGACCGCTTGCCGTAGCCGGGCGCGGCGATAGCATAGGTAATAGCCACTGGATCGACTGGCTTTCGATCGTGTCGGTCAGACCCCCGTCTGGTGTTAGCGCACCGGGCGGGGGTTGCTGCTTTGCGCGAACCGTACACCGTGATCGCGGGCAGTTGCCAACTGGTGACGATTAGTCATACTCATTGGCTGCGAAGGACATTGGGTGGGTTCGGCCGCTCGCGGCCTTCTTCATCGGCGTAGGCCAACAGTTGATCAACACTGCTGATCTTACGGTAGGGGCGAACACCCCGCCGGTCCACGAGGCGCTGCCACAGCCAAGGCTCCTCCCTCGGCTTGCTGCTCCCTGCCCACAGATGCGGAAGCAGGTCTGCCAGGACGAACAGGCGGCCCATCAGGTCGCGTGCCTCGACGACTTCACTGGTCGGTTGTTCGTCATCGCCGCCCGAGGGACTCAGGGGCAGACCCAGTTGCGCTGCGAAGTCCGCGCTTGAAGCAGTGAGCTGCACCTCGGAGTCGCTAGTGGCGCGCTGTTCCAGCGTAACTGTCCACTCGACGAGATCGCTCAGCCGTGCCAGGTCGTCTGTGCCGCCCTGACACGAAGCCACCCCACGGAGCGTCAGCCGAACCTCGTCGTTGTCGGAGTAACCGTGTCCTTGCCAGGGCCTGTTCACATATCGGGGACTGAGCGCCACCAAGGCGGTTTGGGCGTCCTCGATGCCCAGTTCGCGGTCGGCCCGCAGGTCCACGGCTGTGAAAGTGGGCCATGCTCCCCGCTGGCGCAGCAACTCGTAGACGGTCTGCACGAGAACCTGATCTTCAGCGCCCACGGCATCGTCGTCCACGCCATGATGCTCGCACCCAGCGTGGCGCTGGCGCACGGATATTTCAAGGATAGTCATCGGCGGTGGTCGACCGGGATGACTTCGTCACACGTCGCGGCGCTTGCCGATGCTTGAGCCAGCTTTTGCGACCGCACTGGCCCGCTCACTCAGGGGGAACCTGACGACACTCTAGGCAGGGGCGCCACGTTTAGGGACGACGCCTGCAACAGTCTGGACCCCGGGCTTGCCACCGGATGCGCCCGCAGTGGCTGACCAGAGACCCGGCCCGACCGCGCGACTGGCAAGCCCATCAACCTGTACGACTGCCGAGTGCGGCAGACCCCACGTGGGCTGCGCACATGTCGACCGTACGCGATGGCAGAGGAATGCGATATGTCAGGAATAAGTGATCTCCGCCAGTAGAGAGCAACAGCCGTGGGGGTGACCATCAACTGGTGGCTGTCCCCACGGTCGCTCGGACGGGGTCCGTCAGGCCTTGAGAACGGCGTCCAAGTACTCCTGCACCGGCTCGAACAGCCCGTACGGCACGTACGGCGGGATCTCGGCGAGGGCCACCCACGCCACCTCGTCCACTTCCTCGGCGTCCGCCACCGTGGCGGTCCCACTCACGACTTCGCAGGCGGTGTACGACATGAGCCGCCCGGTCATGGGGTGGACGCGCTCGCCGAGAAGCTTGCCGGCGGCCACACCGAGGCCGGTCTCCTCCGCGGTCTCGCAGATGGCTGCCTCCTCTGGCGACTCGCCGGGCTCGATCTTGCCGGCCGGGAACTGCCAGGAGAGTTGGCCTTCGCTCACCCGCCGCCGCACCATCAGGACGCGGCCCCCACGGACCACGATCGCGGCGGCGATTCCCGGACGTTCGTCCGCAACATCCTGCACAGCTACTTCCTCTCCGTGATCGACCGCGCCACCGGGCGAAGCAGGTCGAGGACGTGGGTCCAGTTGTAGCTCTCACGGCCTCCGCCGGCCTTCGGCATGTGGGGCACGTAGTCGCCGATCAGGACGCCCATGGACCGGAGCCGGGCCAGGCTCTCGTCGTAGGCAGGGTGTGCCGCCTGGGCGGAGTTGACGTACGGCTGGACGGCCACCGGGATGCCGAGCCCGTACGCCTCGCAGAGGATGCCGAGCGCGAGCGTGTCCGAGATGCCGGCGGCCCACTTGTTGATCGTCGCGGGGGCGACCGCGATGGCGTCGGCCGGAGGTAGCGGCTGGGGGATGCTGGACGTGCGCCAAGCCGAACGGATCGGGTAGCCCGTCTGCGCCTCGACCGCTTCCTGATCGATGAAGCCGAGCCCGCTGGGGGCGGCGATCACGCCGACCTTCCAGCCTTCGGCGTGGGCAGCGGTGATCAGTTCGCTCACTCCGTCAGCGATGCCCGACGCGCAGACGACGACATACAGGAACGGCTCGCGGTGGTCGGTCAAAACCTGGACTCCCAACTCCTGCCAGAAACAGCGAAGTTCAAGGACAGTGCGCCGAGCTCCTGAGCGCTTTGCATCCTTCGGCCAGTCTGCCCTGCTGGCTGTACGCCCGTGCAGCCTCCACCCACAGTGCCGCCCGACGCTCCGGGACCGGGATGCGGACCTGGCAGTTTGGCCGCGCTGACGGGACACGCTCCGCGATGCGGAGTTGTTGGGGACTGGGTGCGTCGGCCTATTCGAGGGCTCCAGCGCGGTCGTCGAGTTCCTCGACGCCGGGGACATCGCGAAGCCGGTACAGACGGGCTCTCATGTCGTGGACGGCGTCTTGGACCTTGACCGAGCGGATGCCGTCCGCGCAGTCGAGGAACTCGGTCCAGGAGGCCATCGCGCCGTCCACGTCGTCCTGGCGGAGGCGGACGGTGCCGAGGTCGGCGAGGACGATGGCGCGGGTGCGGCGGCGGTCGAGGCCGTGGATGTCGAGCGCGTGGTGCAGGTGGTCCTGCGCGCTGGTGTAGTCGCCGAGTTGGGCGAGGATCATGCCGGCCTCGTGGGCCCAGCGGCCGATGCTGTAGTGCGAGGCCCACGATTCGCCCGGGACGCCGGTCGCGCGTTCGATCGAGGTCTGCGAGGCGGCGAGCGAGGTGGTGGCGGTGCGGCGGTCGCCGTCAAGGGCGGCAGCGTTGGCGAGGGTGGCCTGGTAGTAGGCCAGCGCCCGGGGGTCGTCGAGGCTCTTGGCCTGATCGACGCAGTCCTCGGCCACCCGGACCGCGGTCGCCCGGAAGCCGAGGTCGATCGCTTGGACCGCGAGGCCGCGCAGGGCGGTGGCGGCCAGTTCGGCGTCGCCTGCTTCGGAGGCAAGGCGGAAGGAGTGCGCGTAGTACTGCTGGGCGGCGTCCTGGTTGCCCTCGTCCTGAGCCATCCAGCCGGCGAGGTGGACGAGCTGGGCGGCGGCGGCGAACAGCTCGCGGCCGACCGCTTCGGTCCAGGTTCCGTCCAGCCAGGGGGCGACGTCGTCGTGGAGGTAGCGGACGGCGAGGTGGCGGGCGTGTCCGCCGCCGAGTTCGGCCGCCGCGTCGCCGAGGGACTTGGTCATCTGCCGGATCGCGGCGGCCTCGCCGCGGCCGACGTGAGCTGTGCCGCCGGATTTGGCCCGCACTCGACGCAGGACGGCGTCCGGGTCGGGCAGGCCCAGGGCCGCGAGCGCGTACGCGCTGGAGGCGGCCACGAAACCCCGGCGATCCACCACGTCCCTCCGGCTCAGCTCGATGACGGAATCCACGGTATCGCCACATCCTGGATGGGCCAGAACAGTTGGCGGATCATCAGCAGCACTCCCGTCACCGGGTGAAGGCGACTGCCAAGGCTCCGCCGGACCGCGCCCCCGCCGGATCGGATTCGCTCGGTCGAGGTATCCCAGGCGGTTCCCCTGCCAACAGAGCGGCTCCGGTCGTACGGTTGCCGTCGGTAGTTTCTCGAACACGGCCTTGGGGTTGTCCTGTGGCAGAGATCGACAAGCTGATCGGCGCTCGCATCGCCAAGGCGCGTAAGCGGAAAGGGTGGCCGCAGGCTCTTCTCGGGGATCTGGCCGAGCGCTCGGAGTCGTGGGTCTCCCAGGTGGAGCGAGGGGCGATCCCGCTCGACAGTGTGGTGACAGCCGAGAAGTTGGCCGGGCTGTTGGAGGTGGCCACTCCATATCTATTAGCGTTCGATGTGCGCCATCCGGCGGCGGAAGTTGACGCGCCGTCACTCGGCTCACACCGGCCTTCTCCGGCTTCGGCACGCACGGCGAGGCCCGATGCGGAAAGCTCAGATGCTGTGCTGCGACGAACGTTCAACCTCGGCGCCCTCGCGGGCGTGACCACTGCCCTTGCCGGATTGTCCCCGGATGCCCAGGCCCAGACCGCCCAGTCGCCCCGTGGCACCCTGGACCGCCCGACCGTGGATGAGCTGCGGTCCAATGGCGCCTTCTACCGCCGCTCCTACAAGAGCTTCCCGGCAGCCACGCTGGTACCGGTGGCACACAGTCAGATCGAGCTGGTGCTGTCACTGCGGCCCAAGGATCAGCCGGCCGAGCTACGGACCTTGCTGCTCGCGCACATGGCCGAAATGGCCTGCCTGGCGGCCTGCCTGCTGTCTCTTGACCTGGCTGATCGTCAGAAAGCCGACTCCTACATGGATATGGGCTATGAGATCGGCAAGGAGATCGACAGTCCCGAGCTGCTGGCACTCGTCCTGGGTGGCAGGGCCTTCAACGCCTCCTACGGCGGCGACCCGGAGAGCGGGTTGGATTACGCGCTCGCCGCGGTGGACCGCGCCGAGCGCGGGGCGTCTCGGCGGATGCTGGCCTGGACGAACGCTGTCGCCTCCGAGATGTACGCCTCGACCGGCGACGAGCGCGGCTTCGGCTCCTCGCTGGAGGAGGCCCGCACCGTGCTGTCCGGCCCGATGGACGACGAACGCTGGGGCGGGATCGCCTGGTTCGACCTGTCCAAGGCCGACGCCTACGAGGGCAGCGACCTGGTCCGCCTGGGTCGCTACCGCGAGGCTCTGCCGTCCCTGGACCAGGCGATCGACCGGCTGCCGGAGGAGATGATGCGCCACCGCTGCACCGCCTACATCTCCCGGGCCGAGGCCAATGCCGGCGCCAACGACATCGAGGCCGCGTGCGCCGACGGCCAGGCCGCACTGGACCTGGTCGAGAAAGTCCAGCACCGCGAGACCCTGCGCCGGGTATCTGAGCTGCACCGCAGCCTCCGCCCCCACCGCACAGTGGCCGTCCGCTCGTTGGGCGAGCACGTGATCGACACCCGAACCCTCCTCAAGACCGCCGGGAGTACCGTATGAGCCGCCGCATGGGCCTGATCCTCGATTTCGGCGGGGTGCTGACCACCAGCGTCCCGGCCTGCGCCGCCGGCTTCGATCGCCGCGCCGGCCTGGCTGAGGGCACCTTTCTGTCGATGATCGCGAAGAACCCCGAGGGCGTTGCCCTCTACGCCGACCTGGAGCGCGGTGCGATCACCCAGACCGAGTGGAACGAACGGACCGGCACCCTGCTGGGCATCGACGGCACCAACCTGCTCGGCCGAGTCCTGGAGGACCTGCACCTCGAACCGTCGGTGATCGCCGCCTCCGAGGCCGCCAGAATGGCCGGGATCAAGGTCGGCATCTTCTCCAACAGCCTCGGCTCCGAGCCCTGCGACCCCTATCTCGGCCATGACTTGGTGGCGAACTACGACGCGGTCCTGATCTCCGAGCGCTACAAGGCTCGCAAGCCCGACCCGATCCTCTATCGAACGATGCTCGACCTGATGGACCTGCCCGGCGAGGCATGCGTGTTCGTGGACGACACCGCCCGCAACCTCCCACCGGCCGAGGAGCTCGGCATCGCGACCATCCTCGCCACGGACCCGGCGACCACGATCGAGCAGATGGAATCCCTGCTCGGCCTGCGATTGACCGAAGAGGTCTAGACCGACCCGCAATGTCGTTGCGGGTCCGCAACGCGCTTGCGGATGCGTTCCGTTGCCGGGCGGCACTGTGGTCTCCGAGCCGCCCCGGGGTGGCTGACCAAGCCGCACAGGCCCCTCGCTGGCCGGGGTGCCCGACCGGAACCGAGACACAGATGACCACTGCCGACCGCTCCTCCCATCCGTGGAGGCTGAACAGCGCCTCTGCTTCGCTGGTCGACCCGTACAAGAGCGCGCTGCCGCGCCGGGCCCCCGCCCGAGCGTCGACCGGCAGCCGGGAGACCGCGACCGCCGACCGCATCCTGCTGGACGAGCACCGCAGCGTGAACGGCCGGTGCGTGCGCTGCGAGAGCCCGTGGCCGTGTCGGGTGACGATCGAGGTCAGGGCCAGGAGTGCAGCGTGAACGACCGCCCTGCCGACGTGTTCCACGTCCAGTCCGCCGACGGTGCCGTAGCCCAGGCCCGGCACCGTATCGCCTCGGCCATCAGAGAGTTGGGCCTCCCGCTGTCCCCGCACGCGGTGGCCGACGTGCTGCTGTGCGCCAGCGAGATCATCACCAACGCGCTGATTCACGCGGGTGGTGAGTGCTGGGTGCGGACCGAGTGGACCGGCCGCCACCTCAAAGTCGAGGTGACCGACCGCTCGCTTCGACTCCCTACGGTGCTCACCCCCGACTTCGAGAAGGGATCAGGACGCGGGCTCACCTTGGTCGATTCCCTGACCTGTTCCTGGGGTTGGGAGCGGAGGGAGCAAGGCAAGGCGGTCCACTTCCTGGTTACCGCCGACGCAGCCCTGACCGCTGATGAACGCCTGGGTGCCCTGGTGCGAAGCGCACACCAGAAGGCCACCGCGTGAGTGAGCAGCCGATCCTCACCTTCACCGTCAGCACGCAGGACGAGAGCGGCGAACTGGTCGAGCTCAAGCGCGAAGAGCACACCGGCAACGACCAGCTCAGCTACCTGCCCCGCTACGAATCCTGGCCACTCTGCGACTGCCCCCGCTGCCGCCGCAGCTGACCCCCAAGACTCCTCCCCATCCGGGGAGGTTGCACCACCACTGCTGAGCTCCCCGCCGGAGAGGCCGGTGGGAGATGTCCGAGAGGAGAACCCGATGGAGAACACCATGCCCGCCGCTCCGGAGGAGGACGGGGGCGGCCTGCTGGTCGCCGTCCGTAGCATCCGCGCCGCGCGTTCGCGCGCCGACTTGCCGTCCGACAACACGGGCGGCAAGTCCGACCAGAACGACACCTGAGCCGGACGCCCACGATGCATGATTCCGCTTCGTGGGCGGTGCGCCTGGGTGGGGACCTGTTCCTCACCCAGGCGTTCCACCGCTCCTACGCCGTCTTCCCGGCTGACGGGACCAACATGGCTCCCCTCCTGTCCTGGGACGACCTGAACACCGTTCTCGCCACACACCGCATGGAGCCGCCGAGGCTGCGGTTGTCGCAGGATGGCGAGACGGTTCCCCTGGACCGGTACTCGGCACCGATCACCAACCGACGCGGGGTGACCTGGAACCGCGTCCATCCCGCCGAGCTTCACGCCCGGCTCGCCGAAGGCGCTTCCCTGGTCGTGGACGCGATCGACGCGATTCACCCGCCGATCGGTGCCGCCGCTGAAGCCCTGGAACGCTTCGTCGGTACTCCCGTACAGACGAACGCTTACGCCTCCTGGACAGAGCACGAAGGTTTCGGCCGGCACTGGGATGACCACGACGTGGTCGTGGTCCAGCAGCACGGAGCGAAGCGCTGGCGTCTGTGGGAGCCCACCCGGACGGCACCTACTTTCCGCGACGTGGAGTCCCCGGAGGAACCCGACGGTGAACCGGTCGCGGACATCGTCCTCAACCCCGGTGATGTCCTCTACCTGCCGCGCGGATGGTGGCACACCGTCACCGCAGACCAGGGCACCGAATCCCTTCACCTGACGTTCGGTCTCGTCACGCACACCGGATCCGGCCTCATCAGTTGGCTGGCCGACCAGATGCACCACGACACCTGCATGCGGCTGGACATCCCCCGCCACGCCGAACCGGCGGCTAAGGCCACGTATCTGGACGCCTTGCGAGCCGCGATGATCAGCGCCCTGTCCGACCCGGCGCTGATCGACCAGTGGGCGGACTCCGTTGACACCACCCACTTCGGACGCCCAGCCCCTTCCCTGCCGTACGTGGACGCGCTTCCCCCGCGCCGTGAGATCACTGTCAGGCTCACCGCAGCTCGCGCCAAGCTCACCGCTAACCCCGAGGTGGGAACAGTGACTCTCTCTGCGGCCGGCACAGAGTGGGATTTCGCGGACCAAGCCGCCCCGATGCTCCTCGCACTCCTCAGCGGCGAACCCGCCACTCTTGGAGAACTCGCCGACGCCGCCGGCCTGGAGGTCAAGGATGTGGCAGGCGTCCTGTCCGTCCTCATCAAGGGTCAAGGCGCCGCCGTCGTCAAGGCGGCACGTTGAACGCCGTCCTCGGGCTGGGGACCTACCGGGTGCGCGCCGAAAGTGAGGCGGCGCGCACCGCCCTCTCGGCGGGAGCATCCTGGATCGACACCGCGCCCAACTACGCGCATGGCTACGCACACCGTGCCCTCGCCACCGCCCTCGTCGAGCACCCGGCCGCCAGGGTGGCGACGAAGACAGGGTTCGACCCGGACGGACGGCACAGTCTCGCCCCCGCGTTCGTCCGCGCGCAGACCGATCGCTCGCTCGCCGACCTCGGTCGGGCCGACCTGGTGTTCGTCCACAATCCCGAGCGGTCCGGCCACGATCGCCGGCAGCTACACGAGAACCTTCTGGCTGCGTTCGCCGTGTTGGAGGATTTCGTGCACGCCGGTCGCATCAGCGGATACGGTGTCGCCACATGGTCCGGCTTCACCTCGCAGGCGTTCACTGTCGCGGAGCTGATCACCTTGGCACGCGACGCCGCCGGGTCGCAGAGTCACCACCTAGCCGGGGTGCAGATGCCGGTGAGCCTGGTCATGGCCGAGCCCATCACCCAGGCTCTCAACGGAACCGGGCCACTTGTGCATGCTCGCGACGCCGGGCTCACCACCTTCGCGTCCGCACCCCTTCACGGTGGCGAACTCCCCAGCCTGATGACCCCGGAACTGGTGAATCTCATCCATCCGGGATCTAACCCGCACGCAGCCGCGTTCCACGTCGTCGGCTCCTGCCCGGCGTTGGATGTCGTCCTCACCTCGACCAGCAGCCGCGAACACTGGGACGGTGCCACAACGGCTCTCGCCCACCCGATCCCCGAAGCCCGACTCCGGAAGGTGCTAGATGTCCTTTCAGCCGGATGACGCAACCCGCCACCGCATGGAAGGTGCACACGCCAAGGCCGCCGCCTTCCTCGGTCTCGCCTGCTCCGGCCCGTCCGTCTTCGGTACCTCCGGCACCACCATCGGCCGCCGGGCCGAAGACGTCTGGCTTCGCGTCTCCTGCAACAGCCGCCGCCACGCTCCCCGGCCAGCCGGCCAAGGAGCCCTCGGAGCGGAGCAGTTCATCTCGGCGTCCGTTCCGCGCCCACGGCTGCACGACGCCTTGGACTGGACCGAGGCCGGCTGCTTCTACCAGGCTGACGTCTTCGACTTCACGGGGCCCGTGGTGTCTGCGACACCGGACCTGCGCGAAGACCCGAAGCTGGGGGACAGTTGGTGGGCCGGCGTGAAGAGCGCGTTGAACGGCATCGCCACGGCCCCCGGTACGAAGGTCACCCTGCGACCGGCATGGATGGCGGAGGTGTTTCCGAATTACCTCGGCATCCCGGCCCCCACCAAGGTCGAGCGGATCACCGGTCACGGAGATCTGCACTGGGCCAACCTGACCGCGCGACCGCTCATGATCCTGGACTGGGAGCGCTGGGGACTCGTCCCGGTCGGCTACGACCCCGCGCTCCTGTGGGTGAGCAGCCTTCTCGTCCCCGCAGTCGCGAACCGCATCCGCGCGGAGTTCTCCGACATCCTCGACACCCCGGCGGGACGTGTCGGCCAGCTGGCCGCCCTCGCGGAGATGCTCCAGGCCGTCGACCGGGGGTACTACCCGGAACTGGCCCCTCTCCTCGCTGACGCGGCGCACCGGCTCACCGGGGTTCGCCCTGCGCACTGATCACGGCCCTGGCGTGGGGCGTTGTGGTGGCGAGGAGTCGGCAGACACACGCCCGGTGATCTCAGACGCTGGCGCTGCCCAGCCCGCCTGCACGTCCGGAGCGCCGGATCCCGAAGCCCGGTTGTGGGGTTATCCCCAGGGAAAGTGTCGGGTCGGCCCCAGCGCGCCCAGGCTGCCACGAGAGTGATCATCTTCTCAACAGCACTTGACATCACCTGGGTTGAGGAGTGATCACATGATCCGAAGTGGGAAGCGGCTAGCTGCCGTGGCTATCGTCCTGGCCACGACGCTGGCCCCCGCGACGGCCGCGTACGCGTCACCGGCGGTGTCCGCCTCCGCCAGCGCGCCGGACCCCGTCCACGCGCTGGACCGGATCGCCCACCCGCTGCTGTCGGCGGAGCCGGGCACCGGCACAGCTGACCTGCGGCCGCTCGGGGTGATGGTCGGCGACGCCAAGGTGGTGGGCCTGGGCGAGGCCACGCACGGCTCGCACGAGTTCTTCGCGCTGAAGGACCGGGTCTTCCGCTACCTCGTCGAGCAGAAGGGATTCACCACCTTCGCCCTGGAGATGAGCTGGTCGGCGGGGCTGCGGATCGACGACTACCTCCAGCACGGCAACGGCGACGCACGGCAGGTCGTGCACGAGACGATGGCAGGTTCCCCCTGGGACCGCGAGGAGTTCGTGACCCTCGTCCAGTGGATGCGCGACCACAACCGACATCACCCCGATCACCCGGTCCACTTCCTGGGCGACGACATCGGCGCGCCCAGCCTCGGCGCGCCCGTCTTCGACGCGGTCACCGACTACGTCCGGCGGACCCATCCGGAGTCCCTGCCGCGCCTGAACGACCTCCTCACCGGCCTGCGGCCCCTCGACGACGCCATCGGCTACCTGAACCGACCGCTCGCAGAACGGCAGCAGAACGCAGCCACGGCACAGCAACTGCTCGAGCTGATGGAAAGCCAGGGAAAGCCGGGCAACGACGACTTCGAGTTCGCCCTGCAGAACGCCCGCAACATCGCCGAGACCTACACCTTCCTCACCGTCAACGTCGACGACCCTGCCTCGTTGACCGCCATGGAGCGCTACCGCGACCAGGTGATGGCCGAGACCACGACGTGGTGGCAGCGGCGCACCGGCGGCAGGATCCTGCTGTCGGCCCAGGACGACCATGTCGGCTACACCGCCACCGACCCCACGACCTATCCGAAGACCCAGGGCGCGTTCCTCTACGACACCCTGGGCGCGGACTACCTCGCCATCGGCACCACCTTCGACCAGGGATCCTTCCTCTCCAAGGACCAGGCGCTCGGCGGCGACTGGAAGACGTTCACCGTCCCCCCTGCCGGCCCCGGCACGAACGAGTACACGCTCGACCAGGTCCGGTACCGCGACTACTACGCCGACCTGCGCAAGGCCCCGGCCGCGGCTCGCACCTGGCTGGACGTCTCGCGCCCGACGTACGACGTCGGCACGCAGTTCCCGGTCGACCCGACGCCCGAGCTCGCCATCGGCCGGGCCTATGACGTCCTGGTCCACCTCCACACCGTCCGAGAGGCGAGGAAGCTGTAGCACCCGGGGGCCGGCCGGCGCGGCTACAGGGTCCGGCCGCCGGCTGCTCGTCCTTCGACATCAGCGGCATGACCAACGTATCGGGTCACGTGAGCTCGCCTACCAGCCTTCGTACCAGATGCCACCGATGGGGCCGCGCTTCGTAACGGCCCGGATGCCTGGCGGCAGGACGGCGGCGCTCAGGTCGCCACGGATGTGCTGGTAGAGGGTCGGCGCGGGCAGTCCGACGGTCTGGATCCAGCCCTTCCCGTGGACGTGGCCGGCCGCGGCCAGCTCCTCCGCCTGTCCTGGCGGGGCGAGATCCGTGTTGTAGACCTGGCAGATCGTCTGATTGGTGTCTGCGAAAGCGAACCGTGCCGCGTAGGCCCACCGGTCCCGGTTCAGCCAGACGTAGAGGACGACGGGCTTGCGCAGCACCGACACGAACCAGTCCGCGGACTGCTGGGCCAACTCCTCGATCGTGCCGGTCGCCTCCAGCGCCCAGCTGGACGGGTGGTCGGTCAGTGTGTAGAGCTGGTTGTGCAGTCGGTCACCCCGGACCCGGTCACCGTAGAAGTGCACTCCGATGTCGACCAGGTGGAGGGGTAGGCCGGGATCGCAGAAGTCCAGGTAGGCCACCAACGAGTCCCGCTCATCGGAACGCCCGACCAGGCCCTCGACGCCAGCGGCGGCCCACGAGGCGGTGCGTTCGCGCAGAGCTTCCACAAAGGCGAGCTCGGTGGCGCTGAACTCGTAGAAGTCGTCCTCGTCCGGTTCGTCGATCGCAAACCAAGGGTTCTCGGGCATGGCCCGGAGCCTAGGGTCGACGCCCGTCGTGGGACCAGCGGATTGTTAATCGGTTGTCGCTGCCCGGGAGTTGGCCGACACTGCCACGGTGATCTCAGACGCTGACGCTGCCGTGATGTACGACGTGCTGAACCCGTGGGATCCCGCCCACTGGCCCGGCGACCGCTTCTACGCCGAGCTGGTCATGGCGGCGGATTCGGTCCTGGACGTCGGCTGCGGGACGGGCGCGATGCTGATCCTCGCGCGTGAGCAGGGCCATCGCGGCCGCCTCGTCGGCCTCGACCCCGACCGGGCGGCGCTGAACCGGGCCGCCCGCCGCGCGGACGTCGACTGGGTCGAGGGGGTGGCCGCACAAGCGACGAGCGGGGCCGGCTTCGACCTTGCCACGATGACCGGCCACGCCTTCCAGTTCCTGCTCACCGAGGCCGACCTGCGCGCCTCGCTGACCGCGATCCGCGCGGTCCTGCGCCCGGGTGGCCGCTTCGTGTTCGAAACCCGCCACCCGCAGGCGCGGGCCTGGGAGCGGTGGAACCCGTCGAACGTCGGCGACGTCGACTTCCTCGGTCGCCAACTGCGCGTCTGGCACGAGGTCGACTCCGTCGTCGACGACGTGGTCACCTTCCACGGCACGGTGGCCGAGCCGGACGGCACCGTGCTGCGCGTCGATTCGGAGAGTCTGCGCTTCCTCGAGGTCCGGGCACTCAACGCGCTCCTCGCCGACGCGGGCTTCGAGATCGAGGCGCAGTACGGCGACTGGGATCGCGAGCCGATCACCGAGGCCAGCCGCGAGATCATCACCATCGCCCGCCGCCCGGGCTAGAGCGGATCGTGTCAGTGCGGCTCGGTAGCTTCCGGGCATGGGCATCTACCTGGTGAGCGTCGGCGCGGCGGAGTGGTTCGACGTGGTGGGGGACGGCTACGGCGAACTCGCGGCCGCGCTCAACGTGGAGCTGCGTCGGCGTGGGCTGCCGCCGTACGAGACCGTGCCCGAGTCGATGCCCGAAGGGGCGGAGTTCGTGCCTGGTTCGGGGCAGTCCTTCGAGGAGAAGCTGAGCCCTGGGATGGACGGCTTCGGCGAGCTCTGCCGACGTCACCTCTCGCAGGCCGAGGCCGAACTGCTCAGCTGCTGGACGGTCTTGGTGCCCTGCTCCATCGAGGGGGAGATCCGGTTGCCGGTCGAATCCGCCTACTTCGACGAGACGATCGTGCTCGGTGCTCCCCAACTACTGGCGGTCGCAGAGAAGTTGGCGTCGGCTGTCGAACTGCCGCCCGAGGTCCCGGCGATGTGTGACAACCTCGAGCTGAGCATCTGGTTCATGGACGGTTCGGCGAAGGAGCTGGCGGCGGCGCGGCCGGGGCGGTGGAGCGAGGACCTGGACGCGGCGTTCTACGTCGCGCTGTACCTCCGGGCGGCGCAGCACTCGCTCCGGCGCGGGTGCCCGTTGGTGTTCGGCTAGCTTCCGGGGCTCCGCCGCGCGGGGGACCGCCGGGCCGCCACGATGCGAGCGGTTCTGGCGGGCGTGAGGTGGTGCCTGGCAGACTGCGGCCGGTGCCGACTGTTCGCGAGATCTCCCGTCAGGCCCTGATCCGCCGGGGCATCGCCCTCGAGTGCGCCACCCTCGGCTGGAACGTCGTCGGCATCGCCGTGCTCGCCGTGGCCGCCCTCGCCGCCCGGTCGGTGGCGCTGGCCGGGTTCGGCCTGGACTCGCTGATCGAGATCGGCGCCTCCACCGTCGTCCTCTGGGAGCTGACCGGGACCGGCAAGGCGCGCCAGCAGCTCGCCCTGCGGCTGATCGGCGGCGGCTTCGCGCTGCTGGCCGGCTACCTGGCGATCCAGTCGACCCTCGTGCTGGTCACCGGCTTCCGTCCGCACCACTCGCCGCTGGGCGTCGTCTGGACCGCCGTCACCGCCGGTGTGATGTTCGCCCTCGCGGCCGGCAAGGCCCGCACGGGGGCGGCGCTCGACAACCCGGTGCTGCGCACCGAGGGCCGGGTGACGCTGATCGACGGCCTGCTCGCCACCGCGGTGCTGCTCGGGCTGCTGCTCAACGGCGCGCTCGGCTGGTGGTGGGCGGACCCGCTGGCGGGGTACGTGCTGGTGGGGTACGCGGTGCGTGAGGCGCTGGAGATCTTTCGGGCCGAGCGCTGACCAGGCGTCGGGCGGGCGGGCAGGAAACGCCGCTGGGCCCGTCCCCGGAACGGGCTCAGCGACGTGGGCCGGCTCAGCCGGTCAGGTTGGCCGAGCAGTCGGCCTCGCCCACGTGGGCGGGGTCGAGCGCGTGCCGGACCTCGTGCAGCACCACCAGGTCGGTGGCCATCAGCACGTGGTCGGGGTGGTTGAGCGGGCAGAGCGCCTGGACCGTCACGTTCTCCACGTTCGGGCCGCTGAGGAACTGCGAGGTGTACGGGGTGACCACCTCGTCGTCCTCGGTGGCGATCACCGTGTAGTCCACGCCCGGCATGGTGTCGCCACCCGCGTTCAGCTGGTCGAGCGTGGCCGAGCCGACCTCCTGGTCCGCGCAGGCGGGGCAGGCGGAGCTGACCACGGCCTGGGCGCCGGGGAAGGACTGGGCCAGCGTGGTCAGGCCGTCCAGCGTGGTGCCGTGGTTGCTCGGGGCGAGCCCGACCAGGGCGTGCACCTTGGCCGCGCCGCCGTCGAACTTGAGGTAGTACCGCGGCATCATGCCGCCCTGGCTGTGGCCGACGAGGTCGACCTGGCCGCTGCCGGTCGCCGCCAGCACGCCGTCCACGAAGGTGGCCAACTGCTGGGCGGAGTCGGCCACCGGGGCGATCGCCCGCAGCACCGGCACGTTCGGCACCGCGCCGTAGGTCAAGGCGTAGACGCAGTAGCCGTTGGCGGCCAGCGCGGGGGCGATGGTCAGCCAGTTGACCGAACCGTTGGCGAAGGTGCCGTGGACCAGCACGACCGGGCGCGGGTGGGCCGCGCTCGGGTGGCAGGACCAGTCGTTGGCCCCGGGCACGCCGGGGGCGGCGAGCGCCTGCGCGGCGGCGATCGGGTCGCCGCCGCTGCCGCGGACGGCGGCCTGGGCGGGGTCGGCGGCCCCGGCCAGCGCGGCGCCGAGCAGGCCGCAGCCGGCGGCCAGCGACGCGAGGCGGCGGCCGAAGCCGGTTCTGGGCAGGGGTGGGCGCAGGGGTGTTCCAGACATGGCTGTCCTCCGGGTGGGGTAGGAGGTGTGCGAACGGCGCGTGGGGGTGCGCCGAGGAACTGGCCGGTAAGTTACTTCCGCGTTAAGCACTTGGCCAGACACCGCGCACGAAGTGACACCTTGAGGGGCCGGCCGTGCCGGTGGTCGGCGAGTCTCGGCGGGTGCTCGGTGGTCCTGTACGAACGACGGCAACCGGCCGGCGCGAACCCACGTCCGTACTCACCGGGCGTCCACACCCGGATGCCCGCACCGGAGGCCCGCGTCGGATCCGCCGATACCCTCTGCGGTACCCCGACTGGGGGTATGTCGCGATGATGCCGGATCATGGCGCGAGTGCCGGGCGCGTGAGTACCCGGCCGATGGAGTGTGAGGAGCGGGACCAGTGATCGGACGAGCACTGAACGGCCGTTATGAACTGGTCGGGATCCTCGGGGTGGGCGGCATGGCCACCGTGTACCACGGCATGGACCGGGTGCTCGGCCGGCCGGTGGCGGTCAAGGTGCTCAACAACGCGCTGGCCGACGACCCGAGATTCGCCGAGCGGTTCGGCCGCGAGGCCCAGCACGCCGCGATGCTGGTGCACCCGCGGATCGCCATGGTCTTCGACTCCGGCATGGACGAGGGCTCCCCGTACATCGTGATGGAGCTGATCCGGGGCCGGTCGCTCGCCTCGGTACTGGCCGAGCAGGGGCCGCTGCCGATCGAGCGGGCGGTCGGGATCGCGGCGGCGATGTGCGAGGCACTGGAGGTCGCGCACGCGGCCGGCCTGGTGCACCGGGACGTCAAGCCGGCCAACGTGATGATCACCGACGACGGCGGTGTCAAGGTCGTCGACTTCGGCATCGCCCGCGCCTCGGCCGCCGGGCAGCAGCTGACCCAGACCGCCACCGTGCTCGGCACCGCCGCCTACCTGTCGCCCGAGCAGGCCACCGCGGGCGAGGTGGACGGCCGCACCGACCTCTACGCGCTGGGCTGCGTGCTCACCGAGATGCTCACCGGGCAGCCGCCGTTCACCGCCGAGACGCCGGTCGCGACCGCGTTCAAGCAGGTCACCGAGGAGGCCGCGCCGGTCAGCCGGCAGCGCCCCGACGTGCCGCCCGCACTCGACCTGGTGGTGGCGCGCCTGCTGGCCAAGCGCCCGGCGGACCGGCCGGCCAGCGCGGGCGCCGCCCGGGCGGAGCTGCTCGCGGCGGTGACCGTGGCGGGGGTGGTGGACCGCACGGCGGAGCTGCTGGCCACGCCCATGCCCACCCCGGGAACGGGGACTGGGACGGGGACCGGGACGGACGGCGATCGCACCACCATGCTGCCGCCGATGCCGGGCCCGATACCCGAGCCGCGGCCGTTCGGTGGCGGGGCCGCGCCCACCTCGGTGCTGGCCGCGCAGTCCGAACACCCCGGCCGCGACGGTTTCGTAGGTTTCGACGGCCACTACGCGGACGGCGCCGACTCGGCCGCCCCCGCCGGGCGCCCGCGCCGCACCATGGCGCTGGTGCTCGGAGCGGCGGGGCTGGCGGTGCTGGGCCTGGTCGGCGCGCTGGTCTTCGCCAACCCCTCCTCCTCGACGGGCAGCAGCGGGCAGCAGAGCAGCACACCGCCCGCCGCCGGCTCGACCGCCGCCGCCCCCGGCGCCGCCGCGCCGAGCACCGTGCCGAGCCAGCCGACCTCGCCGGCCAAGCCCAGCCCGGCGACCCCGGTGGCCGCGATCGGCGCGCTGCGCGCCGAGATTGCCGCCGCCCCGCTGCCGAAGGACCGGCAGGCGCCGCTGGTGCACACGCTGGACGTCGCCGCGGCGGCGGCCACCGCCAACAAGCCGCAGGACGCGGTCCAGGCGCTGAAGGCGGCGCAGAAGCAGGTCCGGGACCTGGCGAAGAAGCACACGGTGGACGCTCAGACCAACGCCTCCTGGCAGCACCAGCTCGGCTCGATCATCAACTCGCTGAACGCCCAGGGCGGCGGCGCCAACGACCCGGGAAACGCCATCGACCCCGGCAACGTCGGTGACAACGGCGGCAACTGACGCTTCGTCAGAGAACCGTAGGGGCAGTGAAGGTCCGCCGCGAGGCGTCCTCCTGGGCGAGCCGCCGCAGGGTGGCGAGCAGCGCGTCACCCAGCACCGTGCCGAGCACCGCGCCCTCCAGCCGCCCGTCCGGGTCCGCCCGTCGGTCGACCAGCGCCAGCTCGGCGGCGGCCAGCCGTTCGGCCGCCGTCGCGTACTCGTCGAGCAGCTCCAGCAGGTCGGGTCGACCGAGTTCGTGCAGGGTGCGGATCAGTTGCGCGAGTGACGCGCAGGCCGGCCCGCCGGGCCGCACCTGCCAGCCGCGTTCGACCACCCAGGCGGCCGCCGCGTCGAGCGCCGCCCGCCCGGCGGGGTCCGCAGGCGGCGCGCCGGCGCGATCCGCGTCCGGTTCCGCCGGGGCGCCGCAGGCCGGGGTGACCGCGCGCCGCGCGATGCCCAGGGTGTCGGGCAGCGAGACCTCGGGCGCGTCGAGCGGGCCGAGCACGTCGCGGGCGGCAGCGACGGAGAGCCCGCCGACCTCCAGCAGTGCGCGAACAAGTCGCAGCCGCCGGACGTGCCGCTGGCCGTACTGCGCCTGGTTCGGGCAGGTCAACTCACCGGCCGGGACCAGGCCTTCGCGCAGATAGAACTTGATCGTGGGCACCGGAACCCCGGTCTGCCGGCTCAACTCCCCGACGCGCACAGGCCGACCTCCTCTCCCGCCCAGGAGCAGCGGTGATGTCCGCAAAGCCTAGGGGTGGCGCGGTCGCCGCAACCAGACCCTTGCGAGCCTTGAGTGTCCGTCAGTTGTGGCAGGATCCCGCCGAGGGGCGCGCCGTCGGGGCCGCGCCCGGGTGGCGTGAACGGGGTGGCGCGATGGCGACAGCCGAGCAGGTCCGGGCGATGGCGATGGCGCTGCCGCGCACCGAGGAGCACCTGATCCGGGACCGGGTGAAGTTCCGGATCGGCCGAATCGTCTACCTGGCGCTCTCGCCGGACGAGACGCTGCTCGGCTTCGCCTGCCTCAAGGAGGAGCGGCCGATGCTGCTGGCCACCGAGCCCGACACGTTCGTGCCCCCGGTCTCCTCGGACGAGCGGTACAACTGGCTGCGCCTGCGGCTGGCCGCGGTGGCCGAGGACGAGCTGCGCGAGATCGTCGAGCAGGCCTGGCGGCTGTGCGTCCCCAAGCGGGTGGCCGCCGAGTACGAGGCCTCCCGGCTCGCGCCCGGTCCGAACCTGGCCCGACTGCGGGCGGCCGCCGCCGTCTTCGCCGGGTACGGCGACGGCGTGGACGCCGGCTGGGAGCGCTGGGCGGCTACCACCGCGCCGATCCCCGACCTGGCCCGGCCCGAGCACCGCGAGGCGCTGCACCGCTGGCTCAACTCCTGGGGCTGCCGCATCCGTTACCCGCGCTCGGGCGAGCCCGATCTGTTCTCCGCGGCCCTCGCCGGCTGGTGGACCGAGTACGGCGCGACCCTGCCGGACCCGGAGCCGGAGACCACCATCACCAGCTTGACGGACCGTCAGATCACCGCGCTGGCCGAGGCCTACGCCGCGCTGGCCGCCCTGCGGGTGTCGCCCAGCCGCACCCTGGGTCCGACCGCCGCGGCCAAGGCGCTCTACGCGCTGCGCCCGGCCGCCGTGATGCCCTGGGACGCGGCCATCGCCGCCCGGCTGCACGGCGCCCGGGACGGCGCGGCCTTCCAGCGCCACCTGCGCAGCGGCCGGGCCTGGGCCCGCGCGGTGCTCGCCGAATCCGGCCTCGCCGAGGCCGAGTTGCCGGCCGCGCTGGGGCGGGGGACGGTCCCGCTGGCCAAGGTGCTGGACGACTACCTGTACGTGACGATCACCGCCGGCGAGGCGCTGTGACCGGTGCTCGGCCGGCGAGGAGTGACGGGTCGGCTCAGCTGGAGGCAAGCCCTGCCGGTTGCTGTTGAGCGGGTGTCGGCTCCGGCTGCGCGGCTGGTCAGCAGGGTGGCTCCGTCCCTATGCTGCGGGCCATGGTGAGTGAGCGGGTCGCCCGCGCGAAGGCCGAGGCCGAGCGGCGGCGCAACAGCCAGGTGACCCGGTTGCGCCCGCTGGGCTGGCTGCTGCTGGCCGCCGTCGCCGTCACGGCCTGGACGAGCTCGGTGCCGCCGGGTCTGGCCGGGCGGCGACTGGTCGTCAGCCTGGCGCTGCTCGGCTTCGCCGTCCCGCTGGCGGTGGTCGGCTCGGGTCGCCCGGGGGCGGCCGACCGGGTCCTGCTGCCCCTGCTCGGCCTCAGCTGCGCCAGTGCGCTGCTGCTCACCGCCGTGGAACCCGGCGCCCTCAACGTACTGCCGGTCTCCGGCGCCGTGATGACCTGCTTCATCCGGCTCGACCAGCGGCGCGCGCTGCTCGTCGGTGGGAGCACGACGCTCGCGGTGGCCGTCATCCTGAGGTTGACGTTCCACCAACCGCTGGTGACGATCAGCTCCGTGGTGCTGCTCTGCGTGGTGCTCGCGGTCACCGCCCGGCTGCTGCGGATCAGCCGGGACAGCCATGACCGCACCGAACTGCTGCTCGCCGAGCTGGCCGACGCCCGGGAGGCGGAGACCAGGGCGGCGGCCGACGCCGAACGGGCCCGGATCGCGCGCGAGCTGCACGACGTGCTGGCCCAGTCGCTCTCGGCCCTGGCCATCCAGCTGGAGGGGGCCCGCACGCTGGCCGATCGGGAGCCGGTGGCCCCGCTGCTCCGGCAGATCATCGGCCGCTCGGTCGAGCTGACTAGGGAGGGCCTGGTCGAGGCCCGGCACGCCGTCGGTGCACTGCGCGGCGACCGGCTGCCGGGCCTGGCGGACCTCGCCGGGCTGGTCGAGCGCAGTGGCCGGGACCTGCGGCTCGAGGTCGCTTTCGAGGTCAGGGGAGCCAGGCGTCCGTGCGAGCCGCAGGCCGAGTTCGCGCTCTACCGAGGGGTGCAGGAGGCGCTCACCAACGTGGCCCGCTACGCGAGCGGGGCACCCGCCGAGGTGGTCCTCGACTACCGCGCCGAGCCGCTCCGGCTCACCATCGCCAATGCGGCGGCAGCCGAGATCCCGGGAGCCGAGGCCGCCCGCCCGAGCGGTGGCGGCGGCAACGGCCTGCGCGGGATGCGCGAGCGGATCGAGCGGGTCGGCGGCGCCGCCGAGGCCGGTCCGACGCCGGCCGGCTGGCTGGTCACGCTGGAGGTGCCGGCCTGACCGGCCATCCACTGTCAGATCGGCAGATATAGGGACATAACAGGCAATCGTCCCGAGCGGTGGGGTCGCCCCCCCGCGCACGTCGAAGCCCCTGACGGGCCGCCCGAGGGCAGCCGCGTCAGGGGCTTCGGAAGCCGATCAGGCGGCGGTGTGGTTCGTCTTGGGGGTCTCGTCAGCCTTGGTGACGTTGACCGGGGCCACCGCGGGCCGCTCCTGCTCGGTGGCAGTCGAGCTGGCCGTGGTGTTGTCGGTGACCGGAGCGTCGTCCTCGCGCATGGCCTTGGTCTCGGCCTTCAGGATGCGCATGGACTTGCCCAGGCCACGAGCCATCTCCGGCAGCTTCTTGGAGCCGAACAGGAGGATGACGACAGCCAGCACCACCAGGAGGTGCCAGGGCTCCAGACCGTTGCGGAACATCCCTGACCACCGGTCCCTTCGGTTTTCTCGCGGTTGCTGGGTCGGACGGAGCCGTCCGACCCAGCCAGTATGCCTGGCCCCGCGGCGGAACGTATACACCGCTCGGGAAACGGTGGTCAAAGAGCGGGTGACAGCGGCATCTTCGGCGCGTTGCGTCCCCGTGTGGCCTGGACCACTACGGCGGTGCCGGTCCACCGGGTGAATCGCGAGCGCGCGGGTGCGGCGCGCCGGTCCGGCTCCGGACCCCGGCGCGCGCAGCGGCCCGCCGACGCTCGGTCGGACCCGTCCGGCGTGCGGGTGGTCGGCGGCTCACTGATCGTGAGTCGTATGACGACCAATCAGAAGATCTTCGAAGGGTTCCAGCTCAACCGGAAGCTGCTCGGCGCCGGGCTGCTGCTCGGCGGTGTCGGCGCGGTGGCGGGGCTGCTGGGCACGACGCTGGTCGGGGTGGCGCTGGCCACCGCCGGCCGAGGCTGGGTCCGGCAGCTGGACACCGCGCCCACCGAGCGCGCGTCCCGAGCCCTGCAGCAGGCCCGGGCCGCCTCCCAGGCCGGCCTCGACGCCTGGCGCAACGCGAACGTGTCCGACCAGGCCTCGCTGAACTGACGCATGCCCTGCCGAACCGGGCCGAGCCGGACCCCCGAGCTCCCCCGCGCCTACCGCTCGGCCGGCCCCGGGCGGACCTCGGCGCGCAGCTCGCGCTTGAGGAGCTTCCCGGTCGGGTTGCGCGGCAGCGGCTCGGTGCGGAACACCACGTGCGCCGGCACCTTGAAGGCCGCCAGCCGGCCCGCGACGTGCCGGCGCAGCTCTTCGGCGTCCGCGCTCGCACCGGGGCGCAGCCGGACCACGGCGGCCACCTCCTCGCCGAGGGTGGCGTGCGGCACGCCGAGCACCGCCGCGTCCTCGATGGCCGGGTGGTCGTGCAGCACGCCCTCGACCTCCACGCAGTACACGTTCTCGCCGCCCCGGATCACCAGGTCCTTGAGCCGGTCCACCACGTAGACCTCGCCGTCCCGGACGCAGGCGAGGTCGCCGGTGCGGAACCAGCCGCCGGCCTCGGGGGGCCCGTCGAAGGCGGCGGCCGTGGCCTCGGGGTTGTGCCAGTAGCCGCGGAACACCGACTGCCCGCGCAGCCACAGCTCGCCGACCTCGCCCTCGGGCAGCCGCTCGCCGGCCGGGTCGGCGATCCGCACCTCCAGAGCGGGCGAGGGGCGGCCGATGCTCTCGGGGTGCTCCAGGTAACGCGCGCCCACGTTGCCGATCACGCCGCCGCAGACCTCGGTCAGGCCGTAGCCGTTGCGGGCCTCGACCCGGCTGTCGAACTGGCGGTGGATCCGGCGCGCCAGCTCGGGCGGTGCGGCGGCGCCGCCGGTGGCGATCGTGGTCAGGCCGGTCAGCGGCAGCCCGCGCCGCTCGGCGGCCTCCAGCAGGCCCAGCGCGGTGGTCGGCACCCCGCTGTAGAGGGTGACCCGGTGGCGGTCGATCAGCTCCAGCGCCGCCTGCGGGTCCCACTTGCGCAGCAGCACGGCGCAGCCGCCGCTCGCCATCAGCGGGAAGAGCGTGGTGAAGGCGGCCACGTGGAAGAACGGGAAGGTGAGCAGGACGGTGTGCGGCCGCAGCGCCGCGAGGTCCTGGCCGGCCGCCAGCGCGGCGGTGGCGCCGAAGAACCGCGGGTTCACGGTGGCGGCGCACCAGGCGGCCTGGGTGGCGACCACGCCCTTGGGGCGGCCGGTGGTGCCGGAGGTGTACAGGATGGTGGCGTCGTCCTCGGGAGAGATCGCCACCTCGGGGGCCGACACGCCGTCAGTGGGGGCCGGCAGTCGCTCGAACCGCTCGGTGCGCGGTGTTTCCGCCTCAGCCGGCGAGGTGACGCCGACCGTCAGCAGCCACGGGCGCCCGCCCCGGTCCTGCTGGGCCGCCAGCCAGGGCTCGATCCGCTCGGTCCGCTCCGCGTCGGCCACCACCAGGCCGGGCGTGCAGTCGTCCAGCGCGTAGGCCAGCTCCTGGGCCGACCACCAGCCGTTCAGCGGGACCGCGATCAGGCCGGCCAGCTGGGTGGCCCAGAAGGCGACCTGCCACTCGGGCAGGTTGCGCATGGCGATCGCCACCCGGTCGCCGGGGCGCAGCCCGTACTCGGTCAGGCAGCGGTGGGCCAGGGCGGCGGCGGCCGCGTAGTGCTCGGCGTAGCTGTAGCCGCGGCCGTCCAGCAGCAGGAACGGTCCGGCGCCGTGTGCCCGGGTCGTCTCCAGGAAGTCGCGCAGCACGGCGGGGGCGTTCGCGTAGCGCCGGCCGCGCGGAGTGTCGACGGTGGCGAACGGGGTGCCGGGAGCGCAGAGCGCGGCCTGCACCCTGGTCACCACGGCGAGCGAGTTGCTGGACGGGACAGGGCTGGTCAAGGCGGCCTCCACGATGCGGTGGAACGCGGCAGCCGGAGGCGGGCCGCCGGACGGCCCACCCCCGGCGCGGTGGTTACAGACCCAGCGACTTGGCGATGATCGTCTTCATGACCTCGCTGGTCCCGCCGTAGATCCGGAACACCCGGTTGTCGGTGTAGAGGCGGGCGATCGGGTACTCCAGGATGTAGCCGTAACCGCCGTGCAGCTGGAGGCACTTGTCGATCACGACCGAGGCCGCCTCGGTGCAGAACAGCTTGCCCTCGGCGGCGTCGGCCACCGTCAGCTCGCCGTTCTGGTAGAGCTCCATGGACTGGTCGACCATCGTCTGCATCGCGGTGACCTGCGACTTGCAGTCGGCCAGCACGAACTTGGTGTTCTGGAACTCGGCCACCGCCTGGCCGAAGACCTTGCGGTCCTTCACGTACTGCAGCGCGAAGTTGACCGCCGCCGCGGCGGCCGCGTAGGCGCCGACCGCGATCGCCAGGCGCTCCTGAACCAGGTTGTGGGTCAGGTAGCTGAACGCCTTGCCCTCCTCGCCGAGCAGGTCGGCGACCGGCACCTTGACGTCGACGAAGGACAGCTCGGCGGTGTCCGAGGTGCGCAGGCCGATCTTGTGCAGCTTGCGGCCGACCGAGTAGCCCTCGGAGGTGGTGTCCACGCAGAGGATGGACAGGCCCGCCCGGCGGTTGGCCGGGTCGTACGGGCTGGTCCGGGCGACCACCAGGACCAGGTCGGCCAGCGCGCCGCCGGTGATGAAGGTCTTGGCGCCGTTCAGGACGTAGTGGGTGCCGTCCTCGGAGAGCTTGGCGGTGGTGGTGATGCCCGCGAGGTCGGAGCCGGTGCCCGGCTCGGTCATCGCGATCGCGGTCATGATCTCGCCGGAGATGAAGCCGGGCAGCCAGCGCTGCTTCTGCTCCTCGTTGGCGTACTCCAGCAGGTAGGGCAGCACCAGGCCGGTGTGCACGCCGGAGGAACCGAAGCTGACGCCCGCGCGGGCCACCTCCTCGGTGATCACCGCCTGGTACTTGAAGCCGGTCTCGCCCGCGCCGCCGAACTCCTCGGGCACCTCGATGCCGAAGACGCCGAGCTCGCCGAGCTTGTTGTAGAAGGAGCGCGGCGGGTGGCCCTCGGCCTCCCAGCTCTCGTAGACCGGGACGACCTCCTTGGCGATGAAGTCCCGGATGGTCGCCCGGAACGCCTCGTGGTCCTCGTTGTACACAGTGCGGCGCACGACGGCGCTCCCTTCGCACGGGTGGAGCAGGGTACTGATCGATCGCCAAGTTAATCGCCGGTAGCTTTTCTGTCCAGAGTCCGCGCGCAGTCGATCGCGGTGGTCAGGCGGGCTCCGGCAGTAGACCTGTGCGGCCTTTATGTGAATGATTGCTAGCCGGGTGGTACCCAGTGGCGGGAGGCGGCGGATGGCACCGGACGGCGGCCCGGGCGGGTCCGCGCGCCGGCCGCGCGGGCGGCGCACCCAGATCCTCGCGGTGGCCGCCGAGCAGTTCCACCAGCGGGGCTACCACCAGGTGGCGATGGCCGAGGTGGCGGCGGCGGTGGGGATCACCGCGCCCGCGCTCTACCGGCACTACCGGGGCAAGCCCGAGCTGCTGCGCCAGGCGGTGCGCGGCGGTCTGGACGAGCTGGCGGCGGCCGTCAACGGGGTAGCCGCGGGCGGCGCTCGGGTGGACGGGGTGGCCGCGTTGAGCGCGCTGGCCGCGGCGCTCGCGGTGGCCGCCGTGGACCAACGCGCGCTCGCCACCCTCTGGCAGCGCGACGCCCGACTGCTGCCGCCCACGCACCGCGCCGAACTGCGCCGGGCGCTGCGCGCCAGCGTCCGCGCGGCGGGTCGGCTGCTGCTCGACGCCAGGCCCGAACTGTCCAGGCAGCAGGCCGAGTCGCTGGCCTGGTCGGCACTCTCGGTGGCGGGCAGCCTGTCGTACCACACCTTCGCGCCGCCGCGCCGCCGGTTCGAGCGGCTGATGGCCGAGCTGCTGCTCGCGGTGTTCGTCGTACCGCTTCCTGACGGATCGTCAATCATTGCTGGAGGCAGCATCGCTGGAGGCCGCGAGATCCTCCGCGAGAGCGCGCCGTCGGGCCGGCGCGAGGAGCTGCTGGCGGCGGCGGTCCGGCTGTTCGACGAGCGTGGTTTCGACAATGTCAGCACCGATCGGCTCGGCGCGGCGGTGGGGATCGCCGGGCCCAGCCTGTACAAGCACTTCCCGGCCAAGACCGACCTGCTGGCCGCCGCACTGGTGCGCTGCCGGGAGCGGCTCTGGCACGAGGTGGCGCCGGTGCTGGCGGCGGCGGGGGAGCCGGCCGAGTCGCTGGACCACGGGTTGCGCGCCTATCTGACCTTCGCCGACCGGCACCGCCACTACCTGGGCGTCATGCTGAGCGAGACCGAGCGGCTGGCCGAGCCGGACCGCAAGGCGGCGCTGGACTTCCGCCGGGACTTCCTGCGGCTCTGGGTGGACCTGCTGCGCCGGGTCAGGCCCGAGGACGACAAGGCCGAGGCCCGGATCCGGGTGCACGCGATGTTCGCCCTGGTCAACGACGGTGTCCGGACGGGCGATCGGGCCCAGGGCACGGAACTCGCGGCGCGGCTGCACCAGTTGGCGCACGCCGTGCTCGGCACCGGCCGCTGGGTGGCGCCGGGCGACGCGCCGCCGGATGCCGCAGGGGGCGGGTCCGGCGCCGGACCCGCCCCCTGCTCAGCGGTTCACCGCCTGAGCGCCGGTCAGCCGGCGGCCGGCAGGTAGTGCACGGAGTGCAGGTAGTCGAGGTTGCCCTGCTCGGCGGCCACGTTGCCGGCGTTGCCGGCCACGGCGGTGGTGTTGTTCTGGTTGCTGCCGCCGGAGCCGGTGGCGGTCTGCTGGGTGCCGTTGCCGTTGCCGTGGATGCTGCCGACCACGTTGCCGGAGCCCCAGTTGCTGACCACGCTGCTGTTGGAGCCCTGGCTGGCGCCGGCGCCGTTGTCGGCCTGGGCGCTGCCGATGCCGAGCAGCAGGAAGGCGCCGAGCGCGGTGACGGCGGTGAGGGCACGGGTACGGGACACGATGGTCTCCTAGAAGTACTGTGGTAATGCTGCGAGTTGGCGCTCGCGGGGTGGCCGCCCCGCTGCGCCGGTTGCCTGACGTCGCCCGATCAGGATCACCCGCTGCTCCGGTCGGCGGCCAGTGATCCGGTGGCAATTCGCTCAATGGGGTCATAACAGCCGGGTATCGACCGAAAAAGGTTTGATCGGCGCATAAGGGGGTCCGTCCCCCGGGAAAGCGGTGGTCGCACGATTGTCGGACTGGCAGACTGGGGCACCATGTCTGAAGGTCAGGAGAACCTGCGCACCACCGAGGTCGACCTGGGCGGCCTGGTGAGCGTCCTCGCCACTCATCTCTACTCCACACCGCTGGTCGCGCTGCGCGAGCTGGTGCAGAACGCGCACGACTCGCACACCCGCCGCCGCCTGGAGGACCCGGCGGGCGCCGCCGCCCACCACCCGCGGATCGCGGTGCGCGCCGACGCCGCCACCAGGACGCTGGCGATCGAGGACACCGGCGCGGGCCTGACCGAACCCGAGATCCACGCCTACCTGGCCACCGTCGGCACCGGGTACACCCGGCTGTTGCGCGAGGTCACCGGCAACGAGGAACTGATCGGCGCCTTCGGCCTCGGCTTCCTCTCCGCCTTCTCGGTGGCCGAGGAGGTCACCGTCACCACCACCTCGCACCGTGAGCCGACGCTCGGCCACCGCTACCGCAGCCGCGGCGGCGAGCAGTACAGCGTCGAGCCGGTGGCCGCCCGGCCGCGGCCCGGCAGCGTGGTGGAGCTGACCCTCAAGCCCGAGCACGCCCACCTGGCCGACGAGGCGGCGCTGCGCGAGGTGCTCGGCCGCTACTGCGTGCTGCTGACCGTCCCGGTGTACGTCGGCGACGACGAGCGGCCGGTCAACGACATCGCGGTGCCCTGGCGCGCGGTGATCCCGCAGGCCAGGCAGCACGCGATGCGGATGGAGTTCGCCGCCGCCTTCGGACGACGCTTCGAGCCGCTGACGGCGTTCGCCGTCGAGCCGGTCGACGGCACCACCGATGCCGTCGGCCTGCTCTGGGTGCAGGACGGCGGCAGCTACGGCAGCAGCGACAACCGCGACCTCGCCGTCTACCTGCGCGGCATGCTGCTCGCCGACGACGCCCGCGACCTGCTGCCCAGCTGGGCCGGGTTCATCGGCGGCGTGGTCGAGTCCAACCGGCTGACCCCCACCGCCAGCCGCGAGGACCTGCAGCGCGACGAGCACTACCGGGCCCTCCAGCAGGCGCTCACCGATGCGATCGTCAACGGCCTCTACGAGACCGCCCGGCTGCAGCCGGCCGCCTGGCGGCGGATCCTCGCCCGGCACGGCCAGGACCTGCTCGGCGCCGCGCTCTGCGACGAGCGGCTCTTCACCCTGCTCGCCGACGACGTCCCGGTGCCCACCTCGCAGGGCGACCTGACGGCCGGTGCGCTGCGGGCGGCCGGCGGCGGCGTGGTGCACGTGGCGCTCGGCTCCGGCGGCGGGTTCGAGGAGATGCTCTACCGCGCCATGCGGGTGCCGATCGCGCGCGGCGACCGGTACGCCGTGCTGCCGTTCCTGCGCCGCTACGCGCAGCTGCGCGACTGCCGGATCGTCGAACTCGGCAGCGAGGACGGCAACCGCGAGCTGTTCCGCGACCCAGAAAGCCCGTTGCCCGCCGAGGAGTTGGGCTGGCTGACCGCCGCGCTGGCGGACGAGGGCGAGCAACTGGTGCCGGCCCGGTTCGAGCCGCCCGGGCTGCCGCTGGTGCTGGTGCCGGACCGCGAGGCCGAGTTGAAGGCGCGGATCGAGGACGACCAGGCGGACGCCCGGATCCCGTCGGCCGCGCTGCGGCTGGCCCGGGCGTTCACCGCCAGGACCGACGGCGGGGTCAGGGCCCGGCTCTACCTCAACACCGCCTCGCCCGCCGTCCAGGACCTGTTGCGGGCCTACCGGGCCGGGCACACCGGCAGCGCCACGGCGGCCGGGCTGCTCCGCTCGCTCAAGGTGATCATGGCGGCGGCCGGTGCGTCCGGCTCGGGTGGCGGCGACCTCGGGGCCGCGCTCACCGGGGTCGGCACCGCGGTGGCCGCGCTGACCGCGCCACCGGTCGACGGCCCGTCAGTGGGGTTCGACAGACTCTTCGACGACGGTCCGCACGGCGACGATCAACGCAGTGACGATCAACGCGGTGACGATCAACGCGGTGACGATCAACGGCGCGAGCAGGGGGAGGGCACCCGATGAGCACGGACATCTGGGGCTGGGTCCACGACACCCACGGCCAACTGGTCGAGGCGGGGCAACACCGGCTGGCCACCGCGCTGGTGGAGATCGCCGGGCACGCCGTCGACGGGCGCAACGAGCAGCTGGACGCCATGTACCCGGAGGCGCTCGCCTCGGCCCGTGCGCTCGGCCTGCCCTGGGTCGAGGTCTTCCTGCGGCACTGGCGGTTGCAGAACCTGCTGAACAAGCGCCACCAGGGCGAGCAGGCGATGACCGAGGCGGTCTCGCTGCTGGAGTTCGCGCACCGCGAGGAGACCGCCGGCTGCCCGCAGGCGGTCTGCGCGGTGCAGGACTTCACCATCTGCCACGCCAACATCGACGGCCCCGGCTACGTCCCCGAGCGGCTCGCCGTGCTGGAGGAGGCGCTGGAGCGGGTCGAGCCGGCCCGCGCCTGCTTCGACTGCCTGTCGCGCGAGTACGCCGACACTCTGGAGGACGACGGCCGGGCCGAGGCCGCCCTGGCCCACCTGGACCGCGCGCAGCTGCGGATCCAGGCGGCGGGCGAGAGCGTCTCGCTCTCCTTCGGCCAGGCTCGCGCCGCCGCGCTGTACAAGCTCGGCCGGTACCAGGAGTCACTGGCCGCGCTCGCCGCCGCCGAGCAGGCCTACACCGCCGCCCGGCACACCCTGGACGAGGACGACCGCCGCAAACTCGGCGTGATCCGGGCCCGCGCGCTGGCCGCGCTCGGCCGCTTCGACGAGGCGCTGGCGCAGCTCCCGCCGGTCGAGGAGGCCGAGGGCTTCGCCGACATCCGGCACCGCTGGACGGAGGCGGTCGAGCGCCTGGTGTCCGCCGACCGGTTCCCGAACGACGCCCGGCTCGGCGTCCGGCTGGCCCACTGGGTCTCCTACCTGGACGCCGCCGGTTCGCACCGCCCCTGCCTGGACCTGGCGCTGATGGCGGGACGGCTGGCGGCGAGGCGCGGGGCGCGCTCGGTCGCGCTCGCGTTGGTGGCAACCGGGGAGCGCAAGCTGTCCCTGCTGCGCCGTACCGAGAGCGCGGCCGCCGCGCTCGCCGAGCTGCGGGCGGCGGCCGAGGCGCTGCCGGTGCCCGAGCTGCCGGTCGCGCCGCTGGAGCTGCCGCGGCTGCTCGGCGAGCGGGCCGACGGGGCGGGCGAGGTCGACCCGGAGGCGGACCTGGACCTGCTGGCCGCCGGCTGGGCCGGGCTCGGGGGCGGCGCGTCGGCATGGGGGTCCCCCCAGCCGGAGGCCGGGGGAGGATCGTCGGCCGCCACCGACCTGCTGCTCGCCCTGGCCGGCCTGCTCGCCTCGCTCGGCCACGAGCAGGCCTCCGCCGAGCTGCTCTGGGCCCGGCTGGAGCGCGACCCCGGTCACCAGGACCTGATCGGCATGCTGAGCTCGGTGCTGATCGAGGCCCGTGACGGGGAGGGGCTGCGGCGGCTGGCCGACCGGGTGGCCGGCGCGAGCCCGGGCGACGCGCACTGGATCCGGGCCCGCTGGGCGGTGGCCGAGAGCCGCTGGGCGGATGCGGTGGAGAGCTGCCGGACGCTGCTCGCGCTGGAGCCGGACCGGATCAACCCGCGCCGGCTGGCCGCCGCCGCGGCCACCGAACTGGGCGAGCACGGCACCGCCCAGCGGCTCTACCAGGAGCTGCTGGCGCACGCCCTGCCGGTCGAGGGCACCGCGCCCGAGGAGCTGTACCGCACCGTCCAGCCCGCCGACCTCTGGCACCTGATCACCGCCGCCACCGCCAACCGCGACTGGGCCGCGGTCCGCGAGACCGGCGCGCGGCTGGGCATCGAGTTCGACGAGGCCGACGGCCCGGTGGACGAGGAGTGGCAGGTCGTCACCATCCGGGCCCGGCGCAGCAACGGGGCGGCCACCGACCTGCCCGCGCTGCGCACCGGTCCGGCCACCGCGCGGATCCTGCCGGTGCTCGGCGAGGACGTCCAGCTCAACCACCACGACGTGGTGGTCTTCGCCCCCGCCCTGCTGGAGCCGGCCCCGGCCCAGGACGCCGAGGAGGCCGAGCGGGCCCGCTGGCGGCCGACCTTCGAACTGCTGACGCTGCTCGATCCGGCCGGGTACACCAGCTACTTCCTGGACGGCGCCTGGCCCGGGCCGCAGGCCTGGGCCGAGCTGCGCACCGCGCTGCACGAGGCGGGCTACGGGATCTGGGCGTACAGCGGCGAGCAGTACCTGATCACCGACCCGGCCGACGAGGCCGCCGAACTGCCGGGCATCTACGCCGCCCTCGGGGTGCCGCCGACCGCCGGTGCCGCCCAGGCCGACGCCCTGCTGACCGAGCTGACCGCCGGTTGGGCACACCCGGTCTGCTGGCTCGACCTGGCCAAGGCCGCCGGTGCCGACCTGGCGCACCACGAGGGGGTCATCGAGCGCTACGGGCTCTGACGCCAGGGTGCTGTGGTCGGGGCGGTGTCGCCTGGCCACCTGTTCGTCGTATCGTCTGCTTTTCGGAACCTTCCCGACCTTCCTGGACGACTTGTACATATGCGTCCCGACTCGGCATCGGGCAAGGTGGAGGCGAAGATCACGGACGGTGGCACGGCCACCCCGGGGCGGTGAGGAGCGGCAGTGCCTAAGCGGGGCCGACCGGGCGGCGGCAGGAGCGCTCGCGGCGGGAAGAGCGGGGACCGGGAGCAGGGTGGGAACGGTCGGCCCGCAGCCGACGCCGTCCCGCCGGTGCCGCCCGTCCCGCCGGCCGAGGCGCCGCCGACCGAGGGGCTGCTCGGCAACCCCGCCCCGCCGGCCGACCAGGTGCAGCTGATCCCGCTCGCGCCGCTGCCGCTGGAGACCGAGGGGCTGCTCGGACCGGCCACCGAGCCCGAACCGGAGCGCGAGCCCGAACCGGAGCCCGTGGCGGGCGAGTCCGCCGAGGCCGAGTCCGTCGAGTCCGTCGAGTCCGAGCCGGTCGAGCCCCCCGTCCGCGACGAGTTCGCCGCCTTCGTCGAGTTCGGCGGCGGCTCCGAGGACACGCTGCCGCCCGAGGTCTGGCGCGCCGTCGGCTACAACCCTCCCAGTGGCCCGATCCCGCTGCTGAACCCGGGCGCGCCCGGCGATGCGCCGTGGCCGGACCGGATGCGCACGCTGCTGCGCACCCCGATGTCCGAGCGCCCGGCCTACGAGCGCACCAAGCGTGAGGTCAAGGCCGAGGCCACCGCCCGCCACGTGCCGCGGATCCTCGACCTGACCCTGCGGATCGGCGAGCTGCTGCTGGCCAGCGGCGAGAGCGCCGAGGACGTCGAGGCCGCGATGCTCGGCGTCACCCACGCCTACGCGCTGGACCGCTGCGAGCCGCAGGTGACCTTCACCCTGATCTCCATCTCCTACCAGCCCTCGCTGGTCGAGGCCCCGGTCACCGCCGCCCGGGTGGTGCGCCGCCGCACCTCCGACTACACCCGGCTGGCCGCCGTCTACCGGCTGGTCGCGGACATCACCGCCGAGAAGGTCACGGTCAACGACGCCTACCGCCGGCTCGCCCTGATCCGCCGCAACCGGCACCCGTACCCGGCCTGGCTGCTGTCGGTCACCGCGGGCCTGCTGGCCGGCGCGGCCACCTTCCTGGTCGGCGGTCAGGTGGACGCCAAGGCCTGGCTGGTCTTCATCAACGCCGTGGTGGCCGCGATCATCGGCGACCGGCTGGCCTCCTGGGTGGCGGGGCGCGGCCTGCCCGAGTTCTACCAGTTCGTGCTGGCCGCGATGCCGGCCGCGTTCTGCGGCATCCTGCTCTCGCTCAGCAGCGCGGGCCTGCGCGGCTCGGTGGTGATCACCGGTGGCCTGTTCGCGCTGCTGCCCGGGCGGGCGCTGGTCGCCGCCGTGCAGGACGGCCTGACCGGCTTCTACATCACTGCCGCCGCCCGGCTGCTCGAAGTGGTCTACCTGGTGGCGGGCATCGTGATAGGCGTGATGCTGATCCTCTACGCGGGGGTCAGCTACGACGCCCAGCTGCGGCCCGCCGAGTCGCTCAGCGGCATCTACAACCCGCCGGTGCAGCTGATCGCCGCGATGCTGCTCACCCTGTTCTTCGCGATGCTGCTGCAGACCAGCCGGCGCACCCTGGCGATGGTCACCTTCAACAGCGGCATCGGCTGGGCCGTCTACGGGGTGCTCGCCCACAACGCCGGGATCTCGCAGATCGTCGCCACCGGGATAGCTGCCGGACTGGTCGGCCTCTTCGGCCAGCTGATGGCCCGTTACCGCTACGCCTCGGCGCTGCCGTACGTCACCGCGGCGCTCGGCCCGCTGATGCCGGGCTCCGCGCTCTACCTCGGCATGCTCTCCTTCGCCCAGGGCCATCCCTCCGCCGGACTGGTCTTCGTCAGCCGGGCGGCCGCCATCGCGATGGCGTTGGCGATCGGGGTGAACCTCGGGGGCGAGGTGGCCAGGCTCTTCATGAAGGTGCCGGGCATCGGGACGCTGGCCGGCGCCGACGGCCGCCTGGTGCCGTACCTGACCGGCCCGCGACGCGCGGCGAAACGTACCCGCGGCTTCTGACCGGACGTTAGAGGCACGTCAGCACCGACAGCAGCGACGAAGTTCCGAGGACGTACCGCTCATGCAGATCGCCGGACTGGTGGAGGGCTACCGCGAGCACATCATCGCCGCTCACAAGCAGCCGCTCTTCCTGCTGCTGGTCGGCTTCATCAGCTCGTTCGTCCTCATCCGCTTCAGCGTGCGGATGATCCGGGCCCGGGTCCGCTGGTGGCCGGGCAACATCACCCCCGGCGGGCTGCACATCCACCACATGGTCTTCGGGGTGGGCTGCCTGCTGGTGGCCGGCATCGGGGTCTTCGCCGCCAACGGCGGGCACCCGTGGATCGACTGGTTCGGGCTGCTCTTCGGGATCGGTTGCGGGCTGGTGCTGGACGAGTTCGCGCTGATCCTGCACCTGGAGGACGTCTACTGGAGCGAGCAGGGGCGCAAGTCGGTGGACGCGGTGATCCTCGGCATCCTGCTGACCGCGCTGCTGCTGACCGGGTACGTGCCGCTGGGGGTGGTTCCGGGGCAGAGCGACGCGGGCGGTTCCGGGCGGTGGGGGCTGGTCGCGGTGATCTCGGTCAACGCGCTGGCGTCGGTGGTCGCGCTGCTCAAGGGCAAGCTGTGGACCGGACTGCTCGGCATCATGGTGCCCGGCCTGTCCTGGATCGGCGCGGTCCGCCTGGCCCGCCCGTCCAGCCCGTGGGCCCGCTGGCGGTACGCCGAGCGGCCGCGCCGCCGGGCCCGGGCGCTGCGCCGCGAACGGCGGCTGCACGCCAGGGCCGACCGGGCCCGCACCTGGGTGTTCGACCTGATCGCCGGCGCCCCCGACAAGGTCCCCGCGCACCACACGGCCACCCACCGGATGGCGGAGGCGATGGCCGCCCGGGCCACCGCGCACCTGGACGCGACCCGCACGGCCCGCGGCGAGCAGGCCCCCGAGCGCGGCGCCGACCAGCGCCGGCGCACCGTGCAGGCGGGGCGGGCGCGCTCGTACCGCACCCGGGGCCCGCGGCGGCGCAGCCCCTGATCCGACGTCAGGCGGACCACGATCACCCGCATGGGGCGCGGGTTGCGGGCCGTTCCCTCCGGCCGGGTCTGCGAACATCGCGTCGAGTGACCGAATTGTCACGTGATGGGATATTTCGTTGATCGTCGGACGGTGAGGTCTCATGGTGCCGCGCAGACTGCTGACCGCCGTACTGCTCACCCTGACCGCGCTCGCCGGGCTGCTCGCCGCCCCGGCGCCCAGCCTCGCCGACGATCCGCCCCACCCCTCGACCGACACGATCGCCGGCGCCCGGGCCGAGGCCGACCGGCGGGCCGCCGCCGTCGGCGCGATCGAGGCCCGGCTGACCGGTGCGCGGAACGAGCTGGAGCAGGCCGGCCGGATCGCCGAGCAGGCCGTGGAGGCCTACGACGGCGCCCAGGTGAAGCTCGCCAAGGCCCGCGCCGCGGCCACTGACGCCGGCAACCGCGCGGCCGCCGCCGAAGCGGCCCGGGCCGCCGCCGCCGAGGACGCGGCCGGCCTGGCCGCCGCCTCCTACCGGCTGGGCACCAGCCCCGAACTCGCGGCGCTCAACGACCTGCTGAACGCGCAGGGCCCGCACGAGGCCACCGAGCAGGCCGCCGCCGTCGGCGCGGCGGGCCGCAGCACCCGGCAGATCCTGGACGCCGCCACCGCCACCGCCAAGGCCGCCACCGAGGCCGTGGGCGCCGCGCGCGCCGCCACCGACCAGGCCCAGCGCGCGGCGACGGCCGTCGACCAGGCCAGGAAGCGGGCGCAGTCCCGGCTCGCGGTCCAGCAGGGGCAGGTCACCGAGCTGGGCAAGCGCCGCGAACGCCTGCTCGCCGAGCTGGCCGCCGCCCGCGACACCACGGTGGACCTCGAGCGCCAACGCCAGAGCGCGGTCGAGGCGATCGCCGCCCAACAGGCCGAGGCGGCCGCCAAGGCCGCGGCCCAGGCTGCCGCTGAGGCCGCGGCTCGGCCGTCGGTGGCACCGGCGCCACCGGTGGACGGCTCCGCGCCCTGGTCCCAGGCCGGCGCCCAGGCGGCACTCGACTTCGCCCGCGGCAAGCTCGGCCTGCCCTACATCTGGGGCGGCGAGGGCCCGGACGGCTACGACTGCTCCGGGCTGACCATGCTCGCCTGGCGCCAGGGCGGCAAGCAGCTGACCCACTTCGCCGCCGACCAGTACGCCGAGTCCACCCCCGTGACCTACGACCAGCTGCGCCCCGGCGATCTGGTCTTCTGGACCCAGACCGGCCGCGCCGCCGACATCCACCACGTCGCCCTCTACATCGGCGACGACCAGATCATCGAGGCCCCCCGCACCGGCACGGCGATCAAGCAGGCCAGCCTCTGGATCATGGGCACCCCCGACTTCTACGCCCGCCCCTGACGCGGCGGGCGGCAGCCGGCAGCCGGGGACGACGTCTGCGGGCCGGCCGGACCGATCACCCCACCGCCGCCCGCTGCCCCACCGCCGGCAGTGGATCGGCGCGGCGGGCCAGCTCCAGCAGGGCGTGCAGCGGGCGTTCGGCCAAGCCGAGTCGCGGGTGCCAGTGCGCCGTGATGCTGACCGGGCGGACGGGCTCGGCGAGCCGCAGTTCGACCAGTTCGCCCGAGGCCAGCTCGCGGGCGACCGACTGGTGCGGCAGCAGGGCGAGGCCGTGGCCGTGCCCGGCCAGTCGCAGCAGGGCGGAGAGCGAGCCGGTGATCGTCGAGAGCTGGGCGTTCGCCAGCAGGTCCCGTCCCAAGCGGTCGACCAGCATCTGCGAGGTGCAGGCCGGCTCGGCGACCAGGAAGTCGTAGGGGAGCAGCTGTTCCGGCGTCAGCGACTGCGCGCGGGCCAGCGGGTGGTGCGGCGCGGCCACCAGCAGCGTGCGATCGTGCCCGACCACGGCATGCGGGCCCGGCGTCACCGCACCGCTGTCGTACCGGAAGATCAGATCCAATTCGCCGTCCCGGAAGGCCTGTTCGATCCGGGCCCGGCTGCTGACGGTCAGCTCGACATCGGCCCCCGATCCCGCGCCGCCGGCGCCGTACTCCAACGCCGCCAGCACCTCGGGCAGCCAGGCGTGCGCCAGCGACTCCTGCGAGCCGATCCGCAGTCTGGGCCGGCTGCCGAGCGCGGCCCGGTGCATCCGCTGTTCCAGCTCCAACGCCTCCCGGGCGTGCGGCAGCAGGCGCGCGCCGGCCTCGGTGAGGCTGGCGCCGGCGCCGCCGCGCAGCAGGACATCGGTGCCCAACTCCGCCTCCAGGCGCTTGAGTTGGGCGCTGACGCTGGACTGGGCGTAACCCAGCTGCTGGGCGGCGGCGGAGATTCCGCCCAGTTCGGCGACGGCGACGAAGGCGCGTAGGTAGCGTGTGTCCACCGGACCAGCTTGCCACCCCCATCGGGATTCCCGATGGGGGTATCGGGGTTACGCCGTGGCCCGGCACCGGGCTGCGGGGCGAGGCTGCTGCCATGACCACCGACACCCTGGCACCCCCGACTGACGCCCTCTCACCAGCCCGTTCCCGCCTGGCCTTCACCGGGATCGCGGTCGGCAACCTGCTCGTGCTGCTCGACACCTCCGTCCTCAACGTCGCGGTGCCGGACATCCAGCGCTCGCTGCACGCCTCCGCCGCCGCGCTGCCCTGGGCGGTCGACGCCTACACCGTCGTCTTCGCCGGACTGCTGCTGGCGGCGGGCGTCTTCGCCGACCGGTGGGGCGCCCGCCGGGTCTACGCGGGCGCCCTCGGCGCCTTCGCCGTGCTGTCGCTGCTCTGCGCCGGCGCGCCCGCCGTCGGCGGGCTGATCGCGGGCCGGGCCCTGCTCGGTGTGGCCGGCGCCGGCCTGGTGCCCGCCTCGCTCGCACTGCTGATCGCGCTCAACCCGGACCCGGCCCGCCGCACCCGGGCGATCGGCGCCTGGGCCGCGGTGAGCGGGATCGGCGCCGCGATCGGGCCGGTGCTGGGCGGCGGCCTGGTCGAACTGGGCGGCTGGCGGCTGGTCTTCCTGGTCAACCCGCCGATCGCGCTGCTCGCCCTGCTGCTCGCGGGCCGGCTGCCGGCCCCGCCGGTGCGGGCCGTCCGTGCGCTGGACCGGGCCGGTCTGCTGCTCTCCACCACCGCGCTCGGCGCGCTGACCTTCGGCCTGGTCGAGGCGGGCATCAAGGGCTGGACCGCGCCGCTCGCGCTGGTCCCGATCGGCGCCGCGCTGCTCGCCTTCGTGGCGCTGGTGCTGGTGGAGCGTCGGGTCGCGGCCCCGCTGCTGCCGCCGGCGCTGCTCGCGCTGCCGCGGGTGCGGGCCGCGCTGGTGGCCGCCGCGGTCTCCTGCTTCGCGTTCTACGGCGGGATGTACCTGATCGACGTCTGGCTGCAGCACCAGGACGGGCTCGCGCCGTTCGACGCGGGACTGGCCTCGCTGCCGCTGACCGTCCCGGTCTGCGTGATGCCGTTCTTCACCGGGCGGCTGATGGCCCGGCACGGTGCCCGTCCGGTGCTGCTGGCCGGGATGACCGCCACCGTCCTGGGCGGTGTGCTGCTGGCCTGCTGCGGCGGGAGCCGGGTGCCGATGCCGCTGCTGGTGGTGGCCGAACTCGCGCTCGCGCTGGCCGGCACCCTGTCCATCCCCGGCGCCGCCGCCGAGATGGCGGTCGCCGCACCGGCCGAGCTGGCCGCCACCGGGCAGGGCGCGCTGAACGGGATCCGGCAGGGTGGCTCGGCGCTCGGCGTCGCGGTGCTCGGCACCCTGGGCGGCCTGCCCGGGGCGGGGGTGGTGCTGATCGTCATCGGGCTGGTCGCGGTCGCGCTGGTGGCCGGGGCCACGGCCAAGGGCCGGAACTGACGTCCGGTGCAGGCGGTGGCCGAGGGCGCGGAAAATCGGGTGCCTGGATGCGATCCCTCGTCCTACCGTGGCCTGATGAGCACCGACGAAGCAGCCGCAGGCCGTCCGGCGACCACCGAGGAGATCGAGATCCGGTCGCTGCCCGTGGAGGAGGTGGCGGTCTGGGGCGCCGCGGTCAACACGGGCTTCCTGCGGGCCGGTCTGCCCGCCGGGGAGGAGCACCGCCGGCTGCGGTACCAGCCGGGCCGGATGCTCGGAGCGTTCGACCGCGGTCACTGCGTCGGCACCTTCCGCAGCATGCCGTTCGAACTGACGCTTCCCGGGGGTGCGTTGCTCCCCGTCTCGGCGATCACCGGCGTCACGGTCAGCCAGACCCACAAGCGCCGCGGCCTGCTGAGCCGGATGATGGGGCGCGACCTCGCGGGCGCCCGCGAGCGCGGTGAGGCGGTCGCCATCCTGATCGCCGCCGAGTACGCCATCTACGGGCGGTTCGGGTTCGGCCCGGCGACCCGGCACCACGGCTGGCGGGTCGACCTGCGCCGCTCGCGCGGTATCCGCACCGACCTGCCGGCCTCCTTCGGCGCGACGGGCGGGCGGCTCGACCTGGTGGACATGGCCGAGCTGGCCAAGGTCGGCCCGGAGCTGCACGAGCGCTGGCGCCGTGACCGGCCGGGCGCGATATCCCGGGACGAGGCCTACTGGCGCGAGGCCACCGGCCAGGCCGAGGTGCCGGGGCACCCCTGGAAGGAGCCCTTCGCGGTGGTCCACCGGGACGCCGCCGGCACCGTCACCGGCCTGGCGATCTACCAGGTCGAGGACCACTGGGACGGCCCGTATCCCGACTGCACGCTGAAGGTCCGGGACTTCCTGGCGCTGGACCGGGCGACCGAGGTCGGCCTGTGGCGCTACCTCTTCTCGGTGGACTGGGTCAGCAAGCTGGAGGCGCCCAACCTGGGCCCCGACAGCCCGCTGCCGCTCCTGCTGGTCGACCCGCGCGGCGCCGTGCCGCACGAGGAGAACGCCGACTTCATGTGGCTGCGGGTGCTGGACGTGCCGGCGGCCTTCGCGGCCCGCCGCTACGCCGGCGCCGGGCGGGTGCTCCTGGAGGTGAGCGATGCCGCCGGATACGCCGCAGGGCGCTGGGCGCTGACGGCGGACGCCGACGGGGTCGGCCGGGTCGCCGAGAGCGCCGACGAACCGGACCTCGCGCTGAGCGCCGCGGCGCTCGGCTCGCTCTACCTGGGCGCCGAGTCGGCGAGCCGGCTGGTGGCGGGCGGGTTGGTCGAGGAGTTGCGCCCCGGCGCCGCCTTCGAGCTCGACCGGCTGCTCGGCACCCCGCTCACGGCGTGGAACCCGGACTCGTTCTGACCGAGGCTCAGGAGTGCTGTGCCGCCGCTCAGCCGCTCAGCCGCTCAGCCGCGCCGTCCGCGCTTGCCGGTCGGCTCGGTGGCCTTCCTGCTCCTGGTCGAACCGCCGGTCGTGGTCCTGCCGATGGTGGGCAGCACGAAGTCCCGCACCAGGTCGACCGCGTCGCGCACCAGCGGGCGGAAGATCCGGTAGCGGGAGAGGGCGACGATCTTCGCCACGAGCGGCGAGCAGCGCCGCACGAAGGCCCGGGTCCGCTCGGTGTCCTCGGTGCGGTCGAAGACCCAGTACAGGACCACGACCATCAGGTGCAGCCAGAGCAGGTCGGGCAGCAGTTCGTCCAGCTCCGGGTCGATCTTCGGACCGAGGTCCGAGCCGTCCAGGACCTCGCGGAAGAGCTGGACGGCCGTCTCGCGGGCCGGGTGGGACTCGTTCGAGAACGGGCTGAGCGCGCTGTCCGGGTCGGCCGCCGTGCGGAAGAACTGGGCGGCGAACTCGTGGTACTGCGCCGCGCAGTCCACCCAGGACTCCAGGGCGATCTGCAGCCGCTGCGCGAAGTCCGTCGTCCCGACCAGCCGGGCTCGGGTGTCCTGGGCGTGCTCGCGCGTCATCCGGTCGTAGAAGCCCTGGATGAGGAACTCTTTGCCCTCGTAGTAGTAGTACGCGTTGCCGACCGAGACGCCCGCCTCGGCGGCGATCGCCCGCATGGTGGTCTTGTCGTAGCCGCGCTCCTGGAAGAGGCGCATCGCGGTCTCCAGGATGAGCGCGCGGGTCTGCTCGCTCTTGGCGGTTCTGGGGGCCTGGGGCTTCGTGCTGTCCGGCGCGGGCCGCGAGGAGGGAGCCGGCGCCGGTGCGGCGCTCTCGGGCGGCGGCAGCCGGCTCGGGTCGGCGGGGTCGGCGGGGATCCTCGGGTCGTCCACGAGGTCTGAGCCTAGCTCGGTGCGGCCGGTGGTCGGCCGGGCCGAGGGCGGCGGGTGCAGCTTCGGGTTCAGCGGCGGGTTCAGGCGCGCCGTGCGTCGCCGGTGTCGGGACCGGGGCGGTGCGAGGGGGACGAAGGGGTGCCCACCGCCTGGACGGTGACCCCGCTGTCGGCCACGGATGCCATGCGGACCACTCCATCTTCGAAGGCGCTCGACGCTGCTGTCGCGGAGACTGTAGCCGCTGTTTTGAACGCGTTCAAGCTCGGCTGGGTGAAGGGGTGGCAGGATCGGGGCGTGAGCGATACCGCAGAGTTCTCGATCCGTCCCGGCGGCCCCGCCGACGCGTCCGCCGTGGCCGACCTGCACGCCGCCAGCTGGCGCACCGCGTACGCCGGGATCGTCCCGGCCACGGTGCTCGGCGACGGCCTGGTCGAGCAGCGGCGTGAGCTGTGGGCGATCCGGTTGACGGTCGACTACGGCGAGCCGGCCGCGACTCCCGTTCTGCTGCTCGCCGAGCGGGCCGACGGCGAACTGCTCGGATTCTGCTACCTGGTGCCGCAGCCCGACGAGCGGGTGCTGGTGGACAACCTGCATGTCCGCCCCGGGCTCACCGGCGCCGGCATCGGTGCGGCGCTGCTGGCCGCCGCGCGCGACTGGACGGCCCGCGTGCACGCCGGTGCGCCGCTCTACCTGGAAGTGCTGCGCGACAACCACCGGGCCGTCGCCTTCTACGAGCGGGCCGGCGGGGTGCGGACCCGCACCGGCGCGGCGGTCTTCCCCGGCGCCGGCGAGCTGCCCGAGTACGAGTACACCTGGGCGCGGCCGTAGCGCCTGCGGGGTGCGCCGCCGCTCGGTCGGTCGTGGTCACGTGGCTCGTCCGGTACGGGTGCTGCTGTGCGGTCGGTCGGCCGCAGGCGGCGGCTGCCGGCCAGTGCGATCAGCAGGGCCAGCAGCGCCGCCCCGGCGGGCAGCAGGTAGCCGCCGCCGGCCCGCAGTCGCTGCGCGAGCAGCCCGCCGAGCGCCGAGCCGGCCGAGCTGCCGGTGACGATCCCGGCGACGGCGAACGCCATGCCCTCGTTCAACGCGTTTGCGGGCACCGTCCGTTGCAGCAGCGTCAGGCCGCTGACCATGGTGGGCGCGGTCCCGGTGCCGGTCACGAAGAGGGCCACGGCCAGCGTGCCCAGGCCGCCGCCGAGGCCGGTGGCCGAGAGTGGCAGCAGGAGCAGGGCGGCCATCGCGGCGAGGCTGACGAGCAGGCGCCGGACGGGGGAGGACCGCTGCGGCAGCAGCCCGAAGAGCAGACCCGAGACGCCGGAGCCGGCCGCCAGCAGGGCCAGTAGCAGACCGGTCGCGGACTGCCTGCCCTGGGCGCCGGCCCAGGCCAGGGTGGTGATCTCCAGCGAGCCGAAGACCACGCCGGTGCACAGGAAGACCGCCACCAGCACGATCGCGCCCCGGGCCCGCAGCGGCGATCGCGGTCCGCTGCCCGGCGGCGGTGCGACTGGCGGTTCGGTGCGGCGCTGGGCGGCGAAGAGCAGCGCGCCGGTGGTGGCGAGCGCGCTGACCGCGAGCAGGCCGGCCTCCGGGAAGAGCGTGGTGCAGAGCAGCATCCCGAGCACCGGGCCGCCCAGGTAGCAGAGTTCGTCCAGCGCCTGCTCCAGCGAGTTGGCGCGGTGCAGCAGGGCCGGGTCGGCGCCGTGCAGGTGAGCCCAGCGAGCACGGGACATGCCGCCGAGATTGGGCGCCACCGAGGCTGCGGTGGCGGCTGCGCACAGGGCCCAGGCCGGTGCGCCGCCGTGCAGCAGGAACGGCAGCGCGGTGCGCGGTACGGCGGACCACAGGGCCGCCGGGATCGAGACCCGGCGCTGCCCGTAGCGGTCGACCAGCCGACCGAGCAGCGGCATGCTGAGCGCCACGCCGACCATGCCGGCGGCCGAGACCGCGCCGGCCAGTGCGTAGGAGTGGCGGCGGTCGACGACCGCGGTCAGCAGGCTGACGCCGAGCATCGAGAAGGAGAGCCGGCCGATCAGGCCGTAGCAGGTGAAGGCGACCGCGCCGGGCACGGCGAACAGGCGGCGGTAGGCGGCGAACACGGGACTCCAGGGGAGGGGCGGCGGGGATGGCCTCAGCCTGTCCGCCGTGCCCCGGCACGGTCCAACACCTGTTCGGGGCGATTGACGCAGCTGTGTTGTCAATCGCTTGCTACTCTCGCCCGCATGCCCGTCGACCTGCACCCTCGCCTGCTGCGCGGCTTCCTGGCGACCGCCGAGACCCTGCACTTCGGGCAGGCGGCGGCGCGGTTGCACCTGGCCCAGCAGGCGCTCAGCCGGGACATCAGGACGCTGGAACGCCTGCTCGGGCGCGAGTTGTTCAGCCGCACCACGCGCAGCGTCGCGCTCACCGAGGCGGGGGAGCGGCTGCTGCCGCAGGCCCGGCGGCTGCTCGCACTGCAGGCGGAGATCCTGGCGCCGCCGCCGCGCCGGGTGGTGCTGGTCGACCTCAACAGCGCGGTCACCGGGGAGGATCTGACGGCGGATCGGATCCTGGCCGCCGCTCGCGCCGCCGGCCCGCAGGCCACCCTGCTGGCCCGCTATCACGGCGGACTGGCCGCCGGCGCGCGGGAGTTGCTGGCCGGGCGGCTGGACGTCTCGTTCGGCTGGTTCAGCGGGCTGCCGCCACAGTCACGCGAGCGGCTGGCGCAGCGTCCGGTCCGGCTGGAGCGGGTGGCGCTGCTGCTGCCGCAGGACCATCCGCTGGCTGCCCGGAGTGCGATCCGCACGGCCGAGCTGGTGGGCCACCCGGTGGACATCTGCGCCGGGAATCCGGCCACCACCGAGTGGACCGAGTTCGGTGAACACCTGCTGGCCGCCCACGGGTTGACGGCCGCCGGCGTCGGGTCCTACCCGGTCGGCGCGGCCGAGACCGCGCGCTATCTGGCGCGGCACGGGCACCCGATGCTCACCACCGTCGGCGGGCCCGAACTGCCCGGGGTGGTCACCCGCCCACTGGTCGACCCGGTGCCGCTGACCCTGGTCAGCCTGGTGTACCGGCCCGAAGGGCGCGCCGGCGCCGCGGCGCCCGATCGGCGGACGGCGACGCCCGACCCCGAGGTCGCGCTGATCGCTTCCTGCGCCGCCGAGTTGGGCGAACGGGAAGCGTGGCTGGCCCGGCCGCCGGCCAGTTGGCTCAGCGCCCCGGACGAGGCGCTGCTGGCCGCGTCCGACCAGCGGCCGGCGGCCGCCCGCCGCTGAGCGGAGGCAGTGGGCCATCCTGCCGCACGTGGCGGCGTTGGAGGCCCGGCGGGCGGGCGCGCCGGCGGCGTCACGGGCCGGGCGGGCGTGGCAGCCGGGCTCAGGCCCGGACGGCGGAGACGTCGAAGCTGAGCTTGACCTTCTCGCCGATCAGCACGCCGCCGGTCTCCAGCGCCGCGTTGTAGCTCAGGCCGAAGTCGGTGCGGTCGACGGTGGTCGAGCCCTCGAAGCCGAGCCGCTGGATGCCGTACGGGTCGACGGCGCTGCCGGTGAACTCCAGGTCGAGGACCACCGGGCGGGTGGTGCCCTTGATGGTGAGGTCGCCGTGCAGGCGGTAGGTCTCGGCGTCGAGCTGGGCGGCGGCGGTGCTGCGGAAGGTGATCTCCGGGTGGGTCTCGACCGCGAAGAAGTCGCCGGTGCGCAGGTGGCCGTCGCGCTGCTCGTTGCCGGTGTCGACGCTGGCCACCTGGATCACCAGCTCGACGGTGGAGGCGGCCGGGTCGCTGCCGTCCAGGTGGAGCTTGCCGTGGTAGTCGGTGAACTCGCCGCGCACGTTGGTGACCATGGCGTGCCGCACCGTGAAGCCGATCCGGCTGTGCGTGGTGTCGATCGTGTAGTCGCCGGTGAGGTGGGCGAGGTCGGTGCTGGTGGTCGCGGCCGGGGCGTCCAGCACGGTGGTGGCGGTCGCGGTGGCGGTGGTCTTGCGGCTGAACAGGCCCATGGCTCCTCCTCGGGTTCGAAGCCTTTTGTTGAGGCTTCAACTTGTTGGCTCCACCATAGGGCTTTTTCGTTCAACCTTCAACCAAGCTGGCCGAATGTGTTGTCACAGGTCGTGGCTAGGCTGCGAAGAGCGACCGGGCTGACCGGGCGACGGTGACCGGGCGACGGTGACCGGCGAGCGCGGGAGGAGGTGTCCGGGAGCGGTGTTCGCGGTGCACGCGCTGTGGCACGGGCCGGGCGGCGGGCGGTTGGCGCTGTGGGCGGAGGACGCGCGGGCGCTCGACGCGGCGCGCGGTCCGGTGCCGTACCCGGGCGGTGGGGCGATGGCTCGCCCGCACCCCTTTGCCTGCCCCGCCGCGCTGCTCGCGGACCTGCTCGGCGGCATCGGCCCCGGCCTCGGGTGGCTGGCCGGCCAGGCGGCCGAGCGGTGGACCACGCTGACCCTGCCCTCGCTGAGCGGGGTGCCCACTGCCTCGCCCGAGCTGCTCGGCGGCCGGGCCGCGCCGAGCGGGGTGTCGCTGCACGCCTGGCGGGTGCCCGCGCTGGTCTTCGAGCCGGCCGAGGCCGCCCAGCTGCTGGGCGAGCTGTTCGACCCGCGCTGGGCACTGACCAGCGCGGAACTCGACGGCCCGGGGCGGGTCGACGTCGCCTACGGGTCCTCGCTGCGCTGGCTCACCGCCGTGCACGACCTGGCCTGGCGCCTGGTCGGTGGCGGCCAGGTGCTGCCCGCGCTGGTCGAGCTGGACGGTGCGCCGTACGCCCGCTGGCAGCCGGTGCTGGGCACCGCCGACCGCCGCGAGGCGACCGCCCTCGCCGAGGGTTGCCCGCCGGTGGCCCGGGCCGGTCGGCCGGGCACGGTGCTGCTCGCCGAGGTGCTGGAGGCGCTGACCGACCGTGAGGTCCGGGCCACCCTGGCTGACCACCCGGGTGTGGTGCGGCTGCCACGCGGCGTCGGGGCGGCGGGCGAGCCCGACGGGCAGGCCGCCGAGCGCTGGTTCGCCGGGCTCGGGGCGGGCGACGGGCTGCTGGCGGTGGAACCGGGCGAGCCACGGGCGGCGCTCGACCGGCTGGCCGATCGACTGGCCGCCTGGCACGCCTCGGGCGGCCCCGAGCAGCCGGCGGTCCGGCTCTGCTTCCGGCTGGTCGAGCCGCTCGGGCCGGATCCCGCCGACCCCGAGGGAGGCACCTCCGACGACCACTGGCGGCTGGAATTCCTGCTGCAGGCCGTCGACGAGCCCTCGCTGCTGGTCACCGCCGGCGAACTGTGGGCCGGCGGTGCGGCGGTGGCCGCCTTCGAGCGCAAGGTCGAGGACCCGCAGGGCGCCTATCTGGCCGAGCTGGACCGGGCCGTGCGATGCCGGACCGAGCTGCGCCAGGCGCTGCGCGCGGGCCGGCCGAGCGGCCTGACGCTGGACCGGGACACCGCGCTGGACTTCCTGCGCGAGGCGGCCCCGGCCCTGACCTCGGCCGGTTTCGGCGTCCTGCTCCCGAGCTGGTGGCAGCGCAGGCCACGGCTGGGGATGGCGCTCACGGTGCGGGGCGCCGCTCCTGGCGCGGCCGCCGGACGGACGGCGGGCACGCCGCCGCCGGACGGGCATGCCTGGCTCAACCGGGACGCCGTGGTCGCCTTCCAGTGGCGGCTGGCACTGGAAGGCGAGCCGCTCACCGCCGAGGAGTTGGCCGATCTGGCGGCGGCCAAGCGCGGGCTGGTGCGGGTGCGCGGGCAGTGGATCGAGATGAATGTCCGTCAGATTGCCGACGCCGTCGACTTCTTGACCCGGCAGGGGGTCGGCGAGAGCCGGCCCGGGCGGTTGCTCCAGCTGATCCTGGACCCGGGCGCGCTGGTCGCCGGACTGCCGATCGGCGCCGTCACGGCCACGGGGGTGTTCGGTGCGCTGCTCGGCGAACGGGTGGCGGACGAGCGGGCGGCGGCCGGGCATCCCGCGGTCGCGTTGCCGGCCGGTTTCGGCGCCACGCTGCGCCCGTACCAGGAGCGCGGGGTGGCCTGGCTGCGCTCGCTCGGGCGGCTCGGGCTGGGCGCGGTGCTGGCCGACGACATGGGCCTGGGCAAGACCGTGCAGGCCCTGGCGCTGCTGGCGGCCGAGCGGGGCGAGCTGGCCGACTCCGCGCTGCCGGGCCCGACGCTGCTGGTCTGCCCCACCTCGCTCATCGCCAACTGGCGCCGCGAGGCGGCCAGGTTCGCGCCGATGCTGCGGGTCCACGTGCAGCACGGCCCCGACCGTCCCACCGGGGACGAGCTGCGGGCCGCCGTGGCCGGCGCCGACCTGGTGATCACCACCTACGGACTGGTCCAGCGCGACGGCCCCGAGCTGCGCGGGATCGCCTGGCACCGGGTGATCGCCGACGAGGCGCAGAACATCAAGAACAGCGCCACCGCCCAGTCCCGGGCGCTGCGTTCACTCCCCGCCGAGCACCGGATCGCGCTCACCGGCACGCCGGTGGAGAACCGCCTCACCGAGCTGCACGCGATCCTGGACTTCGCCAACCCTGGCCTGCTCGGCTCGGCGGCGGCCTTCAAGGAGCGCTACGCGATCCCCGTCGAGCAGCACGCCAACACCGAGCGGACCGCCGAACTGCTGCGCCGGACCAGCCCGTTCATCCTGCGGCGGCGCAAGGACGATCCGGCGGTGGCGGTCGCGCTGCCGCCGAAGCAGGAGATGACCGTCTGGTGCACGCTGACCGCCGAGCAGGCCGGCCTCTACCAGGCGGTGGTCGCCGACCTGCTGCACCGGCTGCGCGGGATCAAGGGGGTGCAGCGCAAGGGTGCGGTGCTCGGCGCGCTCGGCAAGCTCAAGCAGGTCTGCAACCATCCGGCCCAACTGCTGCACGACGGCTCGGCGGTGGCCGGCCGCTCGGGCAAACTCGCCCGGCTGGAGGAGGTGTTGGCCGAGGCTCTCGCCGAGGGCGACCGCACCCTGGTCTTCACCCAGTACGCCGAGTTCGGCACGCTGCTCCACCGCCACCTGGCCGAGCGCCTCGACACCGAGGTGCTCTACCTGCACGGCCGGCTGAGTGCCCGGCGGCGCGACGAGCTGGTTCAGCGGTTCCAGGAACCGGGCGGCGGCGACGGACCGGGGGTCTTCCTGCTCTCGCTCAAGGCCGGCGGCACCGGGCTCAACCTCACCGCCGCGAGCCAGGTGGTCCACCTGGACCGGTGGTGGAACCCGGCGGTCGAGCAGCAGGCCACCGACCGGGCCCACCGGATCGGCCAGCACCGCACCGTCCAGGTGCGCCGCTTCGTCTGCGCCGGCACGGTCGAGGAGCGGATCGCCGGGATGATCGAGGCCAAGCGCGCGCTGGCCGAGGCGGCGGTCGGCGAGGGCGAGCGGTGGCTCACCGACCTGTCCGACGGTGAGCTGCGCGAGCTGCTCACCCTCACCGAGGAGGCGATCGCCGAATGAACGACGACAGCACGGGTGCCGCGAGGCCACTGGACGACTACTGGGTCGGCGACTTCACGCTTCGCCAGGACGAGCTCCCCCCGACCCCCCGTCCGGGCCGGGCGGGGCCGCTGCCGGTCGAGCGGCTGGCGGCACCCGACATCACCGTGCGCGGCCGTGGCCTCGGCACGCTGCTGGCCCCCGTCTACCGCGCGCTGACCTCGTGAGGCCGATGAGCCACGACCACGACCACGACCACGCTTGACCCTCGACCTGGTCGAGCCCTCAGAGTCCTCGTCATGGAGAGCGTGATGCGCAGTATCGGGCAGCTGGCCCGGGAGAGCGGACTGACCGTCAGCGCGCTGCGGTTCTACGACGGCGCCGGGGTGTTCGGCCCCGCCCGGGTCGACCCGCAGACCGGCTACCGCTGGTACGCGCCGGCCCAGCTCGCCGACGCCCGGCTGCTCTGCCGGCTGCGCCGAGTGGGACTGCCGCTGGCCGAGATCCGGCTGCTGCTGGCCGCGCCGGCCGACTCCGACTCCGCCCACCAGGTGCTCGACACGCACCTGCGGCGGCTGGAGGACGGTCTGGCGGACGCGCGTCGCGAGCTCTCCCACGTCCGTACGCTGATCGACCGACGGGAGCACACCATGACGACGATCGACCCCTCCGCATCCGCCGACCCCCTGGGCGGTGCCCGGCTCACCGTGGCGGCAGCCGACCTGGTCGCGGCGCTGGCGGCCGTGCGCTTCGCGGTGAGCGCCGAGCCCGCGGCGCCGATGCTCGGCGGCATCCTCTTCGACCTGGACGGCGAGCTGCTGCGGCTGGTGGCCACCGACCGCTACCGGTTGGCGGTCGGCGCGGCCCCAGCCCGCGCGGCGGCCCCGACCGAGTTCAACGTTCTGCTGCCGGCCGCGCTCGCCGACGAGTTCGGCACCATGGCGGCGGAAGCCGACGCGGCGGGCGCCGGCGAGCTGACCCTCACGGTCGAGGGAGCCTCGGTGGCGGCCGAGGCCGGCGGGCGCCGGGTGGCCGGCGACCGGCTGGACCTGGACTTCCCCGACTACCGCAGCCTGATCCGCCTGCGGCCCACCCACCGGGTCGAGTTGCCCACCGCCACGCTGCGCCGCGCCGTTGCGGACGGCGCCACCCGCCCGTACACCCCGGCCACCCCCGACCGGTCCGCCGACCAGAACGAGGTCCCGGTCACCGTCCTCGCCGTCAGCCGCAGCGGCGAACTGCGCGTGGTCGAGAGCGAGCCGGGCACCGCACTGGAGGACACCGAAGCGGCCGATGGCGACCTGCGGGTGGCGGTGAACCAGGAGTTCCTGCTGGAAGCGCTCGCGGCCGGCGCACCGGACCAGCTGGTCCTCGAACTCGGCGGCACGATCGGCCCGTTGGCGATCCGTTCAGCCGACCAGGCGGCCGGGAACTTCTCGGTGCTGATGCCCATCCGGCTGACCTAGGACCTGTCGTCAAACCCCCTTCTGCTCGGCGACGCCAGAAGGGGGTTTGACGACAGGCCCCAGCCACCCCGGGCGCCGGAGCGCCACGACGAGGACGACGTACCACGGGCGGTTCAGCTGAGGCTCGCGGCCGGTTCCCCTGCGTTCCGGGGCGCGTTCTCGCGGCGTGGGAGCAGCAGCGGGGTGGCCAGCAGGAGGACTCCGGCGAGCGCGATCGCGGTGCGGGGGCTGGTGATGGTGGCCAGCAGGCCCCACAGCGCGGTCATGGCCGCGATGCTGGCGCTGCTGCTGACCGACCACGCGGACAGGGTGCGGGCGACCTTGTCGGGGTCGGTGTGGTCGAGCCGGTAGGTGGCCAGCACCGGGTTGAACAGGCCGCAGCAGGTCACCAGGCCGAGTTGGACGGCGATGATGAGGACGATCCCGGGGACACCGGGCTGGACGAACGCCAATCCGACCGGCCAGCACGCGCGCAGCGCCCCGACGGTGAGCATCACCTTGTGCTGCCCGAGGCGGGCCGCGAGTGGGCGCGCGAGGCGGGAGCCGACGAGACCACCGAGGCAAGGGGCGGCGAACGCGAGACCGTACTGCCAGGGCGCGAACCCGAGGCGGCCCAGCAGGAGTACGGCGAGCAGCGGCTCGGAGGCCATGATCAGGCCGTTGACCACGATCGTGTTGAAGAACAGCGGGCGCAGCACGGGGTGGCCGAGGATGTGGCGCCATCCCTCGAGCAGATCGCCCGCTCGCAGCCGCGGTACGCCGGTCCGCGCGGGGTGCGGTTCCGTCCCGCCGATGGCGCGGATGCCCAGCGCCGAGAGCAGGTAGCTGGCCGCGTCGGCCACCACGGTCGTCACCGGGCCGAACAGTCCGATCGCGGCCCCGCCGAGCGGCGGCCCGACCGTGGTCGCGGTCCACGTCGTGGACTCGAACCGGCCGTTCGCGACGAGCAGGTCCGCCGGCGGTACCAGTGCCTTCAGATACGCACCGCTGGCCGCCTTGAAGACGATGTCGGCCGCGGCGGTGACGACGGCGACGACGAGGAGTTGGGTGAAGCTGAGCCAGCCGAGCGCGTACGCGGCCGGGACGCTCAGCAACGCCGCGAACCGGATCAGGTCCATCGCCATCATGACCGGCCGCTTGCGGCGGAACTCCACCCACGGCCCGAGCGGCACCGCGACCACGGCTCCCACCGCCCGCCCCGCGCCGGCCAGCGCCGCCACCTGGGCGGGCCCGCAGTGCAGCACGAGGACCGCGATCAACGGAAACGCGCCGAACCCGAACCCTGAGCCGTACGAGCTGACGGCGTACGCCGCCCACAACCACCCGAAGCGCCGCCCCAGCGCCCGCCTACCCGTCATACCCAACGCGCCTCTCGCCGATCCGAACAACCACACGCTGACCATCGGCATCAAAGCGGGTAGTGGATGGCGAGATCAAACAACCGATCCGCCATGAAGGCACAACTATTGGTTGTGCAGACAGGGGCGTCAGCCTGGGTCTCGAGCCTCTTCGGCGCCCGCATCTCCCAGATCACCGAGCCAACCTGTCGCATCGTCAACTCACCGCAGCGGTCGAACGCTTACTCGGGCTCGGCGTCCAAGAGTCGTCGAACCTTCCGGCAACAGGGGACGAACGCCAGACCAAAAAACCCGAGTCCCAGAGAAATCTACGCGCATCTACTTGCTAGGTCTCCGATTCGCGACCACCATACGGACCGCAGTCATCTGACCATGAACCGTCACGTACGGAGGGTGTCGATGAGGAAGTGGAAGAAGAGATCGGCGAGTGTGGCTCTGCTCGCCGTTGTCACGTTAGCGGGGGCCTCGCTGGCCACCGCCCAGGGGGCCGGAAAGCACCCCGCGACCGGCGTCGGCTCGTGCACGCTGAAGGGCTGGAACCCGGCGACCAGCCCGGCGAACGCCAAGAACCTTCCGGTCGGTCAGCGTCCGCAGACGTACAAGCCGGACGACTTCGACTGCACCGGCGCGGTGTTCGCCGCGCCCGGCGTGGAGTTCACGAAGTTCCCGCAGCCGAAGGACCTCAAGATCACCGACAAGAGCGTCGTGCAGACGGTCGGTGGCCAGCAGACGGTGGTGGGGAAGCCCACCGCGGCGGTGAACCCGCTGGCGCCGTACTTCCCGCCGTTCCAGCACTTCGTGGTCATCTACCGGGAGAACCACACCTTCGACGACTACCTCGGCGACTGCGCGACCACGATCAGTCCCAGCTGCAACGGCCAGGTGCAGAGCACCAACCACATCAGCTCCGTGCCGGACCTGCACCAGCTGGCCAAGACCTACGCGCTGTCCGACTCGTACAGCACCGGTGTTCAGCCGCCGTCCGGCCCCAACCACTGGTTCATGTTCTCGGGGCAGTCCTCGTCCAGCAGCCAGCAGCAGTCGTACCCGTCGAACGGCACCCAGTTCGACCGCTTCCTGCAGAGCAGCAAGGGTCCCACGGACGAGGGCACCAGCGCCTGCACGGCTCCGTCCGGCACCAGTAGTGGCAGCAGCCCGTACACGTTCATCATGAACGGCGACATCTACTGGATGCTCAACAGCGGCAGCGGCTACTGGAAGAACCCGGCCGACGGCAAGGTCGAGGTCCTGCCGCCCAACCGCCCGGGCACCAACATCCCCGAAGAGCTGCACACCAACGAGTACACCTGCCAGAACCAGAGCCTCCCCGACAGCACGATCTCCAACGACTACCTCAACTTCATCAACACCAACGGGATGCCGGCCTACAACTACGTCGAGCTGTTCAACGACCACCCCGGCACCTACCAGGACATCTCCGGCAACGACACCGCGACGAACAACATCGTCAACTCCATCGAGAGCAACCCGACGTACAAGAACAACACCCTGATCGTCGTCACCGAGGACGACACCCAGAACGGCAGCAACGGCCCGGACCACGTCAGCAACACCTACCGCGTGCCGCTGCTCGTCATCGGGCCGTCGGCCTACGTCAAGCAGAACTACGTCTCGCACGTGGCGTACACCACGGGCAACGTGGTGGCGGCGATGGAACGCACGATGGAGAACGTGCACTCCGGCGTCATCGACCCGAACGACAACCTGGGCTCGTCCACCTTCCCGATGACGACCGCGGACCAGGCCGCGCTCGGCGACCCGCTCGAGGACTTCTGGGTCCAGGGCTCGACCCCGCTGTCCGCGAGCGCCAAGGGGTCCCCGACCACCGGCAACGCGCCGCTGACGGAGACCTTCACCGGCTCGGCCACCGGCGGCACGGCCCCGTACACGTACAGCTGGAACTTCGGTGACGGGACCACCAGCACGACCCAGAACCCGAGCCACACCTACACCGCCGCCGGTACCTACACCGCGACGCTGACCGTCACCGACAGCGCCTCGCCGGCCAACACCGCGACGTCGCAGGTGACGACCACGGTCAACGCCGTCGGCAACCCGCTGGCGGCCACCGCCTCGGCCACGCCGACCTCCGGTCAGACGCCGCTGAACGTCGCCTTCACCGGCACCGGCACCGGTGGTACCCCGGCGTACAACTACAGCTGGAACTTCGGTGACGGGACCAGCAGCACGACCCAGAACCCGAGCCACACCTACAGCACCGCGGGTACCTACACCGCGACGCTGACCGTCACCGACAGCGCCTCGCCGGCGAACTCCGCATCCTCGACGGTGACCATCACAGCCTCGCCGATCGCCGCGACGGTACCGGGTGCGCCCACCGGCCTGACGGCGAGCGCCGGAACCGGGCAGGCCGCGCTGAGCTGGACGCCGCCGTCCAACACCGGCGGCGAGAACGTCACCTCGTACAAGGTGTACCGCGGCACCGCCAGCGGCGGCGAGACGCTGCTGACCAGCGGCGGCTGCAGCGGCCTGGGCGCGGTGACCTCGTGCACGGACACGGGGCTGACCGCCGGTCAGGCCTACTACTACACCGTCACCGCGGTGAACGGCGTGGGCGAGGGGGCGGCGAGTAGCGAGGCGACGGTCACCCCCACCGGCACGGGCTGCCAGGCACAGCAACTGCTCGGCAACCCGGGCTTCGAGAACGGCAGTTCCAACCCCGCGCCGTGGACCGTCACCTCGACGCACAGCCCCCTCGCGGTGATCGGCAACAGCAGCTCCGAACCGCAGCACAGCGGCACCTGGGACGCCTGGCTCGACGGCTGGGGCAAGGCCACCACCGACACCCTGGCCCAGACCGTCACGCTGCCCAGCGGCTGCAGCAACTACAGCTTCAGCTTCTGGCTGCACACCAACACGGCCGAGACCTCGACGACCACCGCCTACGACACCCTCAAGGTGCAGGTGCTCAACAGCTCCGGCACCGTCCTGGGCACCTTGGCCACCTACTCCAACCTCAACCACAACACCGGATACGCGCAGCACACCTTCAACCTCGGCGCTTACGCCGGCCAGCAGGTGACGCTGAAGTTCACCGGTGTCGAGGACTTCGAGTACCAGACGTCGTTCGTGCTCGACGACACCGCGCTGAACGTCAGCTGAGCCTGACGAGTTCGCCGAGTCCGATGCGGATCATGTGATCGCGAAAGAGTGCCGGGTGGTGCACTGCGGTGCACCACCCGGTGCCGCTTGCACGGGACGAGGCCGCTGTCCTCGAGGTTGCGCGTCACGCGCCAGGCTCAGGTTCTTCAAGATCGGGTTCTTCAGGATCAGCTGAGCGCCAGCTGAGGGATGGATGAACGGATGGACACACCCGTCGCGGTGAGAGGCCGGGGCATCACCAAAGTCTTCGGTGATGTCGTCGCCCTCGACCACATCGATGTGAGCATGACGCAGGGTCAGATCCACGGCCTGGTCGGCCCGAACGGCGCCGGCAAGACCACGCTCCTCGGCCTGTTGTTGGGCCTGGCCGTCGCTGACGAAGGGAGTCTGGAGATCCTCGGCACTCCGGTGGGACGCGCGCCGGCCGCGCCTGACGGTGTCTCCGGGTTCGTCGACGGGCCCGGCCTCTACCCCACTCTCACCGCGAAGCAGAACCTTGCGACGCTGGTCGCGCTGCGCCCTGATGACGCGCCCGCCACGGGTGTCGAGGAGGCACTGGAGCAGGTCGGGCTCGCCGACGTCGCCGACGCCAAGGTCCGTGGGTTCTCCCTGGGCATGCGCCAGCGGCTGGGGCTGGCCGCGGCGCTGCTGACCAGGCCACGGCTGCTGGTGCTCGACGAGCCGTCCAACGGCCTGGACCCGGTCGGCAAGAAGCACGTGCACGGTGTGCTCAGCCGGCTGGCCGCCGAAGGCGTCACGGTCGTGATGTCCAGCCATCGGATGGACGATCTGGAGGCGCTGTGTTCCGAGGTCACCATCCTGGCCACCGGGCGCGTGGTCTTCTCCGGACCGGTGGCAAAGCTCTCCGATGACAACCGCGAACTCGACTACCGGCTGCGCGCGTCGGATCCGTCCGCCGCTCGCGCGGTCGCGGCCACAACGCCCGGTGTGAGCATCATCGACGGCTACGACGCCCCGGCACGACCGGACACCGATGTGATCGTCGTCCGCGCCCGGGTGGCAGCCGTGGACCAACTCGTGGCCCGGATGGTGCGCGACGACATCGCGTTGCGTGAGTTGGCGCCCGTCGTCTCACCGCTGGAAGCCGCGTTCCTCGCCCTGACCGAGCAGGAGGCCGACCGATGACCGCGACCGTCGCTGACGCCCCCGCCCCCGTTCCCGCCGCCGGGGCTGAGGCTGGGGCCGGGACGGCGGGTGCGCGCCCGGTCCCGGTGGCCCGCATCCTCCGCTTCGAGTTGGTCAAGCAGTTCTCCGCCTGGCGGGTGCGCCTGCTGATCGGGCTGTGCTGGCTCGGTCCGGGCCTGCTGGTCTTCGCGATCGACCAGCAGAGCACTCTGCCGTCGGACACCCTGTTCGGCCGGTGGATGCACGCCACCGGCTGGGCCGGGTCGCTGGTGGTGCTCGGCTTCGCCGGCACCTGGGCGCTGCCGCTGGTCACGTCCATGGTCGCCGGCGACGTGTTCGCCTCCGAGGACCGGCTGGGCACCTGGCGCCATCTGCTCATCGCGGTCCGCTCGCACCGGCGTATCTTCGCGGCCAAGGCGATCGCCAGCATCTCCGTGATCGGGCTGCTGGTGGCAGGCCTGGCCGTCTCCAGCGTGTTCGGCGGCCTGCTCGCGGAGGGGAACCAGCCGCTGGTCGGGCTGGACGGCCACCAGCTCTCCGGCGGGGACGCGGCCGGCAGTGTCCTGCTGGCCTGGGTCTGCGTGCTGGCGCCGACGCTCGCCCTGGCGGCCATCGGGCTGCTCGGGTCCATCGCCCTGGGGCGATCCCCGATGGGCCTGCTCCTGCCCATGCTCGCCGCCCTCGGGATGCAGGTGGCGCAGATGCTGCCGCTGCCGGTCCCGGTGCGCCTGGCACTGCCCGGCTACGCCTTCATCTCCTGGAACGGTCTTTTCGCCGATCCCCGGCAACTCGGGCCCCTGCTGATCGGCGTCGGGGTCAGTCTGGTGTGGGCGGTCGCCGCGACGGCACTGGCCTACCTGCTCTTCCTCCGCCGGGACTTCACCAATCTCAACAACGACGGCGCCGGACGCAAGGTGCTGACCTTGGGTGTCCTCCCGCTGGTCGGGGTGCTGGCCGCGACGGTCGGTGTCGTCGCGGTGACGACCGGGACTGGCGGTTCCGGCATCGACCAGACCAAGGTGCAACGGTCGGTGGCCACGGCGTTCGCCCACCTCTACCGGTTCCAGCAAGCGCAGATGCGCCAACCGCCGGTCACCGAAGCGCAGTTGCAGACCTCCGCGGCCTGTGACAAGAGCGCAGGGCTCGGCGCGCAGGAGGGATCGGGCAACGACTGGCGCTGCACGGTCTCCTGGAACGTCCCCGGTTACAACGCCACCGCCCAAGCCGTCTACCAGCTCAATGTCACCGCGAACGGGCGGTACACCGCCGACGGAGACGGTCCGGTGGAGGTGAACGGCTACTTCCTGATCATCAGCGGGGGAAAGGCGGTGCCGAACCCGCTCTGGCAGTTCGACGGCAACGTCGATCTGCTCCCCGGATGAACGCCGCGGCCGCCCGGCGCGAAGGTACGCCGGGCGGCCGCGGTGCGGCGGCTGGTGCCGCGTCAGGTGACGCTGCCTTGGGCGTCGACCATCGACTTCACTCCGTCGTCGAAGTACGAGCTCTGGTTCCAGTCGCTGCAGTCGATGGCGGACATCACGCCGTTGACGTGGCCGAGGCCGGTGGAGTTGTCGAACTCGCGCAGCCAGGGGCCGCCGGGTGACCTGGTGCCGAGGCTGCAGTAGAGCCCGATGGTCCCGCTGAAGTAGCCCCGCGCGGTGGTGCCGGTGCACCACTGCTGGATCTCGCCGTCGCTGCGGTCGAGCGAGTAGGTGAGGGCCGTGACGTCCACGTTCTGCGGGTAGTTCCAGGAGAGGCCCTGGCCGCCGGTGGCGTCCACCAGGCGGGTGCCGTTCTGCGGCCAGGTGGTCACCAGGCCCACGTTGCGACTGGGGGCGCTGCTGCTCATCCAGGCGTCGAAGGCGCGGAACTGCTTGGCGGCGTAGGTGCCGAACGGGTAGCTGCTGGAACGGTACCGGGGCGCGTAGATCCAGTTGGTCATCCAGGTCTTGCCCTGGCCGCCGTGCACGCAGGAGCCGGCCGTGATCACGAGCTGCCTGGACGGGCTGTTGAGGGCGCTGCCGCTGCAGACGTGGTCCTTGCCGTCACTCGGGTCGGTGAAGAACACCTTGCCCACTGCGGCGGACTCGTTGATCAGCGGCTCCCGCAGGCCGGCTCGGCCCGGCACGGTCGGTGCGACCGGTTCGGTGCTGCCCGGCTCGCCGGTCGGTGCGGCGGCGGGGCCTGCGCTGCCGGAGGGCGGCGTGCCGGGGTCCGGGGCGTCGAGCGGGATCGCGTTCTTCATCCGCTCGGGCGTCCAGTAGTCCTGCACCTTGCTCGCGGCGGCGGCCGAGTCGACGACGGTGCCGTCGGACAGCCTCGCCGTGGAGTTGCTGGAGCCGGCGGAACCGCTGGAGGCCGTGGTCGCCCGCGCGGCCGGCGCGCCGGGGCCGCCCGACGGCTGAGCCACGGCAGTCCCGGCACCGGCGAACGCCAGTACGGCCGCCGCGGCCAGCGAGCACAGGGCACCCGGCCGCAGGAACCCGCGCTTGACCGGGCCGCTCTCGGGCCGCCGAGCGGATTGACGCCGTGTCATCTCGGGACGCACGGCTCACCTCCAAGGGAGTCAGTGGTTTCCCCCACTGACGGTCACGTTAGACGGCCGGTCAGAACCCGAGCCGGATGTGCTGACCGGAAGGATCCGTAGTCGAACCGATCGGATGCACGGCCACGCGGTCAGCCGAGTGGGCGTGCCCCTTGGGCTGCGTCGGTAGCCGGACGCATCGCGTGTTGCGGTTTGTGACTGTGCTTTGTAGTTGGCCAACGTTTTCGGGGTAGTCGGCCAGGCCACATGTGGGGCTATCCGCTGCTGGCGCACTGGGAGCGGGTACAACGTCACCAAGATCATCGAATGCTACGAAGGGATGATCTGCTGCTGACGTTCGCTGTTCTCGAGCCAGGACAGGTACCACTGGGCGAAGGTCACCGGCTCCCCGCGCCCGTCGAGCAGCGGAGTGAGGTCCTCGTCGTCCACCCGGTTGTCGGACCAGATGCGCCCCTGCTCGGGGCCGCTGATGATCAGCCACTGGCGGGCGGCGCAGCCGAGATGCGAGATCACGACGGCGCCGACCGTGCGGTCCGGAGAGAACATCACGGGCTCCCACCGCTCGTCCCTGATCGACGTCGTCCCCCAACGTGGGCGGCGCGTCCGGCTACGGGACACCGCCGCTCAAGGTGGAGAGGCGTCTGGGTGCTGAGCCGCCGGCACTCGTGCGGGCCTGTCCGGGTCGGCGGCCGTAGCCCTTTGATCGGGTGTCAGGAACGGTGGTCACGATGACGACTACGGGGCAGGACAAGACAGTTGGGGTTCCTGGGGCGAGTCGGCCCAGTGAACTCGAAAAGCTTGGCGACCTCGCCGAGGAGAAGCGCCCGGAGGCGCCCGAGGAGTCCGAGGGCGCGGCCGACCTCTTCCGCGCCCTCGGCAAGCTGATCAGATTCTTTCGCGAGAAACGGGGAATGACGCAAAGGGAGTTTGGCGTGGCCATCTTCCTTCACCTCGCCACCACCCACCGCTAACCAGCCTTTGGGAGAACGATGAACGCCATCGAACTCGTCTGGAACAAGAGCAGCTACAGCACCAACGAAGCCACCTGTTGCGTGGAGATCGCCAAGACCCCCGCCACCATCCACGTCCGCGACTCCAAGGACCCGCACGGCCCCGCCCTCACCCTCACCCCCACCGCCTGGACCGCCTTCCTCCACCTCGCCACCACCCACCGCTAACCAGCCTCCGACTGCCCGCCCACCAACGGGCAGTCGGCCACAGCCGCACTGCATGCGCCTGGCATCATCGCTGCCAATGCCCGCTCGAATGACGCTTCAATTCGCCGGCCCGATCCCCTCCGGCAGGACGGCAACCACGAAGGCTACGGCCTCCTCCGGCGTATCGAAGCGCGCGAGCAACTCACTCCCGTTCCGAACCCCGTAGAACCCCTCATCGTGCGGCCAGATCATGTACCCGACCCGTGTCGTGTTCCATCGCGCCGTGGTACTGGTGGAGAACCAGAGGTTGAAGTGGCTGGTCACCGGCACAGTTGGCGGAGCACCGGCTGGGCGTAAGCGGCCGCCAACAGCGCATGCACGCGCGGGAACCGGTTCATCGGCGGCATGTGGATGCGGTCGAGTTTGAGGCACCACGCCAGCTCGACAGCACCGAGCGGCTCCCGCTCGTGCGCGAGGGCCCACGGGCGGAACTCGATGCACGGGGCCTGCTCCTTGGCCTCCTCGAGCCCGGACCGGTGTACCGCAGCGTCCAGAACGTGGCGCTCAACCCGGCTGCCGGCCCCGGCAGCCAGCTCACGCAACACGGCCCCGCGAACGGCACGGCCTCGGGCAGGACAACGCCTGCCTGGGCCTCGAGGTCATCGACCTCGGCCGGGGTCAGCGGCTCGTCCAACGCGAACCGGTGCCCCGACGACCCGAAGACGCTGGTACCTGCCGGGCTTACCCCCAACGCCCGCACGCGCTCCCGAACGCCAACCCAGATTTGATCATTCATGGGCTGAGCCTGGGAGGTGTGCCTGACAGCCCGGATGGCCGTCCCCGGGGCGGGCGGGCCGGTCATCACCGAGCCTCTCGCCGTGCCCTGTCTCGCTGGCCAAGTCGCCTGGAGAGGTTGGTCAACAAGCCTGCAAAGTGGCCATCTATCGTGCGAAGTCACACGGTTGCCGCGCCGACGCGCTAGCTGGGTGCTTGCTTTTGCAAGCAGCAGTGGGCAGCATGAGGGTATGGCTTCACTGAAGGTGGGCTCCCTGGGTGAGTACATCCGGGAGCAGCGGCGTGCCGCGCAGTACTCGTTGCGCCAGCTGGCGGAGGTAGCGGGTGTGTCGAACCCGTATCTGAGCCAGATTGAGCGGGGGCTGCGCAAGCCGAGCGCGGAGATTCTGCAGCAGATCGCCAAGGCGCTGCGGATCTCGGCGGAGACGCTCTACGTGCAGGCGGGAATCCTGGAGGAACGGCCTGCCGGTGGGGTGGAGCTGCGGGCCGCGATCTTCGCGGACACGGCGATCAGTGAGCAGCAGAAGCACGCGCTGCTGGCGGTGTACGAGGCCTTCGTGCGTGACAACAGGGCCGAGTGAGGCCGAACGATGGAGAGGAAATGCTGATGCCCAGCACCGATGAGATCAGGAACGAGATCAGGAAGACCCTGAGCGACCCGACGCCGCTGTACGCGCTCGCGGGTGCCGGCGACCTGGCGTACGCGAAGCTGCGCGAGGTGCCCGGGCACCTCGAGGCGCTGGCCGCCGACCGCAGGGCCACGCAGGACGCTGCGGCCGCGCGGCTGCAGGAGGCGCAGACCAGGTTGGCGCAGGCGCAGGCCAAGATGGTCGGGACGGTGACCACGCTGCCGACCGACCTCAAGTCCTTGCAGGACCGGGCGCAGACCTTCGCGTTCCAGCAGGTCGGCCGGGCCGCCGGCCTCGCGGTGAAGGCCAAGGAGGTCTACGACGAGCTGGCCGAGCGCGGCAAGGGCGTGGTGGGGCAGGGCTCCCCGGCGCAGCCGGAGAGCGCGGCGGTGACGGTCGAGATCGTCGAGCCGGCCGCGGTGGACGCCCAGATCGTCGAGGACGCGAGCGCCGAGGCGAAGCCGGCGAAGAAGGCCACCCGGGCCCGGAAGTCGCCCGGTACCGCGAAGTAGTAGTAGCAGCAGCGGCAGCGGGGCGGCGGCGCGGCCGTCCGACCGGCCCCGGGCACGCTGCGCGCGCCTGACACGTTCACCGTCTGTCGGGCGCCGCAGCGTGTCAGGATGGAATGACTCAGCCGTGGGAAGTCAAGGTCTGGCGGCGGCGAGGCTTCGTGTGAGGAGACCCGGGTGGGCTACATCGCGTACATCAACCTCCTGAACCCGCTCTGGTGGCTGTCGGTCGGGATCATCCTGTTCAAGGGGTTCGCCTTCGTGGACGCCGCCGTGCGGCGGGAGGACGCGTACCGCGCCGCCGACAAGAAGACCAAGACGTTCTGGCTGGTCGTGCTCGGGATCGCGCTCGGCCTCGACCTGCTCTTCGGGGCCAACTTCATCGGCAGCTTCCTGACCCTGGCCGGTCTGGTCGCGGCGATCGTCTACATGGTCGACGTCCGCCCGGCCATCAAGGCGCTGACGGGTGGCCGCGGCGGCAAGGACGACCGTCGCAACATGGGGCCTTACGGGCCCTGGTGACGCTGCGGCTTGCCAGCGAGCTTGGGCTGAGGCGGCGCTGCTCCCGGAGCGGGTCCAGCAGCCGCCACTCAGCCCAGTAGCGGTGGCTGCTGGATCCGCTCCAGGAGCAGCACCGCGACGTCATCGGTGAGTGCGCCGCCGTTGAGGTCCTCGACCTCGGCGAGGGCGCCGTCCACCAGCCGACCTCGGGTCAGCCCGTTCGCCTGGTGGTCGCCGATCAGGCCGAGCAGGCCGTCCTGGCCCAGCCGGCGTGAGCCGGCGCCGACCCGGCCCTCGATCAGGCCGTCGGTGTAGAGCAGCAGGCTCCAGCCGGGCGGCAGTTCGAGGTGGTGCGGCGGCCAGCTGGCCTCGGTGTCGTCGCAGGGCAGCAGGCCCAACGCCGGGCCCGCCTGGTCGAAGGAGACCACCACGGGACGCTGGGACGGCGTGAGCAGCAGCGGCGCCGGGTGCCCCGCGAGGTAGAGCTGGGCGTGCTCCACGCCGGGCCGGTCGGACGGCAGAGGCTGCTGACCGACCCCGGGAGCCGGGCGCTCGCCGGGCGTGCGACCGCCGTCGGTGGCGCGGCGGTGGCCGCGCGGAGCCTGGTCCGGCGGCGCGCCCGGAGTGATCACCAGCATGCACAGGGTCGCGAAGATCTCGTCGCTGCGCCGCTCGTGCTCCAGCACGTGCTGCAGGGTGGTCAGCAGGGTCTGGCCGGTCAGGCCGGCGAAGACGAGGGTCCGCCACGCTATCCGCAGCGCGACTCCGAGGGCGGCCTCGTCGGGGCCGTGCCCGCAGACGTCGCCGATGACCACGTGGACCGTGCCGTCGTCGGTGCGGACGGCGTCGTAGAAGTCGCCGCCGAGCAGGGCGCGACGGCGCCCCGGCCGGTAGCGGCGGGTGAAGGAGAGTTCGGCGCCCTCCAGCAGCGGGGTGGGCAGCAGGTGGCGCTGCAGCCGGGCGTTCTCCTGGCCGCGCAGCTCGGCCTCGACCAGCCGGCGCTGCGACTCGTCGGCCCGCTTGCGCTCCACGGCGTAGCGCAGCGCGCGGGCCAGCAGCGGGCCGTCGGTGTCGTCCTTGGTGAGGAAGTCCTGGGCGCCCGCGGCCACCGCGGCGGCGCCCAGCTGGGCGTCGGCGGCGTCGGTGAGCACGACGACGGCCGCGTTCGGGGCGAGCCGCAGCAGCTCGCGCAGCCCGTCCAGGGGGTCGGTGCCGACGGCGGCCGCGGCCCGGGCCGGGTCGGCGGTCGGCGGGGTGGCCAGGTCGAGCAGCACGCAGCTGAAGTCGATCGGCAGGGTGCGGGCCCGGCGGCCGGGGACGGCGGGCTGCGGGGTCAGCTGGGCGGCGGCCTGGTCCAGACCGCGAGCCCAGGAGAGCTCGACCGGCGTGCCGCTGGCGGCGATCAGCTCCTCGAGCAGCCGGGCGTCGCTGGTGTCGTTCTCGATCACCAGCAGCTTGAGCGGCGCGGCGGCCCGGTCGATCGCCGCGCGGCGCCAAGTGGAGCGGGGGCCGGGCAGCGCGAGGGCGGCGGCGGGCTCGCCGTCCGTGGCCGCCGGGTGCCCGGCGGCGTGCGGGGGCTCGCCGAATGCGCTCAGCGCGCCGAGTCGACCGAAGGTCTCGAGGGTCTCCAGGCCGTGCAGGGAGTCCAGGCCGCCCAGTCCGTTCAGCCCGTTCAGTCCGTCGGCACCGAGCGTGGCGGTGGCCGGATCAGGGCAGGGGGCAGCGACACGCTGACGGACGCCAGCTCCTGTCGGGGCACCGGACCGGCTTTCGGCGCCGAGTCCTGGCCCGTCTCCCGTAGCGGGCACGGATGTTCCTCCCTTTCCCTGACGGGGTAACGGTTGCGGTCCGCGCGCAGTGCCCGCGAGGCACCGCGAGTCAGGGAGCTTCTCGCGACCATAACGTGATCTCCGGGCATTTCCCTGACGGGCCGCTGTGGATGTGGTTATTGCCACGCAGGTGGCGGGCTTGCTCGCTAGCGTGAACGGGTTGGGGCCGGGCGGCGGCACGGCCGGATTGCGGGAGGCTGACGGTGACGCAGATCACTTTGGTTCAGGGTGATATCACGAAGCAGCGGGTGGACGTGGTGGTCAACGCCGCCAACTCGTCGCTGCTCGGTGGCGGTGGTGTCGACGGGGCGATCCACCGTGCGGGCGGTCCCGAGATCCTGGCCGAGTGCCGCGCGCTGCGGGCCTCGCACTACGGGCGGGGGCTGGCGGTCGGCCGGTCGGTGGCCACCACGGCCGGTCGGCTGCCGGCCGATCATGTGGTGCACACCGTCGGGCCGGTGTACGGGGCGGAGCGGTACGAGCAGGGGGCACGGCTGTTGGCCTCCTGTTATCGGGAGTCGCTCCGGCTGGCGGTGCTGGAGCTGGGGGCCAGGAGTGTGGCGTTCCCCGCGGTGTCCACCGGGGTGTACCGGTGGCCGCTGGAGGACGCGGCCCGGATCGCGCTGTCGACCGTGGCCGAGGTGCTGGCGGAGGATCCGGTCGAGCAGGCGGTGGACCTGGAGGTGCGGTTCGTGCTGTTCGGCGCGGAGGCGTACGAGATCTTCGCGCGGGTGCGGGAGGAACTGGGGTTGGCCGGCTAGTCGGGCGGGGCCCGACAGCAGTGTGATCGAGTCAAGGAGCGGGTGTCACCAGGTGCGCCCCCATAGTGGCCTGATGCCCCGTCAACACGCCAGGGGAATTCGATAACTCGTTCGAGTGAACCTGAATGCCCTGCTCAGGGCGCCAGTGCCGACCAGGGCAGCGTGACCTCGCCCTGCCGCCAGCGCCCCCGCGCGTCCACCAGCGGCCACTGCCCCGACAGTGCCGTGCACGCGGCCACCCAGCGCTGCCGGGCGCCGAACGCCCCGTACGGCGCGGCGGCGGCCCAGGCCCGGTCGAAGTCGGTGAGGAAGGCGTGCACCGAGCGGCCCGGCACGTTGTGGTGGATCAGCGCCTTCGGCAGCCGCTCGGCCAGGTCCGAGGGGCGCTCCAGGCCCGCCAGTCGGGCGGCGAAGGTCACCGTGCGCGGGCCCGTCGGGTCGAGCGCCACCCACACATGGCGGCGGCCGATCTCGTCGCAGGTGCCCTCGACCAGCAGGCCGTCCGGCGCCAGCCGGCCGCAGAGCCGCTCCCAGACCCCGCGCACCGCCTCCTCCTCGTACTGCCGCAGCACATTGGCGGCCCGGATCAGCTGCGCCGCACCACCGTCCAGCGGCACTTCGAAGCCGCCGCGGCGGAAGGTCAGCGCCGGCGGCTCGGCGTAGGGCAGCGCGGCGGCGACCCGGGCGGGCTCGATCTCGATGCCGACCGTCCGTAGGTCGGGCCGGACCGTCCGGAGCCGGTTGGACAGCTCGACGGCCGTCCAGGGCGCCGCGCCGTAGCCGAGGTCGACGGCCACCGGCGGCCGGTCGGCGGCGCGCAGCCGCGGGCCCAGGGTGTGGACGATCCAGCGGTCCATCCGCCGCAGTCGGTTGGTGTTGGTGGTGCCTCGGGTGACCGTGCCGACCGGGCGGGCCGTGGCGGTCGGCGTCCTAGACGTCCTGGGCGTCCTGGGCGTCCCCGTCGTCCTGAGTGTCCTGGGCGTCCCCGGCGGCCGGAGCGCGGCGGAGTGCCCGGACGAGCCCGGGTCGAAGGAAGCGGCCATCCCCGCAGGGTACGCCGGGCCGGGTCGGGGCCGGGCGCGGCGGTCGGCGTGATGTGCGTCGCTCCGTCGGCCCGACCTGCCCGGTCGCGGGAATGCGGCGTGCACTCTGGGAGGTTGTCTTCCAGTTGGAACCACAGGAGTGGTCGTCGCCCAAGGCGTCGCAGTGCAGACCAGAGAGGCCGCAGCCACGTGATCAAGCCCCCCGTGTCGACGGTATGGCGTGACCGGCAGACCCCGCCGATCCGCGGGCGCCTGCACGCGCTGGCGGCCGGCCGGCCGCGTCGTCCGCGCCGGATCGCGATGCTGAGCGTGCACACCTCACCGCTCCACCAGCCGGGCACCGGTGATGCCGGCGGCATGAACGTCTACATCGTCGAGCTGGCCAAGCGCCTGGCCGGGCTCGGCATCGAGATCGAGGTGTTCACCCGGGCCATCTCCTCCGAACTGCCGCCGACCGTCGAGCTCGCGCCCGGCGTGCTGGTCCGCCACGTCACCGCCGGGCCGTACGAGGGCCTGATCAAGGAGGACCTGCCGGCCCAGCTGTGCGCCTTCACCCACGGCGTGCTGCGCACCGAGGCCGGGCACCGACCCGGCCACTACGACCTGGTGCACTCGCACTACTGGCTCTCCGGGCAGGTCGGCTGGCTGGCCGCGCAGCGTTGGGGCGTGCCGCTGGTGCACACCATGCACACCATGGCCAAGGTCAAGAACGCGGCGCTGGCCGAGGGCGATACACCCGAGCCGGCGGCCCGGGTGATCGGCGAGACCCAGGTGGTCGAGGCGGCCGACCGGCTGATCGCCAACACGGCGGACGAGGCGGGCGAGCTCGCCGCGCACTACGGCGCCCGGGGCGACCAGCTCGCCGTGGTGCACCCGGGGGTCAACCTGGAGGTCTTCCGGCCGGGCGACCGCCGCGCCGCCCGGGCCCGGCTCGGCCTGCCGGCCGACGCCGCGGTGCTGCTCTTCGCCGGCCGGATACAGCCGCTCAAGGGCCCCGAGGTGCTGCTCGGGGCGGTCGCGGCACTGCTGGAGCGGCGGCCCGAGCTGCGCGAGCGCCTGGTGGTCCCGGTGGTCGGCGGCCCGTCCGGGACGGGACTGGCCAAGCCGCTGGGCCTGCAGAAGCTCGCCGCCCAGCTCGGCGTCGCCGATGTGGTGCGGTTCCACCCGCCGGTGGGCCAGGCCGAGCTGGCCCAGTGGTACCAGGCGGCCACGCTGCTGGCGATGCCCTCCTACAGCGAGTCCTTCGGGCTGGTGGCGCTGGAGGCGCAGGCCTGCGGGACGCCGGTGGTGGCCGCGGCGGTCGGTGGCCTGCCGGTCGCGGTGCGGGACGGCGAGACCGGCACGCTGGTCCGCGGCCACGAACCGGCCGCCTGGGCTCGGGCGCTGGAGCCGTACGTGACCGAGCCCGAGCTGGTGGCCAGGCAGGGCGCGGCGGCGGCCCGGCACGCGGCCGGCTTCGGCTGGGGCGCGTCCGCGGCGGCCACCGCCGACGTGTACGCGGGGGCGCTGGCCCGCCCGGCCGGTCGGCTGGCCGGAGCGCGGCGGCGGCTGAGCCAGCAGTAGGCAGCGCACCAGCGGCGGACCCTCCAACAAGGGGAGAACACGGCGCGGACCGGTACCAGCCGGTAACGTCACGGTCATGGCAACCCGTACCAAGGACGAGGCCCTCGGACTGCTCGCCGCCGCGCTCGACGAGGCCGGTGTCGACTGGGAGCCGGCCGTCGCCGACCCCTACACGCTGGTCGCGACGCTGCCCGGCACCCGCAAGCTCAGCACCACCTGCGCGCTGCGGGTCGGCGACCACACCCTCTCGGTGAACGCCTTCGTGATCCGCCGTCCGGACGAGAACCACGAGGCCGTCTTCCGCTGGCTGCTGGAGCGCAACACCAGGCTGTACGGCGTCGGGTACGCGCTGGACCCGCTCGGCGACGTCTACCTGACCGGCCGGCTGCCGCTGGAGGCGCTCACCGGGCCGACGGTGGACCGGCTGCTCGGCACCGTGCTGGAGAACGCAGACGAGCCGTTCAACACCCTGCTGGAGCTGGGATTCGCCTCGGCCATCCGGCGGGAGTGGGAGTGGCGGACCAAGCGTGGCGAGTCCACCCGCAACCTGGACGCCTTCAAGCACCTGGCCAAGCCCGGGCAGCCCGTGCCGGACGCGGGGGCCGGGACCGACGCTCAGGCCGAGACCGGTACCGGCGCCGGCTGACGCGCCGCGTCCGCCCGGCGGCCCAGCACCAGGTAGCCCACCGCCGCGACCGTGCCGACCACCGCGCAGCCGTACCAGAGGGTGCGGTGGCCCGCGTGGTCCAGCAGCAAGCCGCCGGCGGCCGGGCCCAGGAACGAGGCGGCTGACCAGGAGAGCGAGTAGACCCCCTGGTAGCGGCCGCGGGCGTGGGTCGGCGAGAGTTCGGCCACCAGACCCATGCTGGTCGGCGCCTGGATGATCTCGCCGAGCGTCCAGACCGCGACGCTGCCGGCGTAGATCAGCGCGGACGAGCCGGCGAACGCGGTCAGGCCGAAGCCCCAGCCGATGAGCAGCGCGGCGGCCAGCAGCAGCACCCCGCGGTCCCGGCCCTGGAGCAGCCGGGTGACCGGGATCTGCAGCAGGACGATCAGCAGACCGTTGAGTGCGATCACCAGACCGTACTGCTCCGTGCTGAGCCCGGACTTGCCCATGCTCACGGCCAGCGTGGTACTGCCCTGCTGGAAGACCAGCGCCACCAGGAAGGTCAGCCCGACCAGTGCCATGAAACGGCGGTCCCGGAAGACCGTCCCGAGGCTGACCGCGGACCCGGTGGCCGCTGCCTGGCCGGGCGCGCCCGGTGCCTGGCCGGACGCGGTCGGGCGGCTCTCCGGGACCTTGACGAAGACCACGAACGCGCAGAGCAGGGTGGTGGCCGCGTCGGCGATGAAGAGGGTCAGGTAGCCGTGCGCGGCGATCAGCCCGGCCACCGCCGCCGAGACGCCGAAACCGATGTTGATCGCCCAGTAGTTGAGCGAGAAGGCCCGCACCCGGTCGGCGGCGGGCACCACGTCGGCGATCATCGCGGAGACCGCGGGCCGTGAGGCGTTGCTGCTCAGGCCGACCAGGAAGGCCACGGCGGCGATCATCAACCGCCCGTCGGCGAAGCCGAGCGCCGTGGTGCTGAGCGCGGTGAGCGACTGGGCGACCAGCAGGGTGGGCCGCCGCCCGATCCGGTCCGTCAGCACCCCGCCGACCAGCGCGGCGATCGCCCCGCCCAGGCCGAAGAGCGAGGCCACCAGACCGGCGAAGGAGGCCGAGTAGCCGCGGTCGACGGTGAGGTAGAGCGCCAGGAAGGTGACCACGAAGCCGCCGAGCCGGTTGACCAGGGTCGAGGTCCAGAGCCACCAGAACGCCGACGGGAGTCCGCCGACCGACTCGCTGGTCGCGGTGCGCAGCCGGCCGGTCAGGGAGGCAGGGGCGACTGGGGCGGTGGGCATGGGGCGTCTCCCGGGCGGCAGGTGTCCCGGTGAGCGGTCGGTGGGGTTCGCTCAGCAGGGGGACGTGCGACGGTAAGTGGTGCGGTGGCAGGGAGCACATTACCGGTGCCGCCTTGGGACAGGCCAGCCGTTTTTCGGGCTCCACTAAGCTGTGCCTCATGGCTGACACGACCTACCGACTGATCCTGCTCCGCCACGGCGAGAGCGAGTGGAACCAGAAGAACCTGTTCACCGGCTGGGTCGACGTCGACCTCAACGAGAAGGGCGAGAAGGAGGCCGCGCGTGGCGGCGAGCTGCTCGCCGCCGAGGGCCTCTTCCCGGATGTGGTGCACACCTCGCTGCTGCGCCGTGCCATCCGCACCTCGCAGATCGCGCTGGACAAGGCCGACCGGCACTGGATCCCGGTCAGCCGCAGCTGGCGGCTGAACGAGCGTCACTACGGCGCGCTGCAGGGCAAGGACAAGGCGCAGACCCTGGCCGAGTTCGGCGAGGAGCAGTTCCAGCTCTGGCGACGCTCGTACGACACCCCGCCGCCGGTGCTCGCCGACGACAACGAGTTCTCGCAGGCCGGCGACGCCCGCTACGCGGAGATCCCGAGCGAGCTGCGGCCGCGCACCGAGTGCCTCAAGGACGTCGTCGAGCGGATGCTGCCCTACTGGTACGACGCGATCGTGCCGGACCTGGCGGCCGGCAAGACCGTCCTGGTCACCGCGCACGGCAACAGCCTGCGTGCGCTGGTCAAGCACCTGGACGGGATCTCCGACGAGGCTATCGCCGGCCTGAACATCCCCACCGGCATCCCGCTGGTCTACGAGCTCGACGCGGACTTCAAGCCGGTCGCCGCCGGCGGCCGCTACCTGGACGCGGAGGCCGCCGCCGCCGCCATCGAGGCCGTGAAGAACCAGGGCAAGAAGTAAGCCCTGAAACGATCAGGCCCGGCCCGGTGCACTGCGCACCGGGCCGGGCCTGCGTCGTTCCGTCAGTGCCCGCCGCAGCAGCCACCGCTGGCGCTGCCGCACTGGCAGGGGGCGCCGGACTGGCAGCCGCAGCCGCAGCCGGGGCCGCAGCCGCAGGCACCGATCAGCACCGGAAGAGTGGTCCGGGCGGCCGGTGTGGTCGGTTCGGCGGTACCGGAAGTCGGAGCGGGCCGGGCGGGTGTGGTGGTCATGGTGCGGTGCCCTCCTCGATCGAGGCAGGCAGTGGGTGACGGGCTGCCTGCTCCTCGAGTGAAGCCCGGCGGCTGACGGAGCGTCAATGGGCGCGTAGGTGTGGGACGCTGCGTCGCCGTGCGCCCCCGCACCGATCGCCGGCCGTTGTGGCGGCCGTCAGGTTTGGGCCTGCTCGGCTTCAGGCCTGCTCGGCGACGAAGTCGCCCGCGTGCTCACCGGTGACCAGGAAGACCACGCGCTTGGCCACCGAGACCGCGTGGTCGGCGAAGCGCTCGTAGTACCGGCCGATCAGGGTGACGTCCACGCCGGTCTCGATGCCGTGCTGCCAGCGGTCGTCGGCCAGGTGCGCGAAGAGCTGGCGGTGCATCTCGTCCATCGCGTCGTCGTCGCGCTCCAGCTGCAGCGCCGCGTCCACGTCCTTGGTGGCGATGACCTGGCCGGCCTTGGCCACCAGGCGCTGGGCGAGCTGACCCATCTCCAGCACGATGGGCTGCAGGTCGCTCGGCACGGCGGTGTCCGGGTAGCGCCGCCGGGCCACCTTGGCGACGTGCCGGGCGAGGTCGCCGCAGCGCTCCAGGTCCGCGCTCATCCGCAGCGAGGTGACCACGATCCGCAGGTCGGTGGCGACCGGCTGCTGGCGGGCCAGCAGGTTGATCGCGGTGTTCTCCAGCTCGTGGTGGAGGGCGTTGACCTTCTCGTCGGCCGCGATCACGCTCTCCGCCAGCTCCAGGTCGGCGTCGAGCAGCGCGGTGGTGGCACGACCCATGGCCGAACCGACCAGCCGGGCCATCTCGACCAGGCCGTCGCCGATCGAGTCGAGTTCCTCGTGGTAAGCGTCACGCATGCGCTTCTCTTCTCCTTCTTGCTTGCGGTGTCGGTGGCGGTGCCGACCGGCCGCCGGACCCGGGCTCCGGGTGGGCGGCCGCTGCTGGTGGCGCGCATCGTACGCGCGTTCCCTACCCACACGGGCTGCGCGATCGAGACTGCGCTGTCCGGGCGACGGCCCACGGCCGCCGCAGTGAACCCGCAGCTACCTGAAGGTGAATTCTCGGCAACGCATGGTCGATGCCTTGTTCTGATGCTTACAAAGCGGCCGGTCGATGCGCTTAGGCTGGCCGCATGGACGTGAATGTGGCCGCCGCCGCTGCCTGCGCCATCGCCGGCCTCGGCGTCGGTCTCACCGCCTCCATCGCCTTCCGCTGGAGCGAGCGCGAACAGGGCCGGGGCAGCAGCAGCGGCAACGGCAAGAGAAGCAGCTCATCAGCAGTGAGCAGGCCGCTGCAGGACGCGGCGCTGCCCCCCGGCGTGGACACCGTGCTCTCGGTGCTGCGGTCCTGCGCGATCGTGCTGGGTGACGGCGACGAGGTGGTCAAGGCGAGCTCCGCCGCCTACTCGATGGGCCTGGTCCGCGGTGGCGCGGTGGCCGTCGAGCAGATGCTCGCGCTGGCCAGGGCGACCCGCCGGGACGGCGAGATCCGCCAGGCCGACCTGGACGTCCCGCGCCCGGGGGTGGCGCGCCACGGCGAGCCGCTCTCGGTCTCGGTCCGGGTCGCCCCGCTCGGCTCCCGGCTGGTCCTGGTGCTGGTCGAGGACCTCACCGAGCGCCGTCGGATCGAGGCGGTCCGGCGCGACTTCGTGGCCAACGTCAGCCACGAGCTCAAGACGCCGGTGGGGGCGCTGTCGCTGCTCTCCGAGGCGGTCGCGGACGCGGCCGACGATCCGGAGGCGGTGCAGCGTTTCGCCGGCCGGATGCAGATCGAGGCCACCCGGCTGGCCAGCCTGGTCCAGGAGATCATCGACCTCTCCCGGGTCCAGGACGACCGCCTGCTGATGGACCCCGAACCGGTCCCGGTCGACGAGCTGATCGCCGAGGCGATGGACCGCTGCCGGCAGCAGGCCGCGGCCAAGCAGATCCACATCGCGGCCGGTGGTATCGCCGGCCTCCACCTCTTCGGCGACCGCGGCCAGCTCGCCGCGGCGCTCGGGAACCTGGTCGAGAACGCCGTCAACTACAGCCCGCCCCGCACCCGGGTGGCGATCGCGACCCGCCGGATAGCCAGCGCCGCCGCGATCGGGGAAGCGGACGGCGAGCTGATCGAGATCTCGGTGACCGATCAGGGCATCGGCATCTCGGAGAAGGACCGCGAGCGGATCTTCGAACGCTTCTACCGGGTGGACCCGGCCCGCAGCCGGGCCACCGGCGGTACCGGCCTGGGCCTGTCCATCGTCAAGCACGTGGCGGCCTCGCACGGCGGAACCGTCTCGGTCTGGAGCGTCGAGGGCCAAGGCTCCACTTTCACCGTCCGGCTCCCCGCCGGGCAGAACCCGGCCGCCACCGGCGGCGCGGCGAGCAGCGCAACTGACGCATCCGCAACCCCAACCCCCCTTCCTGCCCCGGAGGCCCGATCGTGACCCGAGTACTGGTGGTCGAGGACGAGGAGTCGTTCAGCGACGCTCTCTCCTACATGCTTCGCAAGGAAGGCTTCGAGGTGGCGGTCGCCGCCACCGGGCCCGACGCACTGGAGCAGTTCGAACGCAACGGCGCCGACCTGGTGCTGCTCGACCTGATGCTGCCCGGGCTGCCCGGCACCGAGGTCTGCCGCCAGCTGCGGGTGCGCTCCAACGTGCCGGTGATCATGGTGACCGCCAAGGACAGCGAGATCGACAAGGTCGTGGGCCTGGAGATAGGCGCTGACGACTACGTCACCAAGCCCTACTCGACCCGCGAGCTGGTCGCCCGGATCCGCGCGGTGCTGCGCCGCCGCGGCGAGGAGGGTGGCATCGGCAACGACGGCGGCGGCCCCGGCGCGCTGGAGGCCGGCCCGGTCCGGATGGACGTGGACCGGCACGTGGTCACCGTGGACGGTGGCAAGGTCGACCTGCCGCTCAAGGAGTTCGACCTGCTGGAGATGCTGCTGCGCAACGCGGGCCGGGTGCTCACCCGGATGCAGCTGATCGACCGGGTCTGGGGCGCCGACTACGTCGGTGACACCAAGACCCTGGACGTCCACGTGAAGCGGCTGCGCGCCAAGATCGAGCCGGACCCGGGCGCGCCGCGCTACCTGGTCACGGTCCGTGGCCTGGGCTACAAGTTCGAGCCGTAAGTCGAACCGCTCGCAGTGAGTTACGACTGAGGGCCGCACCCCGGAGAACGGGGTGCGGCCCTCGGCCGTACGCGGGGCGCGCCACCCTTGCGCCGGGTGCGCGTCCAGGGCATCAGTGCGTGGGGCTGGAGCTGGGGGAGCCGGTGGTCGAGCCGCTCGCGGTGGCCGAGGTGCTCGCGCCCGTCGAGGCGGCGGCGGAGCCGCTCGCGGCGGGAGAGGTGGAGGCGGCGGCCGAACCGCTCGCCGAGGCCGCGGCGGAGCCGGACGGCATCACCGGGCCGAAGGACTCGTACGGGCCCTGGGCCGGGTTGACCAGCGCCGAGGCGTCGACCTTGCCCGCGCTGGAGAACGAGAACGAGGTCGGCGTGAAGCCGCCCAGGGCCAGCGTCGCGGAGGCGACCCGCGCGGACGGCTGCCCGCTGGCGCCGAGCGCCACCGCGCTGTTGGCCGGGATCACGATGCCGCCGGGCAGCGGCGCGCCCGAGGCGTCGTCGAGGGTGGCGGCGACGCCGCCGACGGTGACGTTGGTCAGCGTCTGCGGGGTGCTGCCGGTGTTGCTGATGTTGACGGTCAGGTTCGCGGGGCCGGGCTGGCCCGGGCTCTGGTCCTGGCTGACCACGACGACGATGCCGTTGAGCTTGAGGTCGGTGCCCAGTGAGGTGGCCGGCGTGTTCGGCTTGATCGTCTGAGTCTCGGCGCTGCTCCCGGCGGAGCAGGCGGACAGCGAGACGGCGGCGAGGGCGAGGACGATGGCAGCAGTGCCACCGCGTCGAAGGCTGCGGCTCACGGCGGCGCATCTCCTTGGGTCACGTGTCGGGTTGTCAGCGCTCAGCGTACCCACCACACTTATCCGCCCCTCACGGGGTGGCCCCGTGTCGCGTGCGGACCACTCCAGTGATCGGATCCGCGCCGGGCGCCAGGATCGGCTCGGCGGGTCTGGGCGAGTCGGGGCGGGTTGAAGCGGTCCGGTCGGGGCACGGTGTGGCGATGTTGTGTGTGGTTCCGGAACCGCGTCAAGATCAGATCACGATCGGGAAACGGTGAATATCCGGTGTCGACTTCAAGATCGAATGCCGATCGGCCGGGTGTTGCCCGCGCTTTCGATCGTCGCGAGAAGGGCCTCCGACCTGCGAGAAGCCGCTCACGCGGGGTGGTCGCAGCACGCCGCAGGGGTCCTTGTCAAGCCCCGAGACCGGCCCTGACCTGCGAAAACGCCCTTCGGGCGGACGGAAAAGCGTGTTATTCTGGAAAGCCACGGAAGGGGTCCTGTCACATGACGTTCAAGGTTGGCGACACGGTGGTCTACCCCCATCACGGGGCTGCACTGATCGAGGCCATCGAAATTCGCCAGATCAAAGGTGTGGACAAGACCTACCTGGTGCTGAAGGTTCAGCAGGGTGACCTCACGCTGCGCGTCCCCGCGGAGAACGCGGAGTTCGTCGGCGTGCGCGACGTGGTCGGCCAGGAGGGTCTGGACCGGGTCTTCGAGGTGCTGCGCGCACCGTACACCGAAGAGCCCACCAACTGGTCTCGCCGTTACAAGGCGAACCTGGAAAAGCTCGCGTCCGGTGACGTCATCAAGGTCGCCGAGGTTGTGCGTGACCTGTGGCGGCGGGAGCGCGAGCGCGGCCTGTCGGCCGGCGAGAAGCGGATGCTCGCCAAGGCTCGGCAGATCCTCGTCAGCGAACTGGCGCTGGCGGAGAACACCAACGAGGACAAGGCGGAGACGCTGCTCGACGAGGTGCTCGCCTCGTAGGGCGTCGCCCGTTCGCCGTGACGTACGTGTGTGGTGCGGCTGAGTGCCGTTCGACTGCGGCCGTTCAACAGCGCCCGGTGCCGAGAAGGCACTCGGGCGCTGTGGCATGCCCGGGGCCGAATGACCGCGCCCGGGTGTGACGTGTGATCTGTCGTGCTCGTAGCGTGGGGGCCTGCACACCGGTACCCGAGAGGCGGCGCCGGGGTGGAAGGGGTCCGGTGCACCGTCTGACGGGTACGCCTGGGCCATACCCACTTCGCCGAAGGAGTGAAACCCTGAACAGCACAGGAGTAGTGGCGGCGGCCGTGGTTCCGGCCGCCGGGCGGGGCGAGCGGCTCGGCCCCGGGGCGCCCAAGGCGCTGCGCGACCTGGGCGGCGCGCCGCTGCTGGTGCACGCGGTCCGCGCGCTGGCCCGCAGCCGGGCGGTCGGGCTGGTCGTGGTCGCCGCGCCGCCGCAGGGGGTCGCCGAGGTGCTGAGCCTGCTGGACAGCCACGGGTTGGACGGCAAGGACATCCGGGTGGTGGCCGGTGGCGCGACCCGGCAGGAGTCGGTCCGCCTCGGCCTGGCGGCGATCCCGGAGTCCACCGAGATCGTGCTGGTGCACGACGCGGCCCGCCCGCTGGTGCCGGTCGAGGTGGTGGACGCCGTGGTGGCCGCGGTGCGGGCCGGTGCCGAGGCCGTGGTGCCGGCCGTGCCGCTGGCGGACACCGTCAAGCGGGTCCGCCCGGTGGCCGCCGGCGAGCCGGAGCCGGTGCTCGACACGCCCGACCGCGCCACGCTGCGGGCGGTGCAGACCCCGCAGGGCTTCCGCCGCGAGACGCTGGCCGAGGTGCACGCCAAGGCGCTGACCGAGGAGGCCGCGGGCGGCTCGCCGGTGGTGACCGACGACGCCGGCCTGGTCGAGTACTACGGCGGCCGGGTGGTCGTGGTGCCGGGCCACGAGGAGGCGTTCAAGGTGACCCGTCCGCTGGACCTCGTGCTGGCCGAGGCCGTATTCGCCCGTAGGAGGGCCTCCGATGGCTTCTGACGTCCCGTCACCGATCATTCCCCGGGTGGGGATCGGCACCGATGTGCACGCCTTCGCGGACGGCGTGCCGCTCTGGGTGGGCGGCCTGCGCTGGGACGGCTACGAGCAGGGCCTGGCCGGCCACTCGGACGCCGACGTGGTCGCGCACGCCGCCTGCAACGCGATCTTCTCGGCCGCCGGGCTCGGCGACCTGGGCACCCACTTCGGCACCGGCCGCCCCGAGTGGAAGGGCGCCTCGGGGGTGACGCTGCTCACCGAGGCGGCCCGGATCGTGCGCGCGGCGGGCTTCGAGATCGGCAACATCGCGGTGCAGGTGATCGGGGTGCGGCCGCGGATCGGCAGCCGGCGCCAGGAGGCCGAGGAGGTGCTCTCGACTGCGGTCGGCGCGCCGGTCTCGCTCTCGGCGGCGACCACCGACGGGCTCGGCATGACCGGGCGCGGCGAGGGGCTGGTGGGCCTGGCCACCGCGCTGGTCTACCAGCGCGGCTGAACCGGGACCGCCATTGGGCGAACGGAACTGATGGAGGGTCAGGTGCGCGGGTGGTGGTCGGTCCGCCCGCGCAAGCCGGCCGGGCGGCTGTGGCCCCGGCTCGTGGCCGGCGCAGGGCGGTCCGGCTCGGACGAAGAAATCGGAGCCGGATCGTCCGGTTTGCCATGAACTCGTGACGGGTGGGACGCCCAAACGTCGCGGGGCATCCCCTGATTCCCACTACGCTGGACGGTGTGAGCCTTCGCCTGTACGACACCAGCACCCGCCAGGTACGCGACTTCGTCCCGCTTGTACCGGGCTGCGTCTCGATCTACCTGTGCGGTGCCACCGTGCAGGGGGCCCCGCACATCGGGCACATGCGGTCCAACCTCAACTTCGACGTGATGCGCCGCTGGTTCGCCTACCGCGGCTTCGAGGTGACGTTCGTGCGCAACGTCACCGACATCGACGACAAGGTGATCCGCAAGGAGCACGAGCTCGGCGTGCCGTGGTGGCAGATCGCCTACGCCAACGAGCGAGCCTTCGACGACGGTTACACCGTGCTCGGCTGCCTGCCGCCGACCGTGGAGCCGCGGGCCACCGGCCACATCCCCGAGATGATCGACATGATGCAGACGTTGATCGCCAAGGGCCACGCCTACGCGGCCGACGGCAACGTGTACTTCGACGTCAAGTCCTTCCCGCAGTACCTGGAGCTCTCCAACCAGAAGCTGGAGAACCTCCTGCAGCCGGAGGGCGAGGGCGAGACCGGCAAGCGCGACCCGCGCGACTTCGCCATGTGGAAGGCCGCCAAGCCGGGCGAGCCGAGCTGGACCACGCCGTGGGGCCAGGGCCGCCCCGGCTGGCACCTGGAGTGCTCGGCCATGGTGCACAAGTACCTGGGCAACGCCTTCGACATCCACGGCGGCGGGCTGGACCTGATCTTCCCGCACCACGAGAACGAGATCGCCCAGTCCAAGGCCTTCGGCGACGACTTCGCGAACTTCTGGGTGCACAACGCCTGGGTCACCATGAGCGGCGAGAAGATGGCCAAGTCGCTCGGCAACTCGGTGCTGATCTCCGAGATGGTGCAGCGCTGGCGCCCGATCGTGCTCCGCTACTACCTGGCCGGCCCGCACTACCGATCGATGATCGAGTACAGCGAGGAGTCGCTGCGCGAGGCCGAGGCCGGCTTCGCCCGGATCGAGGGTTTCATCCAGCGGGTGGTCGAGCTCTGCGGTCCGGTCGAGCCGGCCGCCGAGGTGCCGCCGGCCTTCGCCGAGGCGATGGACGACGACTTCGGCGTGCCGCAGGCGCTGGCCGTGCTGCACACCGCCGTTCGGCAGGGCAACAGCGCGCTGACGGCGGACGACAAGGAGAACGCGGTAGCGCGACTCGCCGAGGTCCGTGCGATGCTCGGAGTGCTGGGGCTCGACCCGCTCGACCCGCAGTGGACCGGCACGGAGCGCGGCGAGGACCTGCACGGGGTCGTCGACTCGCTGGTCCGGCTGGTCCTGGACCAGCGCCAGGCGGCCCGGGAGCGCAAGGACTTCGCCACCGCGGACGCCATCCGTGACCAGCTGGGCCTGGCCGGCCTGGCGATCGAGGACACCCCGTCCGGCCCGCGCTGGACGATCAGCAACCAGTAGCCCCGCGCGTACTCGCAGGGCGCCGGTGGGCCGTACTCCGAGGAGTCTCGACGAGCCTCGACCAGTACGGCCCATCGGCATGACGCAGACGGATAGAACAGGAAGTATCGCCATGGCCGGCAACAGCCAGCGCAGGAACGCACGCAACCCCGGATCGAAGAAGGGCGCGAGCGTCGGGACCGGCGGCCACAGCCGGAAGGCACTGCAGGGCAAGGGCCCGACCCCGCCCGGTGAGGCCCGCAAGGGGCACCCCAAGCAGCGGGCCGCCAACGCCGCGGTCAAGCGCGAGCGGGACGCCAAGGCCCGGGCCGGCATGCGCCGCTCCGGCGGTGGCGGCCGCGGCGGGCGCGGCGGCGCGGGTGCCGCCGAGCTGGTGGTCGGCCGCAACTCGGTGGTCGAGGCACTGGTCGGCGGCGTGCCGGCCAGCGCGCTCTACGTGATGCAGTTCATCGACACCGACGACCGGGTGCGCGAGGCGTTCCAGGCCGCCAACGAGCGGGGCATCCCGCTGATGGAGGCGCCGCGCCCGCAGCTGGACCAGATGACCGGTGGCCTCAACCACCAGGGCCTGGTGCTGCAGGTCCCGCCCTACGAGTACGCGCACCCCGAGGACCTGCTGGGGGCGGCCGCCGACCTGGGCGAGGACGCGCTGGTCATGGCGCTGGACGGGGTCACCGACTCGCGCAACCTGGGCGCCGTGGTCCGGTCGGCCGCGGCGTTCGGCGCGCACGGCGTGGTGATCCCCGAGCGGCGGGCGGCCGGCATGACGGCCGGTGCCTGGAAGACCTCCTCGGGCGCCGCGGCCCGGCTGCCGGTGGCCCGGGCGACCAACCTGACCCGGGCGCTGCAGGCCTACCAGAAGGCCGGGCTGCTGGTGGTCGGCCTGGCGGCGGACGGCGAGGCGGAGATCGGCGACCTGGAGGCGCTGACCGGTCCGGTGGTGATCGTGGCAGGCAGCGAGGGCAAGGGACTGTCCCGGCTGGTCGCGGAGACCTGTGACATCCGGGTGCGGATTCCGATGCCGGGTCAGACCGAGTCGCTGAACGCCGGCGTCGCGGCCGGGATCGTGCTCTACGAGGCGGCGCGGCTGCGGGCCAAGGTGGGGTGAGGCGGGCGGCGCTCGAGGGTCGGTGGCCGGTGAGACGGCGCTGCTCGACGGTCGGTGGCCTGACGGTGACGGGTTCTTTCCGAGTCTGATCCGAACGGTCACCATCCCGCGCGAGACTGACCGGATCCGTCAGCCACGCCCGGGAGTTGCACCCGGGAGAGTGTCCTAACCGGGTGTCACCCGGTTAGAGGGGTGTGGACACCAGAACACCTCGGCGCCCCCGGTTCGGCCAAGCGACAGGGATAGAGGCTGAGCCCACCCTCAGCACCGTCAAGGTGCCGAGCGATCCCGCTCGGCTCAGCAACACCCAGGTCAGCTTCCGGCTCAGACTGCCCGCGCCGCTCGCGCCGCTGCTCGACGCGCCGCCGCCGGTGGCGGTGCCGTACGCGGACTCCTTCGGGCGGCCGTACGCGGCGTTGACGTACGGCGGCCGGCCCGGGCTGGTCCGGGCCGGGAGCGCGGACGGCGGTGCCGGATCGCTGGCCGGTGCCGGAGCGCTGGCGGGAGCCGGGTCCGCGCTGGGCGGCTCGACGGCGCTCGGCGCGCCACGGCGCAAGGGCCGGGTCACCGCCGTCACCTGGAGCGGTCAGGCGGCGCCGGGCGACCTGGCGGCCACTCAGCTGCTGGACGCGGTGCGGCTGAACACCGTGCCCGCGCCGGCGGGCGGCCCGGCCTCGGCCGGGGCGCTCTCGGGCGGCGGGTCCTCGCTGGGCGGGTCCTCGATCGGCGGGTCCTCGGTGGGCCTGGTCGATTCCGAGGAGACCCAGCCGCTGGAGGCCGTGCCCGGCTGGGACGACGCGCCGGTCGGCGGCTCGTACGGCTACGGCGGCCACCACGGCTCCTACAGCGGGCGTGGTGCGGTGCCCCGGCAACCGCACGGCTGGGCGGCGGACGAGCCGCCCGGCCCCCGCACGCCGCCCGGGTCCGCCACGCCGGAGCGGCCCGCCGAGCCGCGCCGGGAGCGGACCCGCGCGGCGGGTTGGCAACCTAGCGGGGAACTGCCCGAGTACTCGGCCGCCGCCATGGCGGGCGAGTCGAGCCGGCACGCCTGGCACCCCGGTCGGAAGGTCGACCTCGGGCTGGTGCTGCTGCCGCTGCGGGTGCTGCTCGGCTCGCTCTCGGTCTACGCCGGCTTCAGCAAGATCTGCGACCCGGTGTACTTCGACGGCGGCGACCGCGGCTCGATGATGCGCTGGCTCGCCTCGCTGCACGCGTGGAAGGCGGCCCAGCCGCTGCTGGACTTCGCCATGGCGCACCCGGTCGGGGCCGGCCTCGGCGTGGCGTTCACCGAGATCGTGGTCGGCGTGCTGTCGCTGCTCGGGCTCTGGCAGCGGCTGGCCGCCGGAGCCGCGATGCTGCTCTCCGCCGCGCTGCTCTTCACGGTGAGCTGGCGCGCCGTGCCGGTCTACGACACGCCCGACCTGATCTTCCTGGCGGCCTGGAGCCCGCTGCTGATCGCCGGCGCGCCGTTCGCCTCGCTGGACGGCCGGATCGCGCTGGATGCCTGGCGCCGGTACGGCCCGCAGGCACCCAGGGCGGTGCGCCGCCGGGTGCTGCGCCGGGGCACCGTGGCGGCCGTCGTGGTGATCGGGCTGACCCTGCTGCTCGGTTCGCTGCTGGGCGCCGCCGTGCGCACCGGCGGGCGGCCGCAGCCCGGCCCCGGCCAGCCACCGACCGACTACGGCACGCCGGTCTGGCCGGCCACCACCGGTCGCTCGGGCGTGTCGCAGGCTCCCGTGGTGCCCGTCCCGGCAGTGCCGGGCGGCGGGGCGGCCACCGGCCACGGGGCAGGGACACCGTCGGCGGCGCCGTCCGCGTCGTCCTCAGCCGCACCCTCGGCCGGGAAGAGCGCCAAGGCGCACCCGTCCACGTCCACCCGGGGCGCCACGAGTGAGGGCTCCGGGGCCGGCAACGCGACCGGGCAGGGCGGTTCGACCGCCGGCGCGCCCGGCCCCGGCACGACCCCCGCCGGCGGCGGGGCGCCGGCGTCGGGCGGCAGCCAGGGCACCGGGTCCGGGGCGAGCACCCGGGCACCCAAGTCCAGCCCGAGCGACGGGCTGATCGGCGGGGTGCTGGGCAGCGGCCCGCCGCAGCTGCGGCTGCCGTCGACGCTGGGGATGCCGGGTCCAGGGACCTCGGCGGACGGCTCCTCAGGGCGCGCGCCGCTGGCCTGAACCGGCGGGTGCGTCACGGGCCCCTTTGCTCCGTTCCGGCCGGAACGGAGCAAAGGGGCCCCTGACTTGTTCTGGGAGTTGTTCTGGGAGCGGGGATCAGTCCTGCCGGGCTGCGGCGAGCTCCTTGGCGGCCTCGATGAGGTCCTTGGCGGTGTCGATCGCCCGCCAGTAGACGCCCTGCGGCAGCTGGTAGCCCGCGAGCCGCTTGGCACGGGCGAGTTGCGGGAAGGTGGTGCGCTCGTGGTCGCCCACGTCGGGCAGCAGCTCGGCGAAACCGGCCGCGAAGACGTAGAGCCCGGCGTTGATCAGGAACGGGGAGGGCGGCGCCTCGATGAAGTCCAGGATGTTGCCGAACTGGTCGGTCTCCACCGCGCCCCAGGGGATCCGGGGCCGGGCCAGCGCGAGGGTGGCCAGGGCGTCCCGCTCGTGGTGGAAGGCGGCCATCTCGCGCAGGCTGAACCGGGTCCAGATGTCCCCGTTGGTGGCGTACCAGGGCTCGTCCGGGCGCGGCAGCGCCTTCGAGGCGAACTTCAACCCGCCGCCCCGGCCCAGCGGTTCGGCCTCGACCACGGTGCTGGCCCGGAGCGGCAGGTCGGCCTGGTCCAGCCAGGCCTGCAACACCTCGGCCAGATGGCCGCAGGAGATCACCACGTCGGTCACGCCTTCGGCTGCCAGCCAGGCGAGTTGGTGTCCGACGATCGGCGTACCGGTGCCGGGGATCTCGACCAGCGGCTTGGGCCGGTCATCGGTGTACGGGCGCAGCCGCGAGCCCTGACCGCCGGCCAGGATCACGGCCTGCGTGACGGTGGCCGCAGGGGTCGGGGCGACCAGAGGGCTCGGGCTGGCAAACGGCGCGGAAGGGGGCGCGGGGAGGTCGAAGCCGGTCATGGGCAGCAGGATAGGCCTGGATGCCGCTCACCGGGTTCGGCCTCGGGTGGCGTGCGGGTGGTCCTGGGGTGACGTGCGGACTCCGCTGACGGTGCGTCAGCCCGCGATGCCGGCCGCGAAGGAGCCGTCGCAGACCGGGCGGGCGAAGGACCGGGCGCGCTGCACGTCGCCCTGGTACAGCTTCAGCGTCGCCTGGCCCAACTCCTTGGCGAGCGTGCTGCAGTACGGGGTGAGCGCGGGCTGCGCGGTCATGCTGCGGTCCAGCAGGTCCAGCGCCGCGGCGGCGCCACGGGACCGCAACTCCTGCATCAGGTCGGTGCGCAGGGCGTCCTGCGGCGACATGCCCGAGTGGCTGGTGGCACCGCCGCCGTTGGTGGCACCGGTGACGTCGGCGGTGGTGGCGGTGCGGCCGATGCCACCGCCGACGCCGCTGGAGGCGGCCACCACCTGCTGGTTGTCGTTCACCGGCGGCGCCCAGGCCACTCGGGTCACGGCGAGGGTGCCGGTGGTCACGAGGACCACGGGCAGGGTGAGGGCGATGGTCTGGCCGATGCGGCGAACGAGCTGCTTCACGCCAGTGAGGTTAGCGCCGTATGACGCCCCGCAGGCACTCCGTCACACGGATGAGTGACGCAGCGGCGCGGCCCCGTCGGACGGGTGTCCGACGGGGCCGCGCGCGGTCGTTCGGTTGTGCGGAGCTGCCTGTTCGATCCGGGGCTTCGATCAGGGGCTTCGATCCGGGGCTTCGATCAGGCGCTGAGGCGCTCGCCCGTGCTGGTCGAGAAGACGTGCGTCTCGCCGCCGGTCGGGACCACGTTGATGGTCTCGCCCTTCTGCGGGATCTGCCGGCCGTGGACCCGCACCACGATGTCCACGTCCGTGCCGCTGACCTTGGTGGAGCCGTAGACGAACCCGTCCGCGCCGAGTTCCTCGACCACGTTGACCGTGACGGCCACGCCCTCGATCCCGCCGTCGGAGACGATCTCGAAGTGCTCCGGGCGGATCCCGACGGTCACCGTCTTGTCGCTGCCGGCGCCGGCCAGGTGCTCGCGGTCGATGTTGATCACCGAGCCGCCGAACTTCACGCCGCCGTCCACCAGCGGGACGTCGACCAGGTTCATCGCGGGCGAGCCGATGAAGCCGGCCACGAAGACGTTGGCGGGCTTGTCGTACATCCGGCGCGGGGTGTCGACCTGCTGGAGCAGCCCGTCCTTGAGCACCGCGACGCGGTCGCCCATGGTCATGGCCTCGGTCTGGTCGTGCGTCACGTAGACCGTGGTGATGCCCAGGCGGCGCTGCAGGCCGGCGATCTGGGTGCGGGTCGAGACGCGGAGCTTGGCGTCCAGGTTGGACAGCGGCTCGTCCATCAGGAAGACCTGCGGCTCGCGGACGATCGCCCGGCCCATCGCGACACGCTGGCGCTGACCGCCGGAGAGCGCCTTCGGCTTGCGGTCCAGGTAGTCGGTCAGGTCGAGGATCTTCGCGGCCTCCTCGACCTTCTTGCGGATCTCGGCCTTGTTGACGCCGGCGATCTTGAGCGCGAAGCCCATGTTGTCGGCGACGGTCATGTGCGGGTAGAGCGCGTAGTTCTGGAACACCATCGCGATGTCCCGGTCCTTGGGCGGCAGGTGGGTCACATCCCGCTCGCCGATCCGGATGGCGCCACCGTTGACGTCCTCCAGACCGGCCAGCATCCGCAGGCTGGTCGACTTGCCACAGCCGGAGGGGCCGACCAGCACGAGGAACTCGCCGTCCTCGATGTGCAGGTCCAGCTCGTCGACGGCGGGCTTGGTGCCGCCCGGGTAGAGGCGGGACGCCTTGTCGTACGTGACAGAAGCCATGATGGTGCGTCTCCTTCACCGGCAGGAACGTGCCGGACGATCCGAGTAAAGGGGTGAGTGGTGCGGGCCGGTCCTCGTCTGTCCGATGGTCTGGACCACTCGAGAACCCGCTCCGGCCGAGGCTACCCGCCCCTTTCCCCCTTGTCAGCCCCTCTCACCGCCCACCCTCATACCGGTCCGGTCACACTCCCGCCGATCTCCCCGGGCCATCCACCCCACCGCGCCCGCCCCTGCCGGTAGACTGCGACCCGGTTGCCGCCATGGCCTCGCCGTGGACGGTCGCCGTGCCTCCTTAGCTCAGTTGGCCAGAGCACCGCTCTTGTAAAGCGGGGGTCGTCGGTTCGAACCCGACAGGGGGCTCAGTGCGCCACCCCGGATGAGCTGCAGGTTCGGCCTTCTGGGGGCTTGATCACCGGCCTCGGACTCCTGGTCCGAGGCCGTTTGCGTGAGCGATGCGTGAGCGGATGGCGCGGTGGGCTGGGGGTTCGCGGTGGACTGGGCAGCCTTGCGCGGCTTGTTCGCCCGGGGGACGAGCTGCGCTGCGGCCTCGGCGATGGCCCGGTCGACCTGGGGGAGCAGGGTCGTGTACGTGTCTGAGGTGATGCCGATCGAGGAATGGCCGAGCATCTCCTTGATCGTGTGCAGGTCCGCTCCGGCGGCGTGAGCGAGGCTCGCCGCGCCGTGGCGGAGATCGTGCAGGCGGATCGGCGGGAGGCCGGCCTCGTCGGCCAACTCGCGGAAGCGGTCTGTGACGGCGGTGGGGTGCAGCCACTCGCCGCTTTCCTTGGTGAAGACCCGGCCGGTCTCGACCCAGGCGCCGCCCCACTTCTCGCGGTCGGACCGCTGCCGCTCGCGGTGCGCTTCCAGGACGGCCACGGTCTCGGAGTCGAGGGCGATGGTGCGGGCGCCCGCGTCGGTCTTGGGGTCGTCCTCGTAGACCGCCCAGCCGTCCACGACGAGCTGTTTGGCCACCGTGAGGAGTCCGGCCCTCAGGTTGGTGTCGGCCCACCGCTGGCCGCACGCCTCGCCACGCCGGAGCCCGCGGAAGGTGATGAGGTGGAACAGCGCGTAGAGGCGGTCGCCAGCGGCCTGGTCGAGGAAGGCGCCGGTCTGCTCCGGCGTCCAGATCATCACCGAGGACGGCCGCTCGCCGGTGAGCTCCCACTGCTCGATCCGCTCATCCGTCCAGACGAGCGGCTTGGGCCGCTTCGCGGACTCCAACTCGACGTGGGAGGCCGGGTTGAAGGTGATGATCTGCCGCCGGATCGCGGCGTTGAGACCGGCCCTGAGCGTGGAGCGGATCCGCTGGCAGGTCGCTGCGCTGACGGTGCGCCGGAACGGCTCCATCTCGGCGAGGGCGGCCTTGAGAGCCTTGCGCTGCGCGCGGAACTCCCGCCCCTTCCAGGGAATCTGGGCCAGCTCGTCGATGGTGGCCTGCCGCTGGGCGTTCGCCTCGGCGATCTCGATGTTCGCTTCCTCGATGGCCGCGAACATCTCCTCCAGGTGCTGGACTCGGAGGCGGTCGAGCCGGATGTGGCCGATCCGCGGCTTGAGGTGCAGCCGGATGCTGCTCTCGTCGCGGCTGATCGCGGTCTGGCGGCCGCGCTTGCCCGCCAACCACTGATCGAGCCACTCGCCGACCGTCAGCCGGTTCTGGAGGTCCTGGCCGGAGGTGAGTCGGCGCCGGATCTCCTCGACGTCGGGCAGCGGGGCCTTCTCGTGGCCGACCTGCTCCAGGAGGTCGGCTATCTGGGCAAGGCCCTCGGGGTCGTCCGAGTCCGGGATGTGCAGCAGCTCGCGGACCTGGTCGAGATCGGCCTGGGCGGCCTTGCGGGACTCGTAGCCGGAGCGGTTGAAGGCCCGGCGCGAGCCGTCCGGGCGGTTGGGCAGCTCCTGGCGTATCGCGTAGGAGCCGTGCTTGCGGCTGGCGAGCTTGGGGCACGACTTGCCGAGCGGCTTCCCGGTGTCGGAGTCGCGGCAGTAGCAGCGATGGTAGGTGGAGCCCTTCAAGACGGTCCTTCCTATGCACGGTTGGCGGAATTGGCTTCCTCATCGAGGAACGCGAGGTGGCTCGGAAGCGGGGGAGGAGTCAGGTCCCACTCGCGCAGTCGGGCTCGGATCGGCAGGAGCTCCGAGCGGACGGCTTGGACCAACAGCTCGAACTTCGCGTCGGATCCGGGCGGCCAGGTATCTCCTCCGGGGAGGAACTGGAGCTGCCAGGCGTCGTGGTGGCTGGTTCGGAGGTTTTCCTCCTTGCTGGCGTACGTCCGGAACAGGGCCGCGTCGCCGGTCGCGTGATCCACGTCCTCGCCGACGAACCAGCTGAAGGCCGTCCACGGGTCCGAGCGTTCGGAGGGGAGGTACTCCACGCTGCTTCCGCCGAGGGGGAAGACCAGCGCGGCCGGCGGCGTGTCGACCGCTCTGGCGAGCACGATGAGCTCGGGAACGGTCAGGGTCAGCCGCCGTCCTGACTCCCAGTTCGCGATGACGTTGCGGGGGATGGGGTGGCCCAGCTCCTCGCAGGCATCGGCCAGGTCCTGCGCGGTCATGCCCAGCTCCTTCCTGGCCCTGCGGACCTCGGCGATCACGGCTTTCGTGATCCGGGCTGCCCACTCTTCCATCGCTTCTTGTGTCATATCGACACTTTATGGCCGCGCATTCTGTCCCTTGTTCCCGCGACCCGCCGGGGGCGCGCCGACGAACGGAGACAGCTGTGCGAACCGAGACCGTGAACCAGGAGACCTTCGGCATGAGCCGGGCCGAGCTGCTCGTGCTGCCGGCGGCCATCGACCTGGACACTGCGAACCGGGCGATCGGCCTCGGCCGCAGCAAGGGCTACGAGCTGGCGCGCCGGGACGCCTACCCCTGTCGAGTCCTGCGGCTGGGCAAGAAGTACCGCGTCATCACTGCCGATCTGCTTCGCCTGCTGGGCATTGACCCGTCGGTCGAGGGCAGTGTCGGCGACGCCGCGTGACGGTGTTGTGGGCGGGCTGCGCGCACGGCTGTCTGCCGTGGGCGGACTGCCCGCCCGAACAGTGGATCTTCCCCGGAAGCGGTCGTATCGTCGCGGTCGCCAGCAGGTCGCCGCGACCGCAACGCGGCTCCGTTGCCTGCACGTTGAGTCGCAGACGCGGCCAGGCATGCGAAGGCCCCCGGTGCTACGAACACCGAGGGCCGGGCGAAGTCCCCAGATCAGGCGAACCGTTCGAACCGGTGGCGCGCGACTGCCAGGTCGTGCGCCCCAGCGAGGAGCTTCACCATGGACTCTACTTCTCCGCAGTCCATACCGGGAGGCCCGAAGCCTTGGCCTCCCACCGCGATCCCCGGCAGGCCCGGTCAGTACCGCCCGGCGATCGGTCAGAACGCTGAACTGACCGACGAAGCTGACCGGAACTCCGCCGGACTGACCGGGTCACTGACCGCCGTGACCACCGACCAGCCGGTCAGTGACCCGGTCACACCGGTCACTGACGCTGAGCTACCCAAAGCAGTTGGGCAGATTGACCGGCTGACAGCCGAGTCTGCGCTGACCGACCCGGGCGCCCGGTCAGGTGACCCGGTCGCCCCCGCGACGCCAGGTGCGGGCCTGCTGTCCGAACTCCGCTCGGCCATCGCCAGGTACGTCATCCTGCCGTCCGAGCAGGCCCTGGACGCGGTGACGCTGTGGGTGGCCGCCACCCACCTGCAGCCTGCGTGGCAGCACGCCCCGCGGCTGGCGGTGATCGGCCCCGCCAAGCGGTGCGGCAAGTCCCGGCTACTCGACGTGATCACCGAGACCGTCCACGACCCGCTCATCACGGTCAACGCGACCCCGGCGGCCATCTTCCGGTCGATAACCGACAAGCCGCCGACCCTGCTGGTGGACGAGGCTGACACCCTGTTCGGCAGCGTCAAGGCTGCGGAGAAGAACGAGGATCTGCGCGGCCTGCTGAACGCCGGTCACCAGCGCAACCGGCCCACACTGCGGGTGTCCGGGCCCGACCACAAGCCAATGAAGTTCCCCACCTTCGCCATGGCGGCCCTGGCCGGGATCGGTGACCTTCCGGACACGATCATGGACCGGTCGGTGGTCATCCGCATGCGTCGCCGAGCACCGGGCGAGACCGTCGCCTCGTTCCGCACCATTCGGGACACCCCGGGCCTGCACGGCCTGCGAGAGCGCCTCCGCGCTTGGGTGGCACCTCTGGTCGACGTGGCTGGAGAGCTGGAGCCTCCCATGCCCGTCGAAGACCGCGCCGCGGACACCTGGGAGCCGCTGGTGGCGGTCGCCGACCTCGCCGGAGGCGAGTGGCCCGTCCGCGCCCGTGCGGCCTGCCGCGCCATGACCGCGCACGAGTCCGGACAGGACGAGGACGGCGGCCTGAAGAGCAGGATCCTGCTCGACATCCGCCGAGTCTTCGCAGCGGGCGGCAATCCGGACGCCCTGTCTACCGAGCACCTTCTGGCCGCCCTGAAGGCCGACAGTGAGGCCCCGTGGGCCGAATACGGACCCACCGGGCTGAGTGCACGAGGACTGCAGCTCCTGCTCAAGGACTACGGCATCAGCTCGGCGAACATCTGCTTCGACCGCGACACCCAGCGCAAGGGCTTCACCCGCAACAGCTTCCTGGACGCCTGGAACCGCTACTGCCCCGATCCGGCCGAGCAGCCCTCCAGGATCGGCCGCTGACCCTCCACCACCCGTACCACCCGTCCCCGCCCAGCTCAGGGCGGGGACGGGTCACTTCCCCGCAACGAGTCCAGCCGTCCCGTCTCCGCGATCCGTACCAGCCTGACCAGCAACGCGACGGGTGGGACGACTGTGACGGCATCCTGGTGTCCGTCGGAGGACCACAGGCTGAGACCGCACGCGGAGCAAGTTATGGGGTAAGGAGTCCTTGCCCCGAGGTTCTGCTTGGTCGGCGGCGGAGCAGCCGAGCCTGCGGGCCGAGGGCGGCCAGAGTTGCAAGCGGCTCGACGTACTGCACCTGTCCCAGAAGCCCACGCCCGTCGCGCGCCCCGTGCGCTTGTGCGCTCTTCCTGCGCCTCCCTACGCGTCGATACCGTACGCCGCTGTGGCTAATAAGAAGAGAATGAACGGCATTTGGCGCTACTGGGGGCTGATTGCTTTCGTCGTTGCTATGACCGGATGGTTGACCGCTGACTTTGGGCCCCTAGCGATCACAGCTCTGTCTGCTCTGAGCTTCCTGTGGTTTCTCTTCCAAGCACCAGTCCCGTGTGCCGCTCTGAATCGTGGTGAGGCGCAGACCTGCCGCAACAACGGCCGTGGTGTTCTTCGTGGTTGCCACATCAAGCAGCATCAATGGCAGAAGCTGAAGGGACTCGTCGTGCGACGCCGGTGGCGAGAGATCTCGGCGGACCTTTTCCCCAACGCCACTACGAGCCTCGCGAGCCTGGGTGCGATCGTTGCCCTCCTCTCCTCGATCATCGGTGTCGCGAAGTCCCTTACCGGAAAAGGCTGATGTGTCTGCGACAAGCTGAGTCGCACTCCTCAGTCCCACCGAGCGAGTGGGCAGAGCAAGTTGTCGCGTTGGATATCCCAAGGGCTACTCGACGTGGTTCCCTCGACCGGAGGGCCGAGCGCTGGTGATCTCGAAGACTCGCCTCCGCAGGGGCTCCTCAAGGTCGAGGTTGTCGCCCCGGGTGGTGGTCTGCAGGAGTTCGGTGATGACCACGAGTTCCGCGAACCTCCCGGCGGGCGTGTCGAGGATGTGCCCGAGCCGCCGCCGGATGTCGGCAGCGGTGTCGGGCACCAGGAGGCTGTAGGAGTACAGCAGCGCGGCGTCGTAGCCGGCCGGCGCGATGCCCCAGCCTTCCCAGTCGAGGACCGTGAGGGTCGGGCCTGTGAGGTTGGCCCAGTGCAGGTCGCCGTGGGCGGTGGTCCAGGAGGGGGCCTTGGTGTCGATCGGGATGCCGAGGTACTGCGGCATGGCGCGGTCCAGATACTCCTGACGGACCGCCACCCGGTCGCTGGGGACGGCGGCGATGGCGTCGAGGGCTGTGCTGAGTCCGTCCCACCAGGCGTCGTCCAGGTCGGGAGCCTTCCGGAGGATCGGCTCGTGGGTGGTGATGGTGGGAACGGTGACCCTGTCGTACAGCTCGGCCAGGTAACCGTCTTCGTCTTCGGTCCAGGTGTGTCGGCTCCTCAGGCGTGGCCTGGGGACCGTAGGAGGCATGAGGAGCTCTGCCTCCTGCGGTCCCTCCCAGAGCTTGCCGCCGGCCTTCTCGGCCGGGGCGGACAGCAGACGGAGCCAGCCCACGCCGGACGCCGTGGTGACCGGACGGCTGAGGGTGCGTCCGCGCCAGCCCCACGACTCGTGGGAGCCGTTCGGGATCGCGCCGAGCACCGTCGCCGCTGTGGCGTGCGCCTTGCGCATCCGCTCGGCGGTGTTCGGCTCAGGTTCCGAGTACATCAACGACCCTTCGGAGTAAGTCCGGAGACAGCGGCGGTCGGCCGACGGCTTCGACTGCCTGCGTCCAGTGTTCCGGGTTTCCGGTCGACAGGAGCACACGCGTCACCCCAGGGGCAGATGCCACGATGGCGAGAGCCACCTCGGCAGGAGCCCAAATGGGGTTGATCAGCTCGGACAGCTCCGGGGTCACCATGCCGGGGATCTCGCCGCCGTGGAGCGGGGCGGAGGCGAACACCTCCAGCCCCGCTGCCGCCGCATCGACGACCGGTCCGCGTCCGTCGAGAGCCTGAGCGACGGGCGCCAGGTGGACGAGCGAGATCGGGAGCTGGATCGCTCGGAGGTGGTGGTTCGCGCCACCAGCCTTGGTCGCGAGGTCGAGCAGCGTTGGCACGTCGAACACACTGCTGCTGATGCCCCGCCAGGTCGCCACGCCGTAGGAGCTGATGACCTGGTGGTTGCACGCCTCTTCCAGAGCCACGAAAGCGGCATGCAGCCGCGCGGGGACGTCGGCCTCCCCGCAGCCGTGTTCGGGGTTGTGCACGAACACCAGGTCGGGCACGCGGCCGAGCACGCGCTTGCTGCGGGCGAGCTGCCAGGCGATGTAGTTCGGGGCCAGGCAGTGCCCGCGTTCGGCGTCCGCTGCGGTCAGCACGTCGGCCTGCAGGCCGAGTTCCCTGGCGTTGGCTGGGACGAAACCCACCTTCGTGGAGATGCGCAGCCCCGGATAGGCGGCTAGCACCTCGGCGAGGGACGCCTCTGCCCGGCCGTGTTCGTAGTTGGGTGCAGTGTCCACCCAGTCCGCTCCGTGGGACGCGGCCATCAGTGCGGCCTCGGCCACGTCAGGGCAGCGGTAGGTGCCCAGTCCCAGCTGCGCCGTCACCGTGGGCGTCCGATGGCAGCGGCCTGGCCGTCGACCAGCTCCGTCACGACACCAGCCGCCTGAGCGAGGGTGATGCCTGCGGCCTGTGCGAGGTCGGCCAGCCGGTGGGGCTCACCGTCGGTGAGGAGCACGAGCATTGGCTCGGCCTTTGCAGCGAACGTCCACTCCTCTCCGCCGGTGGTCAGGTTGATGGTGTCGTCGGGTAGGGCCATGAGGGCGGGCCGCGTGGTGATCAGGCGCACCTGCAAGTCGGGGTCCGGCGGGGCCGCCGTGATGTGGGGCAGCGACGGCGCGAGCCGGGCGCGCTCGGTGGCATCGCGAGCGGTGCAGAAGCGGGCGATCAGGTCGTCGTTCTCCAGCTCGGCCGCGATGAGCTTGCCGAGCGTGTCCAGGAAGGCGCGTTGCTCCTCGGCGGTTCCGAAGCGCGGGATGTCCGCCCGGACGGCCTCGTGGGCTCGCAGTTTCTCCGACAGCCAGGTGATCAGGTCGGCGCCCGTGGTGCTCTGCAGTCCGCACGTGACGTGGAGCGAGTGCTCACCCTCGGAGGCCGCGACGGCGTGCCACCAGCCCCGAGGTAGGTAGAGCACGTCACCGGCGGTGAGGACCAGGTCGGCGATGGGCTCCTCGGGCGGCGGCTCCGGCGTCTCGACGTCGCGGTGCATCGGTGCCGTGCGGGTGGGCCCGTAGATGCGCCAGCGCTTCGCGCCGTCGAGCTGGACGACGACCACGTCGTGGTCGTCCCAGTGAACACCGAAGCCCTCAGTGCCAGTCCAGGAGGCGTACAGGTTGGCCTGTACACCGATCCGCAGCCAGCGCTCCAGCTGGCCGGCCAGGGCACTGATGCCGGGGTGGAGTTCGTCGACCGCGTCCAGCACCAGCGTGGCGCCCTCGGCGAGACGCTTGTGTAGTTCGGAGGGCTGGAGGCGGTGCCAGACGGTGCTTCGCCGGGTGACGATCGGCTGGGAGTACGTGTGCGCGGGCACCTGCTCGCCGTTGGCGGCGAGGCGGAAGCGCGGGGGTTCGAACCGGTGGTGGGTCAGGATGGCGTTGAGGTCATCCCAGCTCATCAGTCCGGCGAGTGACGCGGCGTGCCCGCGTGCGACCTTGAAGCTGAGGCCGAGCGTCTGGGCGAGGAAGTCATCCCCGCCCAGACGCTCAACCACCGAGAAGCGCTCGGCGGTCATCGTGATGCAGCCGTCAGTCGTTGGTGTCGGTGCGGCCGGTGGAACCGCCGTCGGACGGCTGCTCGCCGCGCGAGCGGGCCGCGGTGACCTTCGCGCGGGCGACCAGCAGGCCGTCGCCCTCCAACTCGGTGCTGGTGGTCATCAGGTTCTCGGGCATGAAGTGCTCCTTCGAGGTCATGGGGCGGGCTGGCTGCCCGGCCCCGTCGTGTGTGCTGCGATGGCTCCCGTTGCCCGGGCAAGCCGTAGCGGGGAACCTCAGGTGCTTACGCCGCAGCGCTGTTGGCGGTGCGGCCACCTGCATCCCTCCCGCCCGAGGTGGGTGGGAGGAAGTCTTGTCAGACGTCGGTCGGCACGACCTCCTGTGCGCTCGGGGCAGCGGCCCTCACCAGCGCAGTGAGGCGCTCGTCCCCTGACACGGCGGCGGTGGTGCCGACCTCGAACCAGACCCGCTTGCCGGCGGGGTCCGGCTCCGCGCCCCAGTCCGTCGCGAGTGCCGCCACGAGGAACAGCCCCCGCCCGTCGGTCGCGTCGAGGTCGATCCCACCGGGAGCCGGCAGCTTGTGGCTGCTGTCCACCACCTCGACGCGCAGCCGCCCACTGCCCCAGGACACGCACACGACGCACGGGGCGTTCGTGTGGGACACGGCGTTGGTGATCAGCTCGCTGGAGAGCAACTCGACGTCCCGGAGCGCGTCCTCCGCCAGCGGCAGGCCCCAGCCGCGCACGGTCCGTATCACCCGCCGCCGTGCGTCCGGTACGGCCTCGACACTGGGTAGTACGCGGAAGCCGAACGGGGTGGGGGCGGTGGGTTGCTGGGTGGCGACGGACATGCGCGCGGACCTTTCACGGGGACGAGGTCGGCATCGGGCCGATTCGCGCCGGGATTCACCCGACAGGGATCTACAGAACCGCCTCCAAAGCTGGTGAACCAGAGCAGAATTGATGCGGCAATGGGGGATCCGTGCTGCAAACCTGGCCATGACCTGGCTTGTTGTGGCTACAGACGAACTGACGTACCACTGGAGGACTCGGGATGGCACCCAGGAGGTCCCAGCTGGTCCAGCGCAGGGAGGCCGTCGGCCACACGCAGGAGTCCCTGGCCGAGGCCCTCCAGGTGGACCGTTCGACCGTTGGGCGCTGGGAGAGCGGTAGAGGTAGTCCGCAGCCCTGGATGCGACCGAGGCTCGCCCGGGCCCTGCGGCTCTCCGTCGACCAGTTGGCGGACCTGCTGGCGCCCTCCGGAAGCACCGAAGCAGTTTCATCTCCGGCTGGTGATGACAATGCCTTGGCTCCCGTGCCTGCTCTGCGCACGGACCACGGCAATGGTCTCGTGGCGGTAGTGGCGGCCGACTCAGCGGAGTCCGCGGTCTTCCTCCGCTTCGCGAGCGCCTCCAATGTAGATGACACGCTGCTGGAGCAGATCGATGCGGACATCGCCAGGCTGGCAGAGGATTACGTCAGCAAGCCCGTAGCCGAGGTCTTCCACGACATCGGGGCTCTCCGGCGAGGGGTGTTCGAGCTATTGCACGGCCGCCAACACCCCTACCAGACAAGTCATCTCTACCTACAGGCCGGGCGTCTCTGTGGCCTGGCCACGCATGTTGCCCTCGACCTCGGTCAGTACACAGCTGCTGCTACGCACTCGCGCACGGCCTGGCGCTGTGCGGAGTCAGCTGGCCACAACGGCCTTCGGGCCTGGATCCGATCCGTCCAGTCCCTTATCGCCTACTGGCAGCAGGACCATCGCCAGGCGGCCGAGCTGGCCAGAGCTGGGCTGCTGTACGCGGACGGAGGGACGATCGCAGCCCGTCTGCTCAGTCTCGAAGCACGGGCCACTGCGGCACTGGGCGACAGTGTGAGCGCGCTCCGAGCGGTAGGGGCAGGCGAGGCAGCGCGGAGCACAGTGGCCGCCGTGGATCTCCCAGGCGTGTTCACGTTCCCCGAGGCAAAGCAGTTCACCTACGCCGGCACGGCCCTCCTTGCCCTGGGTAGCCAGGCTCACGTGAACCGCGCCATCGAGGCGTCTTCCAGGGCCATCGCCATGTACGAGTCCGCACCGCAGCAGGAGCAGTCCTCCGGTGACCTACTGGCCGCCCACCTTGATCTCGTCAACGCCCATCTCGCACACGGCGACCTTGACGGTGTGCAGGAGAAGCTCTCGGTGGTGCTGGCTGCCGCACCGGACCGGCGAACAGCGAGCATCTCCAGCCGCCTTCGGGCGCTAAGCACTCGTCTCGCCGAGCCCGCCTACGCAGGCTCCCCGATCGTCCTGAGTCTCCGTGAGAATGTCAGAGAAGCCTGCTCTCGACCCGCACTCACGAACCCTCCGGAGCTGCCACAGTGACGAGCAACGCCGCACAGCAGGACGCCGCTGTCGCCGACAAGTCCATCCTCGCGAACAGCGCCTACGCTGACGGACGCCACCTGGCCGCCCGCCAGTCCATCTACCGGTGGCAGCAGCCGCAGTACGACCTGCCCGGGATCGTCCTCGAAGAGTTGGCCGGCAGCAGCGGGATCGTCCTCGACGTCGGCTGCGGCAACGGCAAGTTCGTCAGCCGCCTGCACAATGACCGGCCGGACCTTCAGGTCGTCGGGATGGACATCTCGGCGGGCATCCTTGCCGATGTCAAGAAGCCGGTCCTGGTGGCCGATGTCCAGGCCCTGCCCTTCGCCGACGACAGCGCCCATGCCGTGCTGGCCCTGCACATGCTGTACCACGTCAGCGACATTGAGGCCACGATCAAGGAGCTGGCCCGTGTCCTTCGGCCTGGCGGCGCGCTCATCGCCTCGACCAACAGCGACACCGACAAGCAGGAGCTGGACAAGCTTTGGGCCAGGGCCGCAGGAGACGTCCTCGGGATCCCCAAGGGGCCGGCACGGGTCTCCCTCAGCTCCCGTTTCTCCCTGGAGAAGGCTCCCGGGTACCTCGGAACGGCGTTCAAGGACATCCGGGTGCGGGAACTGCCTGGCACCATCGAGATCACCGACGCGGCGCCGATCGTCGCCCACCTTGCCTCCTATGAGGCGTGGGCCGACCAATGCGGTGTTCCGTTCCATGAGACCGTCAGCCGGGCAGCCGATATCGCTGCCGCCACTATCGCGACCGAAGGCTCGTTCAAGATCACATGCATGGGCGGAATTCTAGTATGCCGTTATTAGGAGAGCCGCCCGCCACCGTGCGCGGGTCTATTTCTAGGGGATTAGGATCCCTCCCGTAGCAGAAAATCATTGACGCGCGCCAAATAGATTCTCCGGAGTTCACTCATTTCGAGCTCGCCAAAGAAATCGGCGACCTCGGCTGCGTCTTCGACTGGGATTATTGGGCCAGAGTGGGCCATGCGTTGCGCATACTCCTCAACGACGCTTCTGGGGGCGCAGGCATTCAATTTTCTGAGCGTGTGAGCTGCTGCCCCAGTCAAGCCAGGATCATATTCCTTGGACACCCGGACGGCTAGGCAGAAAGCGCCGTCATGGAAACCCTCTCCCTGGAGGAGGGCCATTATCTCAAGTGGTGCATACGACTGATCGATCGACAGATCACCAATCGTCTCCGACACGCGCCTCAGCAGTGCCCGGCTTGCATCCGTTAGTCCGAGTGACCTCATGTTAAAGGCCAGTGGGTGCGTCTGCATGAGATTTGTCGTGTCGACCTTATCGAGCATTCCCTCCAGTCGCCGTACCCCCTCGCTGAAGATATCTGTATCGTGCATAAGTGCAAGCAGAAGAGCAAAATTCCCAACGCTAATTTCGGTCTCGCAGACATGGCGCGCGACGACCAAGGCAGTTCTCTGGGCCTGATCGGTGGCCGATTCCCGGAGGATTTCGACAAGGAAGAGCGGCTCTGATGGCTCGGTCAAGTCAATGCTTGAGATATTCTGTTCTATCTTAAGTGAATATTCGGCTACCGATTCGAGGTGGCCGTGGCGCTCGAGCAACTCCAGGATGGAGCCCATATCAATTGGCGAAGCGACAGGCAGGGTCGCAATTCTCCTGCTGACCCTTTCTGTGGCGATCCCGCTCCACTCAGGAAAGTCCCTCAGTTCTTGGAGTAGCCATCCGAGGCTACTTGAATCCCATTGATCAAGGCTGTCGATAGCACTGGCAGTCATGCTTTGTACTGCAATTTGATCCGCGCGTGGGTTGCGAAGAAGGGAAGCAAGGGCCACAGGGTCACCGTCCATGGCCATAGGAGCCCAGAGCTGTGCTGCTGTTTCATGCATTCCCCTGTCTTCGGCAGCATGGGCATATGTGGGAATGTAAAACCCATCTTCTGCCGCGAGCACGCCACGCCAAAAGCTTGCAGGCACGGGGATCGAAGACCGGTTCTGTCGGGCATCCTGAAGAAGATAATCGGCCAGCCGATATCGTATACCCGGGCTGTCGTCATCCCGGGAGCGAATTCGGGTAAGTGGCCTGATTGCTCCATGGAGTTGTGTCATCGCGTGATCTAGCGAGGCGCAGAACCATTCGTCTTGAAGTGTTCCCCATTGATCGTCATCCAGGTAGCCCTCGGAAGCGATGCGAAGAAATCCTTCGGTGGTCTCGTTTGAATTTCCTACGACACACCAATCCATCGCAGCAGATAGCATGGCCCAGGCCCCTGGGGCGATTTGCTGGGAGTCTATGAAGAACTCCACAAGGGCTGGGCCGGCTGCGATGTATTGAGTTACCCGATCTCTTGCCGATTTGAGAGCCATTCGGACTCTAGGGTCGCGATTCCCCAGCTCCTCGAGTTCACTGGCCGAGAAGTCTGGGGCTATGTCAATTCTTTGGGCTGCATGCTTTAGGAGCCCTCGGGCCTGGCTATGATCGTCCTCCTCGGGGCCGCGTGCCCGGGTGAGGTCTTGCCAGTAATCGGGCCAAAGCGTCCCTATCGCTACTACTTCATCGTTTCCGGAGAGGAATTCTCTCAATGCGGCAGCAGCTTTTTCTCCGCTTGCGGGGAATAGGTATTCTTGAAGCTCGTTGAGCCAGATTATGGTTCTAGGCTTCAGTTTCCCGGGCTGGAGGCATTTAATCAGGGCCTCTGGCTTATTGGGTGATATGGGATGGTGGAGATACCAATCTTGAGGGAGCTTTCGGATGGCCTCGTAGGCGGCGCGAGTCTTGCCGGTTGAGGATCCACCGACGATCACTATCAAGCGCGGCAAGTCTTCGGCGAGGGCGTTCGCGATTATCTGGTCATGTGCGCGTTCTAGGTATTCAGGTAGATCATTTGAGGATCCGGCCACATTGATCGGGCGGTGAACCTCAAGAGCTATCGGATCGCTCCAGGCTGCCAGTGGACGGCCCACCCAATGGTGCGTTGCATCTTCCTTGGCGGCCGTCGGTGATCGCTTTTCGGCCTGCGCGGCCAGTCGCAGTCGCTCAATTCTTGCTATCTCCTCGATTGCCAGCCCGGCGTTTTTCTGAGAGGCGAATGACGAATTCCCCCAGAGTAGTAATGTTCTGACTAGGACGGCTAGCTCGCGCTTTCTCCCTGGTATGGATTTGCAATTAATCCACTCGCTGATTGATGACGTGTTCAATGGCGAGTGTTTGTCGTGTTCCGCCGCTCGTCGCACGACGGCGTGAAGAGATGGGCCCCCGGCGGACTGGTGCAGCGTCCGCAGTGCGGCAGCCAGCCTGGTCCGGGCGTTGCCAGCCTTATCCAACCGTTCCACCTGACCGTCCCGTCCATGCTGCCCACTGTCCGACTCCGGATACTCCGGACATGCTTCTCACCTGCGGGTTTCCCCGGCCGACCGTCTTGAGCGATCGACGGACACTTCCCAGTCTGGACTACTTCCAGTCGTCAGCGAGCAGGGACGAGGAGTTCGGAGACTAGGGTGAAGCTTCTGACTGGAGTTGTGCAGGCAGCGGATGTGCCGGTTGTCTTGGCGGCGGCGGCGGGCCTTGCGCTGGTTGTGGTTGTCGGTGTCGCACTACCAGCGGTTTGGTCCCGTCACGCGTATCGACGGGCTGCCGCTCGTTCAGTTCTACGGTTGCTGATGGAGGCTCTCTCTCGTCGCCGTCGCTGATATGGGAGAACAACGCAGGGAGGCTCCCGTGTGCGTGAGCGATGCGTGAGCGGACGAGATGGCAGGACCTAACTGGATGTGGATCAAGCAATCGGCTGCGTGGCGCCGACCTGCAGGTTCAGCGCCACGCGGCATCAGGCGTCACGCGCCGTCATGATCCGGGTTCGTCTTGTAAAGCGGGGGTCGTCGGTTCGAACCCGACAGGGGGCTCAGGGAACGAAGCTCCACAGCGCATGGCAAGGGCCAGGTCACCCGGGGTTGTCCGGGGAGCCTGGCCCTTGATGGTTGTTCGGGCTGCGCGGGTGGTCGGTCCGGCCGTGCCACTGTCGCGCTCTGGGCGACGCCCCCCAGGTTCGTGTCCACCGCGGGCGCAGGCTGGCGACCGCCAGCGGGTAGGCAGGATCACCGCATCCAGGTCTGAGGCTGCCGAGCCACTGCGAAGAGCGCATCCACCTGCTCCTGCGCGAGCACCGGCGTCAGCCCGGACAAGCGCTGATCGACTCGCGAGCCGTCCACGAGAAGCACCACGGGCGGAAGCGCGCTCTTCGTCGTGACGGAGGCGGCGCCGACAACTGCCAACACCGGCCGGACAGGCACCAGGAACCCGCTACGAGCAGACAGGACGCGCCCGACACGTTCTGCTTCGCTCTCGCTGATCGGCAGATACCTGGTGGTTGATCGGTTCACCGTGATGGCGTGATCTCCCTGCCAGACGGACTTGCCCTTGTGGTGCTTCGTGTTGACGGTGAATACGCCGGGCGGACCGATGACCAGATGATCTATGTCCGATCCGCTCGGCAGCTGGATCGAATGCAAGACCTTCCATCCGCCTCGTCGGAGACGATTCAGTCGGCCACCCACGAGCCGCTCACCGGCCAGGCCCACGGCCCATGAGTGCGCCTCCGTGGTTTCGTTCGACAGCCACCGAGCGAACACCCGCTTCCATAAGGTGGGTTCGAGCTGAGCGATCTTCCGCCGGAGCGCGTCACCTGGCTGGTTGGAAGCGAGGTCCCCCGCTGGTGAGATCTCGATGTCATCCATGGCGGCCGGCTCCGGTGCAGCGGCAGGAGCGGGCGTGAACACCACGTCAGGCAGATGAGGGGTCAGCGCCTCGACCACAGCGGTCCGACTGCTCTCATCCGTGATCACAAGCTGATGGCTCTTCAAGTCGTACCAGCCGACGGCCTTCCCGCCCTCGGTCCGGTTCACATACAGCCGGTCCTGCCCGTGCCGTCGCCAGCGTGCAACGCCGAAGCCGTCCATCCCCACCCCCGGGAGTCGTTGATCAGCCTGCACCACCTCAGCACATCCCAGGGGGCGCGCCAAGGGCGCACCAGCGGAGCACAGGGGGCCAGGAGCCCGGAGCGGTTGGGTGAGCAGAGGCCTTCTCTGTGGGTTCAAGGCGCCGCGCACGGCGAGGCGCGGCACGAGCCCGGCCGCTCGCTCCTTGGCCGGCCACCCAGGGGCGTACCCGGGTGCATTGTGGCCCTCTGAAGGGGCCGGCGGACGGCATGATGTCTGGTGTGGCAACGAAGAAGTACACCGTGATGCTGCCGGAGGAGCCGGCGGAGGGGATCCGCGCCGAGGTGGCGCGAGAGGGACCACCTGCATGAGTTCGTCGGCTGGTGGGACGGCGAGCACGGGGGCGTCACGGATCAGCGCATCGGCGGCCGCCCACGCGCTGAGTCGAGCGTCAGTTGCGCTACTTCGCCGGTGCGGGGACGACCACGACGGCGTCGCCGACCGGGCGTTCGCCGGTGGCGTCGGGCTTGCTGACCAGGGCGTGGTCGACGTGCATGGCTGAGGAGCCGCCGCCGTCGAGGTTCATGGCCGCGAACACGCCGAGGGACTTGAGGGTTTTGGCCTCCTCGTCCAGGGTCAGGCCCTGGCTGGAGCCGGACTCGCGGCCGTCGGCCTCCAGCAGGACGAGGTGGCTCGGCTTGTCCTTGCCGATCATGGTGCGGGGGTTGCGGCGGATGCCCCAGCCGTAGAAGTAGGACGGGTCGCCGGGGTGGGCCACGCCGTCGGCGACCGGGTTGATGTCCTCGTGGCCGTTGCCGAGGAGTTGCGGGCCGCCGTTGATGACGGAGTCGTGCGGGCCGAAGGTGACCGGGTGCCGCGTTCGTCCGTCACCTTGGTGTTCAGGGTGACCGGCTGGCCGGTCTTCAGGGTGGTGGAGAGCCAGTTCGCCTCGGTGCCGATGGACTGGAGGACCGAGTCGCCGGGCGGGGCGGGTGTGTGACGGGGCCTGAACCCGGCGGGTCGGCCGGCACGTCGAACGAGGTGGCGGACCTTGAGCGACAGGAGCGGCACCGTGGTGGAAGCGATCAGTGGGCAGGCGGGCGGTACCGCGCGGTTCGAGTTGGCGGCGGTCTTCGACCTGGTGGACCCGGTGACAGGGCCGGCGTTCGCCGAGGACCACCCGGTGATCGAGGACGAGGCGGGGCTGGAGGCGCTGCTGGGGTATCTCGGGGCCGGGGTGCCGGTGCTGATGACGCCCACGCTGATGGACGACGTGGTGGACCCGTCGCGCGGGGCCGTGGTGCCGATGAACTTCCGCACCGACGGCAGCTGGATCTGGACCGACACCGTCACGTACTACCTGGAGGAGTACGGGCTGGCGCCCGAGCCGGGGCTGTTGGCGCACCTGCGTGAGCGGGGGAGCTTCGACTGGACCCCGGACCAGGAGACGGTCGAGCGGGCTGCCGCCTTCATCCTGACCCCGCCGGAGACCGCGGACGACGAGCCGGTCTGGCGGGCCGGCTGACCGTCAGGGCGGTTCCGGATCACCGCCGCACCGTGCGTTGAACCCTGAACGGCTCGTGATCCGTCGAACCGGGTGCACGCACCATGCGCAGCGGATCGTCGAAGGGGCGAGGGGGCCAACAGTGGAAAAGGATCGGCACGACAGCGCGGGCGAGGCGGTCGCACAGGCAGCGGCCGGCTACCAGTTGCCGGCCGTCGCCTGGGAGAGCGAGCCGGAGCCGGGTCAGGCCCACCCTGACAGGGCTGAGACGGCGGCCAGGGCTGGGACAGCGGCCAAGGCTGGGACGGCGGACCCGGCGCTGATGGCCGGGGCGGCGGTCGGCGCGGCGGGTCAGGCGCCCGCCGTCCCCGAGCAGGTGGCCGAGACCGCGGCCGAGTCCGAGGCGGTCGTCGAGCTCGTCCCCGCTGCCGGGGTGGAGCGGGTCGCCAAGCCGGGGCGGATCTCCCGGCCGATGATCGCCGCGGCGGCCACCGCCGGCGTGGTGCTGATGGGGCTGCCGTTGCTCCTCTCCAACCTCGGCGGGTCCGGTCCGCACCGTGGGTCGAGCGTGCCGCCCGGGCCGGCGCCGGCCGGGTTCAGCCAGCAGAACGGCGGCAACGGCTTCGTGCCGACCTTCGACTCCCACGGGAGCAGTGCCCCGGCGGCGGCCATGGTGGGCGGGTCGCCGAGCCCCTCCCCCTCCTCCGCCGCGCCCGTCGCCGCCCAGGGCAGCACCTCGGCCGCGCCCGGTCCGGTGGCCGCTGGTGCCGGTGCCGGTGCCGCTGCCCAGCGGAGCAGCGGCAACCCGGGAACCAGCACACACCCCAGCAGCGCCCAGCCCCCCGCGCAGGCCGCCCCGCCGGTTCAGCAGGCCCCCGCGCAGCCCGCCGCGCAGCCCACCACCCAGGCCGCCGCCCCGCCCGCTCCGGCGACGTACACCGGCGTGGCCGGGCCCTGGTGCTCCAACAGCGGCACCGGGTTCAACCAGTACGGCTGGTTCGACCAGGGCCAGACCGGTTGGTACAACACCAGCACCGGCGGCTGGACCGGCGACAGTTGCAGCGGCAAGTACAGCGCCGTCCCGATGTCCGGTGACGCGACGCACGATGACAGCAACTCCACGGTCTGGACGTTCAAGACCGGCGCGGTCTCCAGCGGGTCCTGCCAGGTCTCGGTCTACATCCCGAACGACGGCGACATCAAGGCGGTCGGCGGCGACCCGACCTACTACACCGTGCAGAACCAGTTCGGCCCGGGCAGCGGCACGATCGGCTCGTTCTCGATCAACCAGACCGCCAACCGGGGCCACTGGGTCGGCGCCGGGAGCTTCTCGGTGAGCAACGGGCAGCTCGCGGTCATGCTGCACACCCGTGGTCAGGACTGGTCGGGTTCGACGAAGACCTACGCCCACCACGCGGCCGACGCCGTCAAGGTCAGCTGCACCGCCTAGGTACGGAACGGCCGGGACCCGGCGGTCACCGCCAACCACCATGGACGAAGGGAACACCAGGGCATGTCGCGCCATGTGCTGACAGTGTGTGCGGAGCAGAGCGGCTCCTACCGCACGATCGGCGAGGCTCTGAAGGTGGCGCGCAGCGGCGCGGTGATCTCAGTGCGCCCCGGCCGGTACGAGGAGAGCCTGGTCATCACGAAGATGGTGACCATCACCGCCGAGGACGGCCGGGGCAGCGTCCGGGTCAGCCCCGCGAGCGGGCCGGTGGTGCAGGTGGTGGCGGATGCCGTCCAGCTGACCGGCCTGGTGCTGCAGGGGCGGGACGACGACCTGCCCGCCGTCGATGTCCCGCGCGGTCAGGCCGCGTTGCAGGACTGCGAGGTGATCGGCAACTCGTGGACGGCCGTGCTCACCCGCCAGCAGGGTTCGCTCGCGATGCGCGGCTGCCGGGTCGTCAACCCGGCCGGGGCGGGGATCGTCGAGACCTCCACCGGCACCAGCGTGATCGAGGACTGCGTGGTCGAGCACGTGGCGACCTCCGCGGTGGTGATCGGTGAGCGCGCCAACCCGGTGGTCCGCCGGGTCGTGATGCGTGACGCGCGCGGCAACGGTGTGTGCGCCAACGGCGAGGCCCGGGGCACCATCGAGGACTGCGAGATCTCCGCGACCGACAAGCCGGCGATCGCGCTGGAGGAGCAGAGCTCGACCCGGGTGCTGCGTACCGAGGTTCGGGACGTGACGCTCGGCGTCTACATCAGCTCCGGCGCCCGGGTGGTGCTGGAGGACTGCACGGTCACCGCCACCGCCGCGCACGGCATCGCGCTGGTGGCCGGCACCGACCCGGTGCTGCGCCGCTGCCGGACGGTGCGGACCAAGGGGCACGGCATCCACGTCACCGCCAAGTCCCGGGGCACCTTCGAGGACTGCGAGGTCAGCGGCGCTGAGCAGACCGGGATCTGGGTGGGCGAGTCGTCCAGTCCGGCGCTGAACCGGGTCTCGGTGCGGGACTGCGGGGCGATCGGCGTGGAGCTGGTCGGCGAGAACGCGGCGGAGTTCGACCGGCTGGAGGTCCGTGACGTCGGCGCGGAGGGCATCAGCATCCGTGAGGGCGCCAACCCGCTGATCCGCCGGGCGAGCGTCTCCGACACCCGTGGTCACGGGGTGGAGGTGCGCCAGGACGGCCGGGGCCGGCTGGAGGCGTCCGAGGTGTCCGCGACCGGCAAGGCCGGGATCCGGGTCGCCGAGGGTGCCAACACCTACATCGGCAACACCACCGTGCGGGACGCCGGGACCTCGGGCGTCAGCGTCGGCGGCACCGGCATCGCCGCGCTGCGCGACTGCGACCTCAACGACTCCCGGGAGGACGGGCTGGTCGTGGAGGACAACGGCGAGGCGAACCTCACCAGGACCCGGGCCCGGGGCAACCGCCGGCACGGGATCCTGCTCGCCCAGGGCGCCCGCGCCAGCCTGACCCAGTGCGAGGCGCTGGACAACGGCGCGGACGGCATCCGGATCGACTCCACCGACCCGGTGCGGATCATCGACTGCACGGTCACCGGCAACCGGGGCTCGGGCCTGCGGCAGAGCAAGCCCAGCTCGCGGCTGTCGATCGAGACCGTGCACAGCCGGGACAACGGCATGCCCGACGCGCACAGCACCGCCACCGCCGAGAGCGGCGGCGAGCGGGGCGCGCGGGGCGAGTTCGGCGAGTACGGCGAGTACGGCGAGTTCGGCGAGTTCCGCGAGGGCGAGGGCGAGCCCACCGAGTCCGGCGAGCGGGCCGCGCGGGCCGCGCGAACCGAGCGGGTCGACCCGGAGGGCCCGCTGGCCGTGCTGGACGCGCTGGTCGGCCTGGGCAGGGTGAAGGAGCAGGTCAACACGCTGGTCAACCTCAACAAGGTGGCCCGGCGGCGCGAGCTGGCCGGGATGCCGGCGCTGCCGATGGGACGTCACCTGATCTTCGCCGGGCCGCCCGGCACCGGTAAGACCACGGTGGCGCGGCTCTACGGCGCGATCCTGGCGGAGCTGGGGGTGCTGCGCAGCGGGCACCTGGTCGAGGTCGCCCGGGCGGACCTGGTCGCCTCGATCATCGGCGGCACGGCGATCAAGACCACCGAGGTCTTCACCCAGGCACTCGGCGGTGTGCTCTTCCTGGACGAGGCGTACACCCTTTCGCAGGGCGGCGGCGGCTCAGGACCCGACTTCGGCCGGGAGGCCATCGACACCCTGGTCAAGCTGATGGAGGACCACCGTGACGACATCGTGGTGATCGTGGCCGGCTACTCGGCGGAGATGCAGGGCTTCCTCGACTCCAACCCGGGCCTGGCCTCCCGCTTCAGCCGCACCATCGAGTTCGAGAACTACTCGGTGGCGGAGCTGACCACCATCGTGGAGCGGGCGGCCACCGGGCACGGCTACCAGTTGGCCGAGGGCGCCCGCGAGGCGCTCGCCTTCCACCTCGACAAGCTGCCCAAGGGCCCCGACTTCGGCAACGGCCGCGCGGCCCGCAAGGTCTTCGAGGAGATGGTGGACCGGCAGGCCTCCCGGCTGGCCACGCTGCCCGAGATCGGCCACGAGGACCTGGCGCTGCTGGTCCCCGAGGACGTCGGCGCGGAGGCGGCCGCCGCGATCGCCCGGCCCGCCGAGCAGGCCGAGGCGCCGAAGAGCACCGAACTGCTGGACGAGCTGCGCGCGATGATCGGCCTGCCCGCCGCCAAGGAGCAGGTCGAGGACCTGGTCAACCTGATCAAGCAGGTCAACCGGCGCAAGGAGGCCGGCCTGGCGACCGCGACGATCAGCCACCACCTGGTCTTCGCCGGGCCGCCCGGTACGGGTAAGACCACCGTGGCCCGCCTCTACGGCAAGCTGCTGGCCGAGTTGGGCGTGCTGCCCGGCGGCCAGCTGATCGAGACGGCCCGCTCCGACCTGGTCGGCCGCTACGTCGGCCACACCGCGCAGTTGACCAAGGAGGCCTTCGACAGGGCGCGCGGCGGAGTGCTCTTCATCGACGAGGCGTACACCCTCACGCCGAGGAACGGCAGCGGCAACGACTTCGGCCAGGAGGCCGTGGACACGCTGATGAAGCTGATGGAGGATCACCGCGACGAGGTCGTGGTGATCGTGGCCGGCTACCAGGACGAGATGGAGCACTTCCTCGGCTCCAACCCCGGTCTGGCCTCCCGCTTCTCCCGGCAGATCGCCTTCGAGCACTACACCGACGACGAGCTGGTCACCATCGTCGAGAAGATGGCCGAGGGCGCGGGCTACAACCTCGCGAGCGAGACGGTGGCCGCGCTCGGTGGGCTCTTCGCGGCGATGCCGCGCGACCGCACCTTCGGCAACGGGCGCTCGGCGCGCCAGCTCCTGGAGAGCATGATCACCCGTCAGGCGGGCCGGCTCAGCAAGTTGGAGATCAACGACCTGGCGGAGCTCAGCCTGTTGCTGCCCGGGGACCTCCCGGCGGACCGGCTGGGGGTCGCGGGATGAGGGCGCGGCAGGCGGGCGCTGTCGCGGCCTTGTCCAGGGCACTGCTGTCGGGGTCTGTGCTGGTGGGGGCGCTGCTGCTGCCGGCGGGCGCCGCCGTCGCGGACTCGCCGTCGCCGTCGGCCTCGCCCTCGCCGTCGGCCTCGCCCTCGCCCTCGCCGACCGGATCGTCGTCCGATGCCGGCACGCTGCCGGGCCTGGCGCAGACCAACAGCGGTACCCAGCAGAACGGTTGCCAGACCGGGTCCGGTGCGAGCAGCACCCGGATCCCGTGGGCGCAGACCTTTCTGCGGGCCGACGAGGTCTGGTCGCTGACCCAGGGCAGCGGGGTGACCGTCGCGGTGGTCGGCTCCGGGGTGGACGACACGGCGGGCGTGCTCGCCGGACGCCTCACGCTCGGGCAGCGCGCGTACGGGACGACCACCTCGGGGCAGGACTGCGTCGGCCACGGCACCTTCGTGGCGGGTCTGATCGCCGCCCAGCGGCGGCCGGGCGTCGGCTTCGCCGGGATCGCCCCGCAGGCCCAGGTGCTCGCGGTGGGCGTGACCGACCAGACCGGCATCACCAACGCGGACACGCTCGCCGCCGGCATCCGCACGGCGGCCGACGGTGGTGCCCGGGTGATCGACATCGCGATGCCGGCCCAGGTGGGCAGCCCCGCGCTCTCAGGCGCAGTGCAGTACGCCCAGGGCAAGGGCGCGCTGGTCGTCGCCCCGGCCGCGCTGGACAGTGGTGGCGGCGGCAACCAGGCGGCGGCCTATCCGGCGGCCTACCCGGGCGTGCTCTCGGTCTCCGACCTGGGCCCCAGCGGGACGGCCCCGCAGGGGAGTTCGAGTGCGCTCGGGCAGAGCGAGCAGAGCGGGCAGAGCGGGCAGAGCGGTGTCCGGGTCGACCTGATGGCGCCGGGCGACTCGGTGATGAGCACCGGGCCCGCCGGGACGGGCTACTTCACGGCCTCCGGGCCCAGCTTCGCGGCGGCCTTCGTGTCCGGTTCGGCGGCGTTGACGCTCGGCTACCGGCCGAATCTGACGGCCATTCAGCTGGCGCACCGCCTGGAGGCCACGGCCTACCATCCGGGCACGATGCTGCCCGACCCCCGGTTCGGCTACGGCACGGTGGACCCGGTCGCGGCGGTGACGGCCTTCGTCCCCGGCGAGACCGGCGCGGCCGCCTCGCCGCGACCGGCGCCGCCCGGCACGCCGATGACCATGCCGGCGGTGGTCCGCGTGGTCAGCGGCCGAGGGCAGGCGCTGATGGTCGGTGGCATCGCGTTCGCCGTGGTCGTCGTGGTGGCGGCCGTCGGCGTCATCCTGCCGCGCGGGCGGCGACGCGGCTGGCGTCCGGGACGGTACGTGGGCCCGACGGGGCAGGCCTAGCCGTGTCGGGGTCTGTTGACCAGACGGTGGATGCCGCGCGGGCGGTGGCCCTGGCGCACGCGCTGCCCAGGCTAAAGGAGTACGGGCGGCGCGCCGCAGGGGAGTTGGAGGGGCTGCTGGGGCGCGCGGCGTTGGGCGAGGCGGACCTGGCCCGGCTGCTTGCCGAGGCCGAGACGATGACCCGGCTGGTGACGACGGGCGATGCGCGCCTGGCCCAGGAGCACGCCGCGAAGCTCGCCCGGGAGGCGATCGACGCGCTGCCGGCCGGGCGGCTCTCCGCCGACCTCGCCGAGCGCGCCGTGACCGCGGCCGGTGCGGTGGCCCGGGTGCGGCGGATCGTGCAGGAGCTCAACGGGCCGGAGCACGCGGCGCGGGTGGCCGAACTCCTCGCCACTGGCGGGGTGTTGGACGAAGTGGCGGTGCGTCGGGCGCGGAGCGCGGCGATGGCCCGGGGTGGGGCGGCGGCGCTGGACGAACACGGGGCGGAGCTGGAGCAAGCCGTCGAGCTGATGGTTCGTCAACTCGCTGAGCCAGCAGCCGATGAGGTGGCCTCCCGGGCCGGAACGCGCCGACGGCTCGCGGCGGCCCGGCGGGGGCGGGAGCGACGTGCGGCGGAGCTGACCGGGCGGCTGCTGGCCCGGGTCCGGCGGGGTCCGGCCGTCGGCGATCGGCCGACCGTGCCGACCGATCCCCAACTGCTGGACTGGCTGCGCGGGCTCACCCACCCCGCCCTGCACCTGCCGGAGTGCGAAGACGTGAAGGCGGCCTGGCTCGGCGCCGATCCGTTCGGCCTGCGCGAACTGCCCCCGCCGCCACCCTTCCTGGCCGGGCTGGACCTCGACTCACTGCCGCCCGAGCACCTCGCCCCGCTGCTGCGGCGCCTGAGCATGACCCGCCCCGCCCCGACGGCCGCCGAACTCACCCCGGACGCACTGGACTTGGATCCAGGACCGGTCAGCGAGTCGGCCCGCACCGCCGAGCTGCGGCGCTGGGGGCAGCCGGCGGACTCGGGAGCGCCGCCACTCCCCGAGCTGACCCGGATACCGCGGGTCGTGCACGGCATCTGGCTGGGCAAGCCGATGCCCCGGACCACCGTGTTCCGGGAGAACTACGCACGGGCCGCCCGCCGTTACGCCGGCCAGGTGGACTTCGTGCTCTGGACCGACGTGCCCCGCGAGCTGTTCGACGCGGCCCGCGCCGAACCGGGCCCCGTCGAACCGGGCCCCGTCGTACCGGCCCGCGCCGAACCGGTGCCGAGGCGCGGCCGCAACGACCCGTTGGCGGCCGTCCGGTCGCTGCTCGACTGGGCCACCGGCAACGGGATCCACCTGGTGAACATCTTCGAGGTGTTCCACGCCGAGGCTCCGATGAAGCTGCGCGCTCCGTTCGTCCTGGAGATGTCCAAGCAGTTGGCCCGGGGCTACGCCTCGGCCAGTGACCACCTGCGGGTGGACATCATCGAGCGGCTGGGCGGCGCGTACGCGGACGGCGACGTCGTCCTGGTCGGCGCGGACGCGGAGTCCGAGCCCGAGGAGCGCCTGCCGGACTTCTTCGACCGGGTAGCCGGCTCGCTCCTGGGGTTCACCATGAACCCGCTGCCCGGCGAGGGCGTCTGCAACGACATCCTGGTCGCCCCGGCGCACCACCCCGCGATCGCGCTCTGGGCGGAGTGCGCCCGGCTGAACTACAGCCGGACCCAGGCGGACGTCTTCGGCGGCGTCCAGGCGATGGCCAGGCCCTACGTCGGCCACGACGACCAGGACCTGCGGCAGATCGCCCCCTGCCGGTCCGGCCGGATCCACCACGACGTCCTGCGCCTGCTCGGCCTCCAGGGGGACGACCTGCCGCCCACCGACCCCGCCCGGATCTACGGCAGCGAGGGGAGCTGGTGCCGGCCACTGCCGGCGGACGCGGCTGGGGCCGCGGCCCGACAGTCGTCCGCCGACGAGGTGACGGAGGTGCTGGCCCGGTGCCTCACGTTCCTGGAATGGCAGTTGCTGGCCAGGGAGGGGGACCTCTACCTCGCCGCGGTGGACCCGGTGATCCGTGCCCTGCCCGATCCCGACGCGGCGTGGACCGCGCTGCTCCGGGTCCTGCCGACGGTCGTCGGCCCCTGGCAGGCGGTGGCCTCGGTGACCGACGCGCGCCGGGGCGACGACGGCACCGCCGAGCGGGTCGACCTGCCCCCCGAGGCGGAACTGTTGCTGGACCGCGAAGCGTGCCCCGAACACCGTTGGATCGGTTCGCAGTTGCCCGTGCCGGAGGTCCCGGCCAGGCTGCTGGACGAGTTCGTCTCACCCGCCGTCCTGCGCGAGCCGGACGAACCGCTGCCGGCCTACCTCGACCGGCTGGCGCCGCTGACCGAGGTCGCCGTGGATCCGCTCGGCCAGGTCATCGGGCTCTGGCTCAGAACGCCGCAGACGACCGGCCTGTGGCGGCACGAGGGCCGCTTCGCCGCCGTGCCGCCCGGACACCTGCGGATCAGCCTCGGCCTGGTCCCCGGGCTGGACTGGACCGAGCAACTGGGGGTCCGGCCGGAGGGTCTGGCGCTGCTGGTGCTCGCGGTCGGCGCGGCCGGGCGGCCGGTGGACCTCGTCGTACCCGCAGGCAGCGCGGCGGCCATCCGGGACTTCGCCCGGCGGTTGGAGCGCTACCTCGGCGTGCCCGTCCGCCTGGTCCGGGCCGGACCCGGCGCCCTTGCTCCGCCACCGAAGGTCCGCCCGCTCGTGCCGCCGGTCGGCTACCTGCCGCTGCCCGCCTCGAACCAGCGGGTGCGCGCGAGCCGTTCACCGGGGTGAGAGCGCCCAGCTACGCAGGAGGTATGGAGAATCATGGCCTGGTACCAAGGACCCTGCCGGATCACGGTGACCGGAGTGGAAGCCGAGTGGCCGCAGCGGGCCGTGGTGACCATCCGGGGCACCGGCCGCACCATCATCATCCCCGGCACGGAGGGGGCGAGTGAGGTGATCGAGGCCGAGAGCTGGGACCTCGCACTGGAGCATCGGATCGACGGCACCTGGTTCGCCAACATCCGTGCTGTGCAGTCGCGTTGGCAGGAGGTGGGGGGTGTCGAGAGCCAGCTGATCCGCAGCAAGGACCGGGACCGCCCGGGCGACCGACGGGACCGGAACCTGACTCTGCGGGTCGAGAAGACGGTTCGCGGTGGGCGGGCCCCGGAGGCGGAGGCCGTGACCACCGCGCGTGCGTCGGTCGAGTCGTCCTGGTCCGCCCGCACGAGCACGCAGCCCGCGCGCAGGACCACCTCAGGCGGCATGCCCGTCACCGGTGGTGCGCCGACGCGGGTGAGCACCTCCGGTGGGGCGGGCGCGGGCGCGGGCGCGGGCGAGGCGCCGGCTCGGGTCGCGACGGCGGGGGACGACTACAGCGCGTTCCTCTGATCGGTGCGTTGGACGCATCACTCTTGATGGTCGAGCCGAATGCCGATGGCCCCGAGCCGGACTCGGGGCCATCGCAGTGGTCGCTACCCGAAGACGCCGATCGTGTTGTCGAGTTCATCCAGTCAGACCTTGTTCGCTTATGAGGTCACGGTGAGCCCGTAGCGGTCGAGCCCCGGGCGCCCGCTGGACAGCCATTTCGTGGCCACAGCCTCCAGGGTGGACCAGAGGGCTCGTGGGCCGCTCTGGCAGGCGCACACGGTGCCGTCGATCCGGCTCTCCAGCACCGCCCACGCGCTGGGCCGGATGCTCGTCCCGTCGGACCTCGGTCTACGCTCAGCCGCGGAAGGGGATGACACCAACATCGGCCTGTCGATCGGGCCGGACGCGGTGGGCGTCCTCTCGCGGATCTGGAGGGCTGACTTGGACCGCCGTCGCTCTCTCTCGACCTCGGCTTACTCGGTGGCCGGCGCCCTGCTTCCGCTCGGCCAGGTCCAGGAGATCGCCCAGCGGACCGAGGCGGCCCGCAGAGGGGCGGTGTCCGGCAAGCACGAGGTCGTTGCCGTGCGCGACATGATCCACATGTTCACGGTGATGGACGAGCGCCACGGCGGCCAGCACGGACGCAGTTCACTGGTGCAGTACCTCATGAGTGATGTGGCGTCGCTGTGCCGGGGTCGGTTCCGCACGGAGGACGACCGAGCCGCGATGCTGTCGGCTGCCGCGTCCGGTGTGCATCTGGCGGGCTGGAAGGCGTACGACGCGGGCGAGCAGGGGCTTGCCCAGCGGTACTACCTCCAATCCCTCGCGCTGGCTCGGGAATCGGGTGTCACCGGGCACGAGGCTTTCGTGATGCGGACCAGGTCGCAGCAGGGGATGAAGCTGAACCGGCCGGAGCACTGCCTGGCGCTCGCGGAGGTCGCGATGCGCAAGGTGCGCGGGCGGGTGGACACCCGGACCGAGGCGCTGTTCGAGGTGACCCGGGCGCATGCCCTTGCGGGGGCCGGGCGCCGCAGGGGCGCGGTTCAAGCCGTCCAGCGGGCGCAGGACTTCCTGATGGCCGATCAGGGGGACGAGGTGCCGTTCTGGGCACTGTCGTGGGGGCCGGTCGAGGCCACCGTGCATTCCCACACGGCCAAGGTGTTCGACAAGTTGCGGGACCAGCGGCGGGCAGCGGAAGAATACGCGGCCGCCGCCGCTGGGCGGTCGGCGAGCACCTACGCCCGGATCTTCGCCCTCGACCTGGTGGTACAGGCCAAGATGCAACACGCTCAAGGGCACATCGAGCAGGCGTGCGCGACGTGGGGCCGGGCGCTCGACAGCATGGAGCGCGTGCAGTCGGTCCGCACCCGCAAGGCCGTGGTGGAGATGCGGCGCAGTCTCGCGTCGGTCCGGGCCCGGAACATCCGGCCGGCCCAGGAACTGGACGAGCGGGCGGCGGCCTTCCTCGCCGCCTGATCACCGGAACGAATCAGGTCAGCTCAGCGTCACGCCCGGGGTGAGGTGGAAGCGCTCCGGGCGGTCGATCGCGCGGCGTTCCTGGGCGGAGAGGCGGTCGCGGCGTTCCAGCCAGCTCAGCAGGCGGTCCTGGATGCCGCGTTCGCGGTTCGCGCCGCGGTCGTCCTCGGTGGTGGCGCTGACCTCGCGGAGCAGGACGCGGCTGGGGGTGCCGGGCTCGGTGCTGGGGAGCACGCTCAGGACGCTGAAGCGGGTGCCGGGTGGGAAGACCACGGCGGGCTCGTCGCCTGGGGCGCCGAAGAGTGCGGTGCGGCGGCCGGTGGTGGACCAGACGGCGAACTCGACGGGTGCGCCCAGCTCGACGTCGTGGGCGGGCAGGGCGGCGACCGGGGCCGGTTCGAGCAGCAGGGAGCCCGGTGTGTACTGCTCGAGCTCGCGTTCGCCGGCGATCGCGCCGAGCAGGACGGCGCCGTGGTGGCTCGGCAGGCGGCGCAGGCCCGAGCCGAGGCAGGTCAGGAAGGCCGAGAGGTGGCTCGGCCGGTCGCCGCGGGCCGCGTCGATGAGCTCGGTGCGGGTGGCCGGGACGCCGGTGTCGGTGTGGTGCAGCAGCACGGCCACCAGGTCGGCCTTGATGTCGGCGACGGTGGTGGAGCGCAGGCCGGGCAGCCGGGTGGCGATCTGGTCGGCCTTGTTCGCCAGCCGGACGAAGGTCGGGCCGAGCAGTGCCTTGAGCTGCTCGCGGTCCTCAGGAGTGCTGGCACCGGCCTGAACTGATGGTCCATCAGAACAGAAGGCGCGCGGCGAGAGCGAGAGCGAGAGGGAGTCGGTGACCGCCTCGGCCGGTTCGGGCTCGATGGCGGGGATGGGGACGGGGTCGGGTTCGCGGGCGCCGATGACGCCAAGCGGCCTCCCCGGCTGCGCCGCGCTCGCCATGGTGGCCAGCTGTGCCGGTGCCGCGATGAGCGCGGGCTCGGTGCTCGCCTGCGCGGGAGCGGGCACGGCCGCCGGGCGCTCGACCCAGTCGAGCTGGTGCACCCGCGCCACGAAGCGTGCGACCGCCCGCAGGTCGGCGCTCAGCGACGCGTCGACCAGCAGGCCAGGGCGCACCGGGCTGCCCGGCGGCAGTCCGTCCAGCAGCTGGCCCAGCCGCTCGAAGACCTCCTGGGCCACCGGCCGGTCGGGCTCGCCGACGACCAGCACGGGCCGGTTCGGGTCGGGCGGCAGCAGGCGGGTCGCCGGGTCGGCCGGGTGGCCGTCCGTGCGGAGCCAGAGCCCGGCGGGGATCGCCTCCAGCAGCCAGCCCGGCAGCGCGGGGACGCCGAAGAGGGCGGGGGCCAACGGCGTCCAGCCGTCCTGGCGGTGGCGCCAGGAGGTGGCCACCACCCGGCCCCGGCTCGGGGAGGCGGTCAGCTCGGTCAGGTAGGGCTCCCAGGTGGCGGAGCCGTCCGGGCCGAGCAGCACGGTCGAGTTGCCGCTGCCGGTGAGCGCGGGGAGGCCGACGGCGGCCCGGACGTCGCGGTCCAGCTCCCAGGCCAGCTCGGTGGCGAGCGCCACCAGCTGCTCGGGGTCGGCCCACGGTGCGCTCAGCAACAGCCCGGCCGAGGCCGGTGCGTGGGTTCGGACGGTGGTCGCCAGGACGCTCGCGGGGACCACCGGGGCGGCCGGGTGGCCGACGACGAGGACGAGGGTGCCGGGGTCGGCGGCGAGGGAGTCGAGGCGCGGGCCGAGGACGGCGTCGTCGTCGAACGCCGCCGACCTGATCCAGTACCCGCACTGGAGCGGCGTCACGGCCGGACCGCCGGGCTGGGGGGAGGGCGCTGCGATAGGAGCTTCGAAGGCCACCGGAGCCACCGGAGCCACCAGCTCCGCCTCGAACACCGGCGCCGGCCAGCTGGCCCCCAGCGGCTCGGCGGGCCCGGTGGCCGTGCACCGCCACCAGGATGCCGCGCCGCCCGGCCCGGCCGGGGTGACCTCCAGCGTGCCGTCCGGCTGGATGGAGACCATGCCGTCCGGCGCGATCACCGTCAGCCCGACCATCCCGGCCACCTGCTCGGCCGGGCGCCGCCCGCTCCCAGCGGCGGCGGCCAGGCCGGAGGCGGCGAGCACGATGGTGCTCGCCCCCCGGGCCCGGGCGGTGCGGGCGAGTTCGGGCAGCTGCTGGCGCAGCACCGGCGCGGCGTTCGCCGTGGCCACCAGCAGGATCAACGCGTCCGGCACGGCGGGCAGCCCGCCCAGCGCGGCCCAGAGGCTGTCGTCCTCGGCTCCCGGCGGTGCGATCACCAGGTGCGGGCCGACCGGCCGCAGCGTCGCGGCGGCGGGCGGGACGGCAGGACCGGGCGCCGCCCCGGTCTGCGGGGTTCCCTGCGGATGCATGGTCGTCGCCTTCATCGTCTGCCGCCTCCGTCGCTGATCGCCGGGTGATGCTCTGTCAGTACCGGCTCCCACCCGGTTCTACGAGCCGGTGGACACCGGGGGTTCAGCCCTGGTCCTCCGGCAGCAGGCCGGTCTGCACCTGGACGGTGCGCCGCCGGGTGATGTAGAAGCCGCGCCCGGGGTGCAGTTGGCGGGGCTTGAAGTTGCCGAACAGGAAGCCCTCGGACGGCGGGCAGGAGAGCAGCACCGCAGGCGAGTTGACCTCCTGGATCTTGCGCAGCAGCGGGTCGCTGAGCCCGCGCGAGGCTCCGTTGGCGCCGCGGGCGACGATCAGGTGCAGGCCGATCTCGGTGCCCTGTGCCAGGTAGTCCAGGACCGGCGCGAACGGATGGGCGCCGCTGCTGGTGCTGACCAGGTCGTAGTCGTCGACCAGGATGAACAGTTCGGGACCCTGCCACCAGTCGCGCAGCTTGAGCTGGGCCGGGCTGATGTCGGCCGAGGGGACGCGGTTCTTCATGGCCTTGGCCGCGCCGTCCACGATCTCCCGGACGCTGTCCACGGAGACCGCGTAGCCCAGGCGGTACGCCTCCGGGATGGTGTCGTACAGCTCGCGTCGGAAGTCGATCAGCATGATCCTGGCCTCGGCCGGGGTGTAGGCCTTCATGATGGACTTCGCCATCAACTTCATCAGGTTGGTCTTGCCGGACTCGGTGTCGCCGACCACGATCAGGTGCGGGTCGGACTCGAAGTCGTGCCACTGCGGCTCGACCTCCTGGTCCTCCAGACCGATCGCGACCTGCAGGCGGCCGCGCGGCGCCGGCAGCTCGGTGGCGTCCAGGCTGATCGGGAGCATCCGGACCTGCGGGGCGCGCGGGCCCTGCCAGTGGTCGGCGATCGCGTCGACCAGGTCGGCGATGCCCTCGCCGAGGTCCTCGGTGCTGCCCGAGCCGTCGGTGCGGGGCAGCGCGATCAGGAAGTGCATCTGATCGTCCGTCAGGCCACGGCCCGGCAGCTTCGGCACCTTCTGGGCCGCGCGCATGTTGATCTGGGAGTCCACCGGGTCACCCAGGCGCAGCTCGTACCGGGTCTGCAACTGGTCGCGCAGCGAGCCGGAGAGCTCGCCCCAGCGGCTGGTGGCGATCATCAGGTGCACGCCGTAGTTGAGCCCGCGCTGCGAGATCAGCGCGAGGACCGCGACCAGGTCGGGGAACTCCTGGCGGACGGTGTTCCAGCCGTCGATCACCAGGAAGACGTCGCCGTTCGGCTCGTCCGGCAGCTTGCCGGCCGCCTTGAGCTTGCGGAACGCGGTGATCGAGTCGATGCCCTGCTCGGCGAAGGAGCGCTCGCGCCGGGTGATGATGCTGTTGACCTCGGCGATGGTGCGCAGCACCCGCTCCGGGTCGTGCCGTCCGGTGACCCCGCCCATGTGCGGCAGGCCGCGCAGGCCGGAGAGCGTGCCACCACCGAAGTCCAGGCAGTAGAACTGCACTTCGGCCGGGGTGTGGGTGAGCGCCAGCGCGGTGATCAGGGTGCGCAGCACGGTGCTCTTGCCGCTCTGCGGGGCGCCGGCGATGCCGACGTGGCCGCCGGCCGCAGACAGGTCGGCGAACATCACGTCGCGCAGCTGGTGGAACGGGCGGTCGATGACGCCGACCGGCACCCGCAGCCGTCCGCGTTCGCTCTGGCTCTCCACGGTCAGGCCGTACTGCGGGTGCGGGGCCAGCGGCGGCAGCAGCTCGTCCAGGGTCGGCGGCACGTCCAGCGGCGGCAGCCAGACCTGGTAGGCGGGCGGACCGGCGTCGTAGAGCTTCTCCGCCGCGATCTCCAGCAGCGAGCGGGTCTCCTCGAAGGCCGGGGTCTCCTCCTCGATCTCGACCTCGACGTGCCGGGGCTCGACGTAGTCGGTGCCGTAGCGGACCACCTGGCCGGCCACCACCGCCTGCCGGGCGGGCCGGCGCTTGAGCTTGTAAGTGCCGGAGACGTAGGCGGCCTTGAAGCGGGTCAGGGTGGAGATGTCGCTGCGCAGGAAGCCGTTGCCGGGCTGCGAGGGCAGCTGGTAGGCGTCCGGGACGCCCAGCACGCCGCGACTCTCCATGGCGGAGAAGGTGCGCAGACCGATCCGGTACGACAGGTGCGACTCCAGCGCGTTCATCCGGCCCTCGTCAAGCCGCTGCGAGGCGAGCAGCAGGTGCACGCCGAGCGACCGGCCGAGGCGGCCGATCATGATGAACAGCTCCATGAAGTCGCGGTGCGCGGCGAGCAGTTCGGAGAACTCGTCGACCACCACGAAGAGGCTGGGCATCGGGTCGAGCGGGGTGCCGTTCAGCCGCGCGGTCTCGTACTCGAGCAGCGAGGAGTAGTTGCCGGCGGAGCGCAGCAGCTCCTGGCGGCGGACCATCTCGCCGTGCAGCGAGTCGCGCATCCGGTCGACCAGGTGGGCCTCGTCGGCCAGGTTGGTGATGACGGCGGAGGTGTGCGGCAGACCGTCCAGGCCCAGGAAGGTGGCACCACCCTTGAAGTCGACCAGGACGAAGTTGAGCAGCTCGGAGGAGTGGGTGACGGCCAGCGCCAGCACCAGCGTGCGCAGCAGCTCGGACTTGCCGGAGCCGGTGGCGCCGATCAGCATGCCGTGTGGGCCCATGCCGCCCTGCGCGGACTCCTTGATGTCCAGGTCGATCGGCTGGCCGTCGGCGCCCAGGCCGATCGGGATCCGCAGCTTGGTCTGCAGGGTCCGCTTGGCCCAGTGCGCGGCCACGTCGTGCTCGTACAGGTCGCTGATGCCGAGCAGTGCGGTGAGGTCGAAGTCGGTCTCCAGCGGCTCGCTGGTGTCGGCCGAGTCACCGATCCGGTAGGGCGCCATCAGCACCGCCAGCCGGGCGGCCTCGGCGATCGACATGCCGTCGGGGCGGCCGAGTTCGGTGTCCGTGTCCTTGCGGTTGCGGTCGGCGGTCACCATCGAGAGCGTCTCGCCCTCGATCTTCAGCCGCAGCGTGTACTTGGCGTGCTTGTACTCCAGCACGCCGGCGAGGTCGATCACGATGGCGTTGCGGTAGCCGGTCAGGGCGGCCCGGCTGGTCGCCGGGACGGGCACGCCGTCCAGCACGATCACGGTGAACGGCTCCTCGCGGTTGGGCACCGCGTCGGCCTCGTACGGCGGACGGGCGCCGAACTCCTCGCCGAGGACCTGTTCCACCTCGATCATCGAGCTGGCCATCAGGCGCACCGCGCCCGCGCCGTCGGTGTCGGTCGGGTGCAGGGCGTGCGGCAGCCACTTGCTCCACTCCCACCGCTCGCGCTGCTCGCCGTCGGCGACCACGGCGATCCGCAGCTCGTCGGGGGTGTGGAAGACGGACAGCTGCGCGATCATGGCGCGGACCATCGCCCGGGCCGCCTCGGTGCCCGCTGCGCTCTCAGCGGCCTCGGCGTTCTCGCTCTGGACCAGGAGGTGGGAGAAACCGCGCAGGTAGATGGCGATCGGCTGGTCGGGGACGGTGCCGTAGGCGTGGATGAAGCGCCGCAGGGCGTGCGCGGTGAGCGGCTCCAGGTCCTCGACCGGCTTGGTGGAGAGCGGCGCCAGCTTGGCCGCGAGCCGCTGCGGGCCGGTGCCGATCCGCACGTCGCTGAAGTCGGGGTGCTGGGTGCGCCGCTCCCAGAGCCGGGTGGTGCGCACCAGGGCCGCCAGTTCGGCTGTGACGGGGTGCCGCCAGGCCTGCGCCTCCTGCTGCTTGGCGATGGTCTTGCGGACCTGCTTGCGCATCTGCGAGAGGTAGCGGAGGTAGTCGCGGCGCTCGGCCTTCAGCTGGCGCTTGCGGTCGCCGGAGCCCCGGACCAGCGAGACCACCAGCATGCCCACGGCGGACAGGCCCATCATGCCCATGCCGAGGTACGACATGGCGCCGCCGCCGCTGCCGCCCGGGCGGATGAACATGAAGAGCATCGAGAGCGAGCCGAGCGCCATCGGCAGCATCTGCATCATGTTGGACATGGCGCTCTGCGCCTCGGGCAGTGGCGGCGGCTCCTGCAGCTGGATCTCCCCGTCCGGCATCTCCGGGCCGGGGCGCCTGGCGGTGCGGTTGACCAGGACAACGCTCAACGAAGGCTCCTCCACTTGACCAAGGCCGTCTCCCCGGTCCACGGCTCGCGTTCGCGGTCCGGTTCATTCGGCCGGGTTGCTCCGATTCGCGCCGAGAGGCCGCTGAACCGCTCGGCTCGCGGCAGCCGTTCAGTGCGGTGGAGCCGTGCTCAGCCGACACGCGCTCCTGGACTTCCCGCACCGGGCGAACGGGTGCGGCCGACAGCCAAGGAGGGTGGGCGAGCGTGAGCATGAGCGGTAGTGCGATCGCGGGTCTGTGCCGCCTCAGATTCCGAGCGCCGGAGACGACCTTCGAGCTCGCGGTGCCCGCGGACGTCCAACTGGCCGACCTGCTCCCCACGGTGCTCGGCTACGCCGGGGCCGACCTGGAGGAGAAGGGCCTGGAGCACGGCGGCTGGGTGCTGCAGAAGCTCGGCGGGGAACCGCTGGACGAGAACCGCACCCTGGACGCCCTCGAGCTGCACGACGGCGACGAGCTCCACCTGCGGCCGCGCCGTCAGGCGTTCCCGCCGGTCCACTTCGACGACCTGGTCGACGGCGTCAGGACCGGCATGCAGGAGCGCGGCGACAACTGGCGGCCCGCGCTGACCCACCACTTCGCCCTCGGGCTCGGCCTGGTGGCGCTGGCCGGTGGCCTGGCCCTGCTGGCCATGCCGGGACCGCAGCAGCTGCGTGAGATCGCGGCCACCGTCGTGGGCATGCTGCTGCTGCTCGGCGCGGTCAGCGCCGCCCGGGCGGTCGGCGACGCGATCGCGGGCACCGCGCTGGGCGCGATGGCCATCCCGTACCTGGCGACGGCCGGTCTGCTGCTCCCGGTCGGCACCGCGGGACCGGCGCTGACCGGTGCCCGGCTGCTGGCGGGCAGCTCGGCGGCGGCCGGCGCGGCCGTGCTGGGGCTGGCGGCGGTGGGCTGCTCGGCGCCGTTCTTCCTCGGGGCCGTGGTGCTCGCGCTGCTCGGCGTGATCTCCGGGGTGCTCGCGCTCTGCGGGCTCTCGGCGCACGACTCGGCGCTGGCGGTCGCGGTGGTCGTGGTGGTGTTCGGCGCGCTGATGCCGTCGATCGCGTTCCGGCTCTCGGGCCTGCGGCTGCCGGCGCTGCCGCGCAACGCCGAGGAACTCCAGGAGGAGATCGAGCCCTTCGAGGCGTCGGGCGTGCTGAGCCGCAGCGTGATCGCGGACAACTACCTGCTGGCCTTCCACCTGGTGGTGGGACTGGCGCTGACCGCCTCGCTGTCGCTGCTGGGCACCGGCACCAGCACGGCGGCCCGCTGCTTCACGGTCGCCCTGAGCGTGCTGTTGCTGCTGCACGCCCGGGCGATCGGGAGCATCTGGCAGCGGCTCACGGTGCTGCTGCCCGGCGCGTACGGCCTGGCGCTGCTGCTCGCCGGGATCGCGCTGCACCAGTCCCCGACCGGTCGGCTCGGGGTGCTCGCCGGACTCGTCTCGATCGCCTCCGTGCTGCTGGTGGCCGCCTGGTCGGTGCCCGGCAAGCGGCTGCTGCCGTACTGGGGACGCGCGGCGGACCTGCTGCACACCCTCTCGGCGGTCTCGCTGGTGCCGCTGGGCATGTGGGCGATCGGCGTGTTCGGCAAGGTCAGGGGCCTGGGCGGCTGAGCTTCGCCGGGGTTGCGGTAGTCGGAACAACGCCACTGGAGGAACAGGATGCAGTCCCGACGCGATCAGGTGCAGGCGCACCTGTTCGTGATGAGCCGGCTTGCCTCGGGCATGCTGCGCGCCGAGCCGGACGCGCCGGACACCCCGCACGGGCGCACCACGCGCGGCGCGGTGATCGGTATCGCCCTCGGCATGGCCGCCTGCGCCGGCGTCGGCGTCTTCGGTCTGATCTCGCCCGGGGTGAGCACCAGCCTCCCCAAGGCGGGCACGCTGGTGATGGTCAAGGAGACCGGAGCGCGCTACCTGTATCTGGGTGGCGCGCTGCACTCCGTCCTCAACGAGACCAGCGCCAAGCTGCTGGCCGGCGACCAGATGACGATGCAACAGGTCGGCCAGGCCTCGCTGGCCGGTGTCACCCGCGCCGCGCCGGTCGGCATCGTCGGCGCGCCCGACGGGCTGCCGCCCGCCGGCCAGCTCGGCGGCGGTGCCTGGCTGGCCTGCGGCGTCACCAAGCCCGGCCAGTCCGGCGGCGCCACGCCCCAACTGGCCCTCGCGGTCGGCGCGCAGGACGAGGGCGACCAGCTGAGCGCCACCCAGGGCGCCTTGGTCGCCACCCCGGACGGTGGCAGCTACCTGCTCTGGGACGGGCAGCGGCTGAAGGTCGACACGGCGAACGGCGCGTTGCAGGCCCTCGGCTACGCCCAGGCCACGCCGACCCCGGTCACCGCGAGCTTCCTCAACGCCCTGCCGGCCGGCTCCGAGCTGACCGCCCCGGTGATCGACGGGCGCGGCACGGCGGGTCCGTCGCTGGCCGGCGCGCCCAGCAAGGTCGGCCAGCTCTTCGCCGGCCCGAGCGGCGAGCACTACGTGCTCACCGGCTCCGGTCTGGTGCCGCTCACCAACACCCTGCTGGCACTGCTGCGCGGCGACCCGCGCACCCAGCACGACGCCTACGGCGGCGGCGCGGTGACGGTGGCGACGATCGGCCCGGAGGATCTGGCCGCGCACACCGCCGCCGGGGTGAAGCCCTCGACGGCGCTGCCGGCCGACCCGCCACAGCTGGTGACACCGGGTCAGGGGCAGGGCGTCTGCGCCGACACGCACCCCGGCGCCGGGTCCCCGGTCACCTCGGTGAGCATCGTGGACGCGGCGGCGGTGGCGGGCCTGATGCCCCCGCCGCAGCCGGGCGTGGTGCCCACCTGCACGCAGGCCGACCTGATCGCGGTCCGGCCGGGCGGCGGAGCGCTGGTCCGGGCGCTGTCGGGTGGCGGCAACGGCACCACCGACTACCTGGTGACCGACGCGGGGGTGAAGTACCCGATCCCGTCCGCCGCCGTGGTCAAGTCGCTGGGCTACGCGGCGGTTTCGCCGACGGCGGTGCCGGACGGGCTGCTGACCTTCCTGCCGACCGGGCCCAGCCTGGATCCGAGCCTGCTGGCCAACGGCGGGGTGGTCAACCCGTCGGCGACGAACGCCCCCTGTGCGGGGTGACGGCGCGGCGGTTCCAGAGCTGAACCGGCCGTCCCCGGCAGCCCGTTCACCCTGGTGAGACGCCGCTGATCCGCGCGTCGAGAGAGATCGGCACACCGAGAGAAGGAGCAACAGTGGCCACATCGTCCAAAGTCGATGCCGACGTCCAGTCGTGCATCAACGGTCTGCAGGAGCAGGTCGCCAGCATGATCACGCACGCCCAGAAGATCGAGCAGGTCACGGTCGACGTCGAGACCTGGTTCAAGTCCCTGGCGGCCCAGTCCTTCGTCGGCACCATGCGGGACTGGAACTCCACCTACGGCAACCTCATGACCGGTTTCCAGAGCTTCCTGGACGCCACCGTCCACGCCCAGACCGTCCTCAACAACGCCGAGGACGAGGCCCACGCGATTGGTGGCAACTGGGGCGGCAACAGCCTGATCACCAAGGCCCTCGGCGGCTGAGCCGACCCACCGCACGTCCACCGGTTCAGCCACCCAACGAAAGGAGCCTCCGATGGACATCTCCATCGAGTACGACGAGATCGCCAACTGCATCACCCAGTTCGCCCAGGCCAGCGCGGCGATGGAGCAGGATCTGGCGAACCTGATCCAGAACCTGACCAACAGCACCGAGTCCTTCCAGGGCCCCTACAAGGACCCGTTCGACACCTTCAGCCAGCTGCTCAACCGGAGCCACGACCAGCTGACGACGGACCTCCAGCAGGGTTCCGTCGCGCTGCAGAACATCTCCGACGCCCTGCACCAGGGCGACAGCAGCGCGGCGTCCATCCTCTCGCAGCACTGAGGCCGGGATGGCTTCCACGACGAACTGGGACAACGGCAGCGCGGGCGTGACCGTTGTCACCGACGCCTGGTTCACCGAGTACATGGTGCCGAACCTCAACAACATGTACGACGACATGAGTGGCAGCACCGGGAACAACGGCACGCATGTCATCGACATGCTGCACGATTTCGCCGGCACGGGCGGAACTACCCCACAGGGCGGTTGAGCATGGCAAACCCCAACAGCACCGGCGGTCCGCCGGCGACCGACGGGCGCACCGCGCAAGCCGGTCGCTACACCCTGCTGATGCCGGGCAATCCCGCCTACTACTCGCGGGCCGGAGACCTCCAGCAGAAGTGGAAGACCTTCTGCGGAAGTCTGCAGACGCAGGTCGTCACGATCCAGGGACAGGTCCAGCGCACCGAGCAGGACCTGAAGAACGCGAGCACCACGCTGCACAACTCCGACACCGACAGCCTCACGTCGGCGGACATCTGGCTGGTCCTCAGCGACGTGGTGCCGCCCGGTGGCGGCAGCAGCAATCTCAACCTCACCCCGCCGCCCGGCTCGTAGCACCGACCGGTACCGGCAGCCGCAACCGCGGCACCCCAGGGGCCCGGCCGAACCTCGGCCGGGCCCCGACCCGCGACCACGAACCGCGACCACGACGGCGTCAGCCCGTCCGCACCCCTGGGAGTCCACGGCAATGGCGGCAATGAACTGGGAGAACGTGGTGGGGACCTTCGCCGACACGAAGCTGGTCCCGACCGTCACCCAACGCGCCGCCGTGGCCTCGGACGGGAGCGCCGGCTCCGGCGGCAGCGGCCAGGATGCGTGGTACACCGACTCGAACCGCTACGTCTGGACCTCGAACGCCGACTACTCGCACTCCTTCGACTACTGCTGGATGATCAGTTTCGACACCGGCGGCGGCTTCTACACGAACACCAGCGTCACCGGCGTGGTGGACAACCAGAGCGGTACCGGCATCGTCTACACCACCTACATCGGCATCAACGCGAACCAGGCCGCGTTCGCCACCGGCAGCCCCTACGACGGCTTCATCACCCAACCGGCCAACACCTGGGAGCAGTTGTGCTATGGAGGAGCCCAGAACAACACCACGAGCAAGTGGAGCTTCGAGGCCGCCTCCACGCTCACCCGGAACCTGGACGCCCAGTTCAGCACGTGGCAGCAGACGCTCAACACCTGGCGCAACACCGTGGGCGACCCGACCAGTGACTTCCAGGGGAGTGCGGCCAACGAGTTCCGGGCCGTCCTGGACGCGCTCGGCGTCGAATTCCACGGCCTGCAGGGCCAGATGAACATGCAGGCCATCGCGCCCGCGCTGGACGCCGCGTTCACCACGCTCGGTGCGACCCACTCGCAGCTGTACTCCATCTACTGGGCCTGGCGCGCCGATCCGTTCTCCAACCCGCTGAACTGCCTGAAGTGGGCGCTCGATCCCGCCGGGGGCATGGCCGGCGCGAGCGGTGTCGCGATCTGCGGTACGGACATGAGCAACTACTCGCCGACCCAGGTCACCATCACCACCCCCTATGGCGTCATCGTCGACAACCCGGACGCCAACGCCCACTACAACAGCGGTCCGTTCGGCTCGTCGAGCCCGGTGCCCGATGGGAACCACGCGGACTTCTGGCTGAAGCTCAAGACGGCGGCCTGGAACAAGTGGCTCACCAGCGTCACGACGTTGCTCGACGGCCCGGCCGGCCAGGCCATGAGCACGCTCGACGGGGTGTACGTCACGCTGTTGGACAAGATCCCCACGATCAGCGCGGTCTCGCTGAACGTCAACGCGTTCGGGAGCCCCAACAGCAGCGCCAACGCCAATAGCAATGCCAATGCCAACAGCAACGCCAGCGCGAACGCCAATGCCAACGCCAGCGCCAATTCGTCGATCAGCGGGCCGGCCGTCGGCCCGCCGGCCGGCAACGGCAACTCCTCGGGCAAGAGCCTGCCGGCGGGTTCCATCCCGAACGGTCTCGGCCCGGGCGGCCTCCCGCCGGTGTCACGTCCGAGCGGCACCAGCAACCCGGCCATGAACCCTGGCGGCCCGAGCCTGCCGGGCTTCGGCCCAGGCTTCGGCCCGGGGCTCGGTGGCGGCAGCGGCCAGGTGCCGGTGCTCGGTGCGAACGGCCTGCCGCTGACGGACCGGAACGGCTTCCCGATCCTGGTCCCGCCGGGTTCCACGATCGGTACGAACGGCGAGCTCCTCGGGCCGAACGGCCTGCCGCTGATGATCAACGGCATGCCCTACTACGCGCCGAGCGGCAGCCAGGTCGGCGCCTCGCCGAACCCCCTCGCGATGCCCGGCTCGAACATGCCGATGAAGGTTCCGCCAGGCTCGACGGTCAACGCCAACGGCACGGTCACCGGTCCGGACGGCAAGCTCGTGACGGACGGCAACGGCAACCAGGTCGTGCTCAGCCAGGGCAACACGATCAGCGCCGACGGCACCGTGCTGGACGGGAACGGCAATCCGGTCTCGCAGTCCACCCAGCTGCTGGCCGACGAGCAGCACACGCTCTCGCTGCTCCCGCCGGGGCCCACCCAGTTCGACCCGAGCGGCCTCAGCATCGGCTCGCACCGGCCGCTGGCCTCCGGCACCAGCGGGCTCGCGGTCAACCCCGACGGTGGGATGCCGGACGCCTCCGGCCTGTCCGGGGTGGCGACCGTCGGCGGGACCAACCCCCAGCTCAGCGTCAACGAGCAGAGCCTTCAGGACAAGGGCCTCGCGCTGAACCCGGAGCAGATCGATCCGATGGAACTGGCGCAGTTGCAAGGCCAGTCGACGCCGACCAGCTCGGCGGGGATGCCGGAGATGCCGCCGATGGGTGGCATGGGCGGCATGGGCGGCATCGGCTCCCAGAGCGGGCAGGAGCGGCAGCGGACCACCTGGCTCTCCGAGGACGAGGAGACCTGGGGCACCGATACCGACGAAGGGGTGCGTGGCGTCATCGGCCGGTAGCGCCGCAGCAGTACCGAACATCAGCACGTCTGGACACACTGGGAGCCAACCGCCATGAACTGGGAAGAAACGCTGCAGACGTTCGACTGGTCCGCCAAGGCGGCGAACATCGTCGACCGTAGTGCCGTCGCCTCGGACGGGACCAACCCGATGGTCAAGAATTCGAGCGGGCAGCTCAACCCCAACAACTCGAACTCCCCGTCCACACAGTGGCTCATCCCCAGCGGCCAGTTCGTCTGGACGACGCAGACCAATCTCTGGAGCACCTTCGACGCCTGCCTCTGGGTCCCCTACCTGGACGGGTTCGGCCAGAACTGGTGGTACACGTTCGTCGGCATCAAGATGAACTACCCCGCCTTCGACACGGGTTCCGCCTTCTCCAACTTCTACCAGCAGCCCGGCCAGGTGCTCACCGACCTGCTCTGGGGTGGGGCCCAGAACGACACCACGAGCGTGTGGAGCTTCGACGCCGCCTCCCAGATGATCGGGAACTTCGACTCCTGGCTGGTCGGCTGGCAGCAGACGATCCAGGGCTGGCGGGACACGGTCGGCGATCCGAGCAGCGACTGGCAGGGTACGGCGGCCAACGAGTTCCGCATGGTGCTGGACGGACTGGCCGGCGAGTTCAGCAGCCTGCACGACCAGTTGAACATGCAGGGCTCGCTCGCCCAGCCGCTGCAGGACGTCCGGTCGCAACTCGGGGCCACCCACCGCGCGCTCTGGGACACCTACAACCAGTGGCTGGCGACCGACCTCGCCTACCCGGCGAACTGCTTCAAGTGGGTGCTCGGTGTCGGTCCCGGACAGCCGATGAACGGGGTCAAGGCGAACATCCAGTACGACTCGTACGGATATCCCCTCCAGGTCAGCATCACCACGCCCTACGGCACCGTCGTGGACAGTCCCAAGCTCTACGACGACGGCACCCCGGTGTACAGCAATGTGACGCAGGACAGCAATCCGAACCAGGCCTTCTGGGACAACGTTCGGAACGCCGCCATGCAGAAGTGGCTCCTCAATCTGCAGACGACGCTGGACGTGGGTGCCGGCAACGCGATGTCCGATTTCGACAAGGTGATCCAGACCTTGATGGACAAGATCCCCACCAACATCACGCCGGCGCCGAAGAACATCCCGCTGCCGCAGAGCCCCTTGAACAGCAACAGCAACAGCAACAGCAACTCGAACCTCAATCCGAACCTCGACAGCAACTCGCTGCCGAACAGCAACAGCGGTCTGCCGGGCGGCGGCTCACCGGGCGGTGGCCTGCCAGGTGGTCCGAACAGCAAGAACAGCAAGAACAGCGGCAGTGGCCTGCCGGGCGGCCTGCCGGGCAGCAACTCCAAGAACTCCGTCCCGAACCTCAACAAGAACAGCAACGGCCTCCCGAACCCGAACTCCACGCACAACCCGAACCTGAACCCCAATCTCAACCCGAACGCCAACCCCAACAGCAACGGTGACGTCCCGCTGCTCGGCCCGAACGGCCAGCCGCTGAAGGACAAGCACGGCAATCCGATCATGGTTCCGCCGGGCTCCACGATCGGCAAGAACGGCGAACTCTACGGGCCGGACGGTCACCCGTACATGATCGGCGGTCACCCGTACTTCCCGCCCAAGGGCAGCAAGGTCGGCACGCAGCAGCAACAGCAGAACCCCAACGCGAACAGCGACGCGCTGAAGGTTCCGGCAGGGTCGAAGATCAACGCGGACGGGATGGTCACCGGTCCGGACGGCAAGCTCCTGACGGACAGCAACGGCAACAAGATCGTGCTCGGCCAGGGCGACACGATCAGCCACGACGGCTCCGTGCTCGACTCCAGCGGCAACCCGGTCTCGCAGTCGAGCCAGCTGCTGGCCGACGAGGAAGCCGCGATGAGCTCCAACCACCCCTCGCAGCAGCAGGGCGGCTGGAACGACTTCAACAACACCCCCTTGCCGCAGAGCGGACCGCCCCAGTTCGACACCTCCAACATCCCCGCCTCCACCCCGCTGCCCACCACGGGTGGTGCGGGCTCCGGCTTCAACCCGCAGCAGGTCCTGAACAACGGCGGCCTGCTGACCCCGGACCAGACGAAGGCCGCCCAGCAGGCGGCGGCGCTGAACCCGGACCAGGTCCCCGGCGGGCAGAACCCGGGCCGGAGCACGTCCTCCGCCGCCTCCTCGCTCGACCCGTCCCAGTCGTCCGGCGGTCCCTCGACGCCGACCCCGACCCAGTCCCAACAACCCCCGATGATGCCGCCGATGGGCGGCATGGGCGGCATGGGCGCGGGCGGTGCCGGCGGCCAGGGGCAGGAGCGGCAGCGCACCACCTGGCTCTCCGAGGACGAGGAGACCTGGGGGACGGAGTCGACCGCGGTGGACGGAGTCATCGGGCGCTGATCCGCCTGCCCGACCCCCTGTGAACCCCACTCTGAACCTCGCCGTGGACCGTGCCCGTAGAGCCGGTTAGAGGCGAGAGGTACCCGCGTCGATGCGCGTCGGGCCCGGCACGTCCGGCCCGGCGCGCATCTCGGTTTTCAGTGAGTTCAGTGAGTTATTCGGAGGTGGGACATGGCGGAGATGGACGACCCGTCCGGCTCGGAGCACGTCCAGGAGGTGATGGCCAGGGTCCAGGAGCACCACGCCAAGCTGCAGGAGATGCGCAAGGAGTACCTGGCGACGACCGCCGAGGTCACCACGAAGGACCGGATGGTCACCGCCAAGGTCGGTGCGCAGGGCCAGGTCGTCTCGCTGACCTTCCACACCACCGCGTACCAGGCGATGGCACCGGCCCAACTCGCCACCGTGCTCACCGACCTCCTCAACGAGGCCCGCGCGAAGGTCGGCGAGAAGCTCACCAAGCCGACCGAACGCCTGGACGGCGTACAGGACTTGCTCCGCCTGTCGGTCCCGGGCGGCGCGGAGCTGCACGCGCTGCTCGAACCGCTGCGGTCGATGCGTCCCGGCTATGCCGAGGCGGAGGCCAAGAAGAACCGGAACAAGAAGCAGGAGGAATTCAATGGTTGAGCTTTTCGTCGGCGAGGAGTCCCCACGGGGTTTCGAACTTCTCCAGAGCGTCTCGGATTCGCTCCTGAAGGTCCAGGGGGACCTCCACACGCTGAACGAGTACAACACCGAATTCGGCGGGGACCGGACGGTCGATTCCGCCGCCGAGGCGTACTTCGAGCAGAGCGATCCCGTGATGAGGGACGCCACGGACACGGTCGGCCGCCTTGGTGAGGTCGTGGACGCGAAGGGTGTGAACGGGCGGACCGCGGTCAACCACATCGGCAATATCGATGAGGCATCGGTTCATCTCGCGGATTTCCACCACTAGTACCGGTCAGCCGGGCGGTTCCGGGGGCCGGTCCAGTTCGTTCGCATTGCTGGTAGTAAGCATTTAAGGATACGCGGTAATGGCCAAGTTGAGTGAAGACCTCCTGAACATGCTCGCCGTGCTCGGCGGCCAGCAGTGCTATCCGACGATGGACCCGGACGGCATGCGGGAGACCGCTGTGGCCTACCAGCAACTCGCGAAGGACCTCCCGGAACTGCGGGACCACATCACCGCGCTGACGAACTGGCTCGCGGACAACTTCCAGGGCCAGGGCGGCAGCGCGTTCGTCGATTCGATGCGCAACCTGGTCGCCCTGTCGGACGGCACCGACCCCCTGTCGATGACCGCGAGTCAGGTGTCGGACCTGGCGGCTTACGCCTACCAGACCGCGACCCAGACCGAGTACACGCAGCTGATGATCATTGCTCAGCTGGTGGACCTGCTGATCAACACGATCAACGCGTGGCTCTGGGCGCCGTTCCAGCCGGAGGTGCTGTTCGAGCTCGCCTGGGAGTACTTCCTGACGAAGGAGTTCCTGGTCCAGCTCTCGAAGTGGTTCGTGGAGCAGGTCGCGAAGCAGGCGTTCAACCAGGTCACCTCAGGTCTGCGGCTCGACGCCCTGGTCCAGACGATCCAGATCATCGAGGGTCACCGCGACGGCTACGACACGTCGAACATCGTCTCGACGCTGGAGAACGCGGGCGTCAACGCGATCCTCGGTCCGATCATGCACATCGTGGGCAAGGGCCTGGGCGACTTCCTCAGCTCGGCGCTCGGCCGTAGTGGCGGCGAGGTGCTGGCCGGGGACCTCGCGCACGCGCTGGACACCGCTGTGAACGACGGCACGCACACGGCGGCGGGCGACCTCGGCCACGCCGTGGTCAACGACGTGACGCACGACCTCACGCACGACCTCACGCACGAGGTCACCAACGACGTCACGCACGACGTCACCACGGTGGCCGGCCACGACGTGACGCAGAGCGTCGAGACGCAGGTCGACGAAACGCTGGCGCTCGCGGCCAGGGCGGCCGCCGAGGAGGCCGCGAAGCAGGCCGCGGAGCAGGAGGCGGAGGCAGCCGTCGAGCACGTCGTGGCCGAGGAGGTCACCGAAGTCGCGGTCCACGAGGTGGAGAAGGAAGCCGGGCAGCTCGACCACGGCGGGTCTCTGACGCCCCAGGAGGCGACTGCCGTCGCCCAGCTGTGGTTGGAGACGCAGGCCTCGGAGGCGTTCTCGCAGGACCTGGGGATGCTGCTGAAGGCGACGGCCACCCAGTTCGGGACCGGCTTCCAGCGAATGGGCGAGGGCTCGATCGCCGAGTCCTTCGAGCAGAAGATGGACAACCTCTTCCGGAAGCACCTCGGCGAGGTACTGGGCGGTCGGAAGCTCGCGGGGGACGTCGGCAAGGACTTCGGTAGGACGATCACTCAGATGTGGGGCCGGGCCGGCGCAGACCACACCGATCTGAGCGCCGCACTGGAGCGGACACTGACCCAGGGAGCCGGTCGGATGGACGCGGGTGCGGTCGGCACGCTGTCGCACCTGCTGCCGGAGCTGATCGACCACATCGGCGAGGGCGACTCGACGTTCCTGATGGGCCGCGAGATCATCAACCACGTCGACCAGGGCCTGCAGAACCTCTTCTCCGGCTGGATCATCAACGCGGCCAACGGCCAGAACTTCGACGTCAACGCCGTGGGGTTCATGTCCGGCATGGCCATGGGCGTGCTCGGCCAGGCCATGCACCACGTGACGTCCCCGCTCGGCCACGTGTACATGGAGAAGATCAACGCCTGGCGGAACAACCCCGACCGGGCGCCGAGCGGGGACAAGTACTACGGCGCCAAGGACCCGATCACCTACCTCTCGGTGCTCGCCAACCTGGCCGGCTACGAGGCGCCCTTCCCGGTGCCGCGCAACAACCCGCACGGCGCGCCGACCATGGTCGAGGACCTCTACGCGGGCCACACCTGGCCGGACCTCGGGGACGTCTCCCGGCCGGCCACCTCCTCCGCCGCGCCCAAGCTGGCCGAGCCGGACCTGGGCGAGTCGTTCGGCGACCTGGTCAACACGGGCATGCAGCCGGAGAACCTGCCCAGCGCCCGCCCGAGCACTGTGAGCGACGGCGGGTTCCTCAAGCCGATCGAGCCGGTCAGCACCTCGTTCAGCGACGAGGCGCTCACCGGGATGGGGCTCAAGCCCGCCACCGCTTCCGAGCACGCCACTGCCACTGCCACTGCCACCGCCTCCGCGGATTCCGCCAGCACCGCTGATGCCCCCACCACCTCGCACACCCCCTTGTTCAGCAACGCGGAGGAGTCCCCGACGGTCCACGAGACCGTCGGGAACACCACGCTGAGCGACTCCTGGAACACCGCCCTCAAGACCGTCACCGAACGGTTCAACGACGGCAGCGTGGTCGACAGCCACAGCCTGCTCTCCGCGCTGGAGGTCAGCCGCCACGGCAGCCTCCTCGACGACACGCAGCTCGCGACGGCGAGCCGGAGCACGAAGCTCACGGTCGACGCCTTCCTGACCAAGACCACGCCGCAGACGCTGCCGGTCGAGGTCGCCAAGGCCTTCCGCCAGCAGAACCCCGAGGCCGTGCACGCGGCCGCCGAGGAGATGACGGTCCATCAGGTTCGGTCCGAGCTGCGGGCCTTGGGCCTGAGCAGCGCGCCCAGCCACGAGGTGGTCCCCGAGCACGTGCTCCAGGCCGCTTACCTCAAGGCGCGGGTCAAGGAGCTCACCGGTCAGGGGCGCAGCGAGCAGTACGCGCACCGGACGGCCGAGACCGAGGTCGCCTGGGACTTCCGGAACCAGACCGGCCGCAACGCCGCCCGTAGCTTCGTCGCCGCCCACCGGGAGCAGCCGGCCGACGAGGCGGGCGAGCTGCGCCGCCAGTACATCGAGCTGCGTGCGGCGGAGCTCGCCGAGTCCAAGGGCATCACCCCGGCGCGGGCCCGTGCCGAGGCCGAGGCCGAGTTCGGCCAGAAGTTCCCGGGCCGTGGTGGCCGCACGCTCTCGGCGGAGCAGCAGTTCGCCTACCTGGCCAAGAAGGGCGTGCGGATCAACCTCAACCGGCTCGCCAAGGAGAAGCTGGTCGACCTGCTGGCGAAGGCCCGCACCAACAGCCGGACCATGCTCTCCGAGGAGGAGTTCAAGCAGCTCCGCGAGCTGGTCAACTCGGGTGCGCGGCAGGACGAGACGCTGGTGCCGCTGACGGCGCACGCGCTCGGCATCCGGCTGCGCGTCGTGAGCAGGGACGAGGCCGGCATCGAGCACGAACTCGCGGTCCACGGCCCCAAGGGCCGCCCTGAGGTCACCGTGCACCGCGACGGCGACGGCTACCAGGCGAAGCTGACTCAGGCGCGCGAGCGGACTCCGGAGCGAGAGGAGGGGCCGGCCGAGTTCCGCGAGTGGGCGGACACTCTGTTCGGCGGGGTCGACGAGGAGCCCGTGGTCGAGGACTCCGGCAGCCACGGCGAGGGTCCCATCGAGTCGGACACCACGCCGCCGGCCCGCTCGACGGTCAAGGCGCCCGCGAAGCCCACGCTGGTCGAGGGGGAGGAGTACAAGAGCCTGACCGGCGACCATGGTTCGACCGACAGCGAGGTCGAGGCGCCGAAGCCCACCGCCTCTGAGTCCATGGGGGACGGTCCGAAGCCCGCCGTCGAGTCGTCGGCAGCGGACACGCATGAGGACGTCGCCGGTGGGAACCTCGAACTCCCCACCATCGCCGAGGTCTCGTCGTTCGGCGACATCTTCGACGAACTGGCGATGACGCCGCGTGCCGACCGGTCCGAGCCGGTGGCGCCGAACGTGAACGTGGAACCGGCTGCCCACGAGTCGGTCGCGTCCGACGTCCATGCCATGAGCCCGGACAACGGTCCGAGTGAGCACGGGCTGCCCGAGCTGCAGGTGAATCTGCCGTCGGGTGCGATTCTCGGTGCGAACGGGAGGACGAACGGTTCCGCGCGTGAGCTTGATGAGCTCGTGTCGCGGATGAGCAATTTCGAGTTGCTGTCGGCGGATCAGGCGAAGTCGTTGAAGGACGCGCTGGCGCCGATCGCCGAGAAGGACTTGCAGAAGAAGGCGAGCGAGTCGGTCGCGATCGGTGCGGTGAAGGGTCGTCCGGCGCCGCGTCCGACCGAGGTGAAGATCGAGATCGGTCTGGAGCTGCTGGAGCACATCGAGGTGGCGCGGCAGCAGCCGTTGCGGCGTGAGCAGTTGGCGCACCTGGACCTGGAGGTCGAGGGTTCGGTCGGGGTTGGTGGTGACAACCACCCGGCGGATGTCGCCAAGGTGCGGGAGTTCCTGCAGCAGCACGACATTCCGCACCTGGCGGAGTCGGCCGAAGGCTTGGCCGACCAGCTGCTGATGCACAACATCTCGGGTGCGCTGGACGACCACCCGGGGCAGCCGCTGCGGGCAGGTCGCCGGGTCTCGTCGCTGCTGGACGAGCTCGCGGTGAAGCAGGCGCGGATGCGGTGGGATTCGTCGGGTCAGGAAGGCACGACCGACTTCGCGGTCTGGGCGCGGAACGGTGCGGATCCGGAGCTGGCGCCGAAGTTGGCGGAGGGCACGTCGGCGAACTGCTGGGAGACCGTGATGTTGGCGGGCTTCCACAAGCGTGTGCTGTCGGCGGAGTGGATCAGGGAGACGTACCAGACCACGGACACGGGGGGCCAGGACTGGAATCAGTGGCTGGCGAAGCGTCTGCTGCCGTTCTCACAGAGCGAGTTCGTGGCGGGTGTGCGGGAGCCGAAGGTCGGCCAGTTGGTGGTGCTGGGTGCGAACTCGCAGCATGTGGCGATCGTGGTCGATGGGCGGGGGCCGGAAAACGACAGTGTGAAGGTCGTGGGCCTGGGCTGGACGAGTGAGACCTTCGGGAACACCGAAGAGAACAAGATCGCGTATGCCTCGCTCGCGGAGGATATGCCGGGGAAGGTGTTCTTCGGTTCTGGTCCGTTCTCGCTGCCCGATAACGGGCGGTTGGTGACGCATGGCGGGGAGGTGATCGATGATTCGCAGGTGCGGACGCGGCAGTTGACCGACCAGAGCGGCAAGTCGTTTGGCCGTGCCGTGTTCAAGGACAGCGACTGGCAGGTCCGGCAGGATCTGTACCGGCAGTTGCGGGACTTGCGCAGTTACGAGAAGCGTGATGACTGGCGTCAGCCGTCGGGGAAGTTCCAGCAGGTGCCGTGGGGCAAGGACTTCTATCTCTTCGCGGACCATTACGAGGCGAAGGGCTTCAGTCTGGAGACCGAGGACGGTCGCACGAAGTGGGTGGGTGGCAACGGTCTCGGTCGGCTGCTGAACCGGCGTGAGAGTCTGATCGATCTGAAGGCTGCTGCGGCCTTGGAGAAGGAGCCGGAGAAGCCGGCGTCGATCGTGCTGTTGAGCTGTGGGTCGGCGGCGGACGCGCAGGCGGTCGCGGACGAGACGAAGATGGTGGTGCACGCGCCGACCGGCCGTGCTGGTGTGGTGAGTGGTGACCCGGAGGACCCGTTCAACGCGAAGTCGGGTGCGGTGCTGTACGTGCGGCCGTCGGCGAATGGTGAGGAGGGGACATTCCAGACGTTCCACCCCCGGCCGCAGGAGACCCTCAGCGCCCACAGTGACGATGACTCGGTGCACCCGCTGGACCTCGTCGGGTCGGCTGAGCACCGGACCGAGGTGAGCCCTGACAACACTCCTGACGATGAGGGTGATGGTCCGCGTCCGGAGACGGTGACGCAGATGGGGGTGGCGGGGCATCCGCTGGACCGTCCGCTCCGGGTGCGAGGCGATCAGACCGAAGACCCGTTCACCACTGCGGCCTCGAAGTGGGACGAGTTGGCAGGGCAGCGCCGAGAGTTGGCAGACCTGAAGGATCGTCAGGATTCTGGCGGGGCCTTGTCGGATGCCGAGCGCGGTCGTGTGGGGGAGCTGGAGCGGGGTATTTCGCGTCAGCAGTCCGGTCTGCGTTCGGAGTTCTCGCGGTTCTTGCGGGGTTCGGATGAGTCGCTGCAGGCGGGTGTGGACCGCCGCACGGCGGAGATCGCCTCGCTGCGTGAGAAGTTGGGCTCGCTTACGCATGGGTCGGACCCGCAGTGGCAGATCGAGCATGTCCAGGCGAAGCTGCAGCATGTGGAGGCGGAGGTCGCCGACCTCCAGGGCGAGCAGGGTTTGCGCGATCTGGAGGGCTGGCCGCGCCAGTTGATGATTCCGGGTCCGCGTGACCTGGAGTTGTCGCACGACCTTCAGCACCCTGAGAGCGCGGTGGCGCACCTGGATGAGAAGGTCGCGCAGGCCCAGGCGTTGGCGGCGAAGGAGCCGAACAACCCGCTGGCGACGCTGGATCTGTGGCGCGCGCAGGATGACCGGGCGCTCTTCGACACGTTGAAGGACCAGACGGACTGGAAGGCGTTGGAGCCGGCGCAGGTCTCGGCGTTGGTGTTGGCGGAACGCAAGGCGGTCGAGTTCGAGGCGCGTGAGCGTCAGTTGCTGATCGAGAAGTTGCGGGACCCGAAGGGTGAGTGGGCGTGGGCGAAGGACTACCCGCTCGGCAGTGACGAAGAGATCAGTGCGCTGCTCCAGCGGGTGCACGACCACATGCACCGGAACATGACGGTGGCGACCAACTTCCACCTGGACCGCGAGCTGAACGCGAACCGCCGGGTGAGCGTGGGTGGTCGGCGCCGTTCGTCGGGGCTGCTGCTGGACAAGTTGACGGAGAAGTTCAAGCGGCGTCCGTCGACGTTGCTGGACAAGCTGATCAAGGATGAGGGTCAGGAGTTCCGTAACACGTGGGAGACGGGGGCTTCGCAGGCGGCGGTCGATGATTCGCGTCGTGGGAGTGTGGAGGAGCACTTCGGGTACGCGCCGTCGCTGCGGCGGGACTCGGCCTCGAAGGAGTTCTTCCAGGATACGGAGAGCAAGGGTTCGAAGTTCAAGCCGGAGAACCCGGATGAGCTGCCGAAGTACGCGGCGTTGATCTCGCCGTTGCAGACCAAGGGTGTGGCGACGCGCTACGGGGCGTTCGTGATGCACTGGGACGGGGCGATTCGTGGCCGGGTGACGCACACGCCGCGCGACAGTTGGACGGCCGGTCAGATGGGCGCGCGGTCCGTGACGCCGGACTCGCACCTGGACCCGCTGCTCAACTACGGTGACGCGCACCAGGTCCGCCTTGCGTTCGGCGAGGCCACCGACTTCGCGCACGACCAGGCGTTCGGCGAGGACGCCAAGAAGAACGGTGTGACCACCGAGTCGTACTTCGAGACGCAGATCCATGGTCCGCTGCGTTGGTCGGATCTGAAGACAATCACGGTCAACCACCTGCACGAGGGTCACACGGGCCTGAACCCGGACAGCCTGCCGACCGCCGCCCGCGCCCAGGAGTTGAAGGCGACCCTGGAGCAGCACGCGCAGCTCAAGGGTTACCGGTACACCGTCGAGCTCCGTCACCACGACGACGCGCCCACCAACCACGAACTCAGCCCCGACAACGGGACCAACAGCGAGGCCGGGACCGCCACTGACACTGCCCCGCACGGCGCGTCCTCGGTCGACCCGCAGTTGGACGCCGAGAGCCGGAGCCGCTGGTTCCAGGAGGGACTTCTGCAGGGGCACTTCGACACGATCGGCGGGGACGAGGCCTTCAAGCTGGTCAACGAGCTGCCGACCAAGTCGGCGCAGGAGCGCGCTCGCGAGCTGGATTCGCTGACCGACGCACAGCGTCGCTGGCTGGCCCTCAACCCGGACTTCGTCAATGGGTTGCGCGCCTCACTGTCGAAGGAGGAGATGGCCGCGACGGCGGCCCAGCTGATCGTCCGGGTGGATCCGCGTGCGGAGCAGCCGATCTCGGCCCGGCTGGCGGCCCGTGCGCAGGTCGCACGGATGCTGCAGGACCCGGATGTGGCCGCCCGGATGCTGAAGAAGGGCGCCGGGGCCACGGTGGTGCCCAGGGACGTCATGATGACGGAGGTCCCGCCGTTCGAGGGTCTGCGCGGGCAGAAGGCGGAGGGTGCGTCCGGTGACGGGCGAAGCCTCGACCAGATCAGGGGATTGCAGGCCGGCGGCGAGGCCGCCGTCACCGAGGAGAACCTGCTCGGGGAGGACACCTCGATCGGCTGGGTCCGGCACTACCCGGACGGCTACTCGACCACGACGCACGAGTTCGCCCACGCGGTCCATGAAGCGGGCCTGTCGCCCGAGGACAAGCAACTGGTGACTTCGGCGTACCAGTACAAGCTGATGATGGACCAGGCAGCTCACGCCCTAGGCCAGGACAGCCTGGTCGCGTGGTCCGACGGCCCGCGCCGGTACGACCACCCGGGCGGCGACAACTACGCCTCCCGCAACGAGTACGAGTACTTCGCCCAGGTCAGCAACGCGTACCTGGGGACCAATACCAACAAGGACCCGTACACGGATCATCCGCGCAACAACGGGCACGAGTGGGTTCGCGCGAACGAGCCGATGCTCCTGCCGCTGCTGGAGCGCCTCTACGGCCCGGACCCGCAGGCCGTCCACTCGGAGCGGGCCAACCCGGTGGAAGCCGTCGCGGCCGAGCGGCGGCTGTCCGAGGACTTCCGCAAGCTCATGGGCGCCGAGGAGCAGAGCAAGCCCCAGCACGGCTTCCAACTGCACGACGGGCCCGTGGCATCGGCCTCCCACGAGCCGAGCCCTGACAACGCGCCGCTGCAGACGCATGGCGGGGAGGTGATCGATGATTCGCAGGTGCGGACGCGGCAGTTGACCGACCAGAGCGGCAAGTCGTTTGGCCGTGCCGTGTTCAAGGACAGCGACTGGCAGGTCCGGCAGGATCTGTACCGGCAGTTGCGGGACTTGCGCAGTTACGAGAAGCGTGATGACTGGCGTCAGCCGTCGGGGAAGTTCCAGCAGGTGCCGTGGGGCAAGGACTTCTATCTCTTCGCGGACCATTATGAGGCGAAGGGCTTCAGTCTGGAGACCGAGGACGGTCGCACGAAGTGGGTGGGTGGCAACGGTCTCGGTCGGCTGCTGAACCGGCGTGAGAGTCTGATCGATCTGAAGGCTGCTGCGGCCTTGGAGAAGGAGCCGGAGAAGCCGGCGTCGATCGTGCTGTTGAGCTGTGGGTCGGCGGCGGAGGCGCAGGCGGTCGCGGACGAGACGAAGATGGTGGTGCACGCGCCGACCGGCCGTGCTGGTGTGGTGAGTGGTGACCCGGAGGACCCGTTCAACGCGAAGTCGGGTGCGGTGCTCTATGTGCGGCCGTCGGCGAACGGTGAGGAGGGGTCGTTCCAGACCTTCCACCCCCGGCCGAAGGAGACCGTCACCACCCACAGCGGCGACGACTCCGTGCACCCGTTGGACTCCGTCGGGCCGCGGGACCAGCGGACCGAGGTGAGCCCTGACAACACTCCTGACGATGAGGCCGATGGTCCGCGTCCGGTGATCGAGATGGGGGTGGCGGGGCATCCGTTGGACCGTCCGTTGCGGGTGGCGGGCGATCAGACGGAGGACCCGTTCACCACCGCTTCGCAGAAGTGGGATGACCTGGGGTCGCAGCGTCAGGAGCTGGCCGGCCTGAAGGATCGTCAGAACGCTGGCGACACCCTGTCGGACCAGGAGAAGGATCGTCTTGGGAAGCTGGAGCGAGGCATTCCGCGCCAGCAGGACAGCCTGCGCTCGGAGTTCTCGCGGTTCCTGCGGGGGTCGGACGAGTCGCTCCAAACGGGCATGGACCGCCGCACGGCGGAGATCGCCTCGCTGCGTGAGAAGTTGGGCTCGCTCACGCTCGGCTCCGACCCGCAGTGGCAGATCGAGCATGTCCAGGCGAAGCTCCAGCACGTGGAGGCGGAGGTCGCCGACCTTCAGACCGAGCAGGGTCTGCGGGATCTGGAGGGCCGGCCACGCCAGTTGATGATTCCGGGTCCGCGTGACCTGGAGTTGTCGCACGACCTGCAGCACCCCGAGAGCGCGGTGGCGCACCTGGACGAGAAGATCGCGCAGGCCCAGGCGCTGGCGGTCGAGGAGCCGAACAACCCGTTGGCGGCGTTGGATCTGCGGCGTGCGCGGGAGGACCGTGCGCTGTTCGACACGTTGAAGGACCAGACGGACTGGAAGGCGTTGGAGCCGGCGCAGGTGGCCGCGCTGGTGTTGGCGGAGCGTAAGGCGATCGAGTTCGAGGCGCGCGAGCGTCAGCTGCTGATCACCAATCTGCGGGAGCAGAAGGGTGATTGGGCGTGGGTGAAGGGCTACCCGGTCGGCACTGACGAGGAGATCTCGTCGCTGTTGCAGCAGGTGCACGAGCACATGCACCAGAACATGAGCATCGCGACCAACTTCCACCTGGATCGCGAGCTGAACGCGAACCGGAAGGTGAGCACGGGTGGTGGGCGTCGTCGTTCGTCGCAGATGCTGGACAAGCTGAGGGAGCCGTTCAAGCGGCGTTCGTCGTCGGGGGTGGACTCGACGCTGCTGGACAAGCTGATCAACGACGAGGGTCAGGAGTTCCGCAACACGTGGCGGACCCGGGCTTCGCAGGCGGCGGTCGACGACTCGCGTCGTGGGAGTGTGGAGGAGCACTTCGGATACGCGCCGTCGCTGCGGCGGGACTCGGCGACGAAGGCGTTCTTCCAGGACACGGAGAGCAAGGGGTCGAAGTTCAAGCCGGAGAACCCGGATGAGCTGCCGAAGTACGCGGCGATGATCTCGAAGTACCAGACCCGGGGTGTGGCCACCCGGTACGGCGCGTTCGTGATGCACTGGGACAGGGACATCCGTGGCCGGGTGACGCACACGCCGCGCGACAGCTGGACGGCCGGCCAGATGGGTGCGCGGTCCGTGACGCCGGACTCGCACCTGGACCCGCTGCTCAACTACGGTGACGCGCACCAGGTTCGCCTGGCGTTCGGTGAGGCGACCGGGTTCGCGCATGACCAGGCGTTCGGGGAGGACGTCAAGAAGAACGGTGTGACGACGGAGTCGTACTTCGAGACGCAGGTCCATGGTCCGCTGCGTTGGTCGGATCTGAAGACGATCACGGTCAACCACCTGCACGAGGGTCACACGGGTCCGAACCCGGACAGCCTGCCGACCGCCGCCCGCGCCCAGGAGCTGAAGACCACCCTGGAGCAGCACGCGCGGCACAAGGGCTACAGCTACACCGTCGAGCTCCGTCACCACGACGACCCGCCCACCGGCCACGAACTCAGCCCCGACAACGGCCCGAGGGAGGACGGGTACCAGGTCGTCCGGGGCCGCCGGCCGGTTCCCCGGGAGCAGGCGCGGCCGTCGACCTACCTCGACGACTACGAGGTGATCAACGAGCACGAGGACGTCACCGCGCAGGAGTCGGGGCAGCGCGAGCACCCGGAGTCCGTGTTCAACTACCGCGATGCCTACGCCACCGGCGGCCGGGTCAAGCAGGTCGGCGATGGCGAGGGCAGCACGTCGTTCCCCGCGTATCGGGCCGAGCGGCCCGTGGAGAGCCTTGACCACCCGCAGCTGCGGGTTTCCGGCGATGGATCGCTGGTGATCGCCAGCCACCAGGGGCGCTCGAGGGAGTTCTTCGGCCACCCGGACGCCATCCGTCACGCGCAGCAGAGCCTTCGCGAAGCCGGCAGTAAGGCCGAGTTGGTGATCGACACCAAGGTGAAGATCCGTTTCAGCCACGAGGGCGAGCAGCGTGAGCTGCTCAAGGTCAGCGTGCGCTTCGACAGTGACCCGTCATCCGTATGTCGCGACTTCTCCGAGAAGGTTCTCGGTGCCTCTCACACGCACGCGGTGCTCTCCGACATGCGCAGTCCCGAGGAGGGCGGCACCGGAAAGACGGTCACTGCCAGGATCGGCACCAACAACGGCGTCGAGATCGAGGGAACTCATCACCTGGCCGACGCCCTCGCCAAGGCTGCCTACGGGAAGAGCACGGTGGAGCTGGACCCCGAGTGGGGCCAGGCGGTGATGGCGCAGGCGCCGAAGACGAAGGAGAGTGACTGGCCCACTCCCGGCGAGGCATACGGCCGGGCGCTGAATCGGTTCACGCCCGGTAACGAGGCGCTGCGGAAGAAGCTGTCCGAGCAGGCCAAGAGCATGGGGGTGAACGAGGAGGCCTGGGCCCGGGTCGGCGGCGAAGGCTACGTCATGCAGTCGGTCGCCCACGACTACCGAGACCGCCGGCGCCGGTTCTCCCTCGACTTCGCCCAGACCTTGGGCAGCGACGACGACGGGGTCCGGGCACCGGTCTGGGGCTATCACTTCGCGCCGGTCGTGATCGAGAGCCTCGACGGTCAGCACCAGATCACCCTGGAGAACGCCAACTTCCACACGCGCGCCAGGGAGCTCGCGGCCGAGGCGCTGGACGCCAACATCCAGCACTACGGGGAGCGCATCGACGCCATCCTGGAGGACCTCAACGAGGCCGTGGCGCGGGGGGAGCTCTCCGAGGGAGACCCGCAGGTCGGGCTGGCCAAGGTGATCGTCCAGATCCGGGATGTGGGTGCGGAGCTCGCACGGGTCAAGGAGCAGTTGCGGGAGGCCGGTACCGGCGACGATCAGCAGCTGGCGCTCAAGGAGCGTTCCCTCCAGTCCGAGCTCGACGACGCGCGCGCCAACGGGCACCGCGTGATGCTCGCCCTCTCCGGCGACGACATGGGCCGCGAAGGTGACATGTGGTGGTTCGCCATGAACGGTCGTGCCAAGGGCGAGACGCTCTTCGAGCAGTACGCGATGCTCGACAGTCGCACGACGCGCGGGAACAAGAACAACCCGATCGCCATGGTCGTGCTCAGCGATCACGCCGACCCGCGAATTGAGCTGGAGTTCGGAGCCGAGACGGAACAGCTCACCGAGATCCAGAGCGACCGTGTCGACCACATCGCGCACCGGGTGGCCAAGGCCGCGTTGTGGCGCTTCCGCCAGGAAGTCGAGCTGCCGTCCGTCCGTTTCACGACGCACTCGCTGCCGACCGAGCACGAGTCGGCGAGTGGGCTGACGGATGCGGCGGTGGCCGAGTTCGGTCGACGTCTCGGCCACTACCTGGACGACTTCCAGCAGCATCTGGAGCCGGGCGAGGAACGGTTGACGGCCGACCGGATCGAGATCACCACCGAGCTCGGGGCCCGCGATCCGGAGGCGCTGAAGCGGGACTACCCCGAGCTCTACGACGGACCGGACGCGCAGCCGATCCTCTCGCAGCTGGCCATCAGTGCGACGCTGAGCGTCCACCCGGCCGAGCACACGCCGGAGCAACTGGCCGACCTGGCAAGGGAGACCGGACTGCTCCGGGAGCCGCGCACCCTCCTGGGGCGAGGGTCCGAGCCGAGCGCCGAGGTGTCCGGGGACGAGATCCTGCGGATGCGGGACATCGTCAAGGTGACCCGGTACCTCACCGGCTCCGACGCCACGCCCACCGTGGCCGAGCTGACGCACGTTCGCAGGCTCTCCGACGTCCTGCGCCAGGAGTACGGCCACAGCGGCGAGTTGCGCCCTGAACACCTCGACCGGCTGGCCCGCTCGGTCCTGGGCATGGACGCCGAGGCGGCGGTCCAGCCCGGCGACCGGCAGCGGCTGCTCGCCCTGGCGCAGCAGGCCAAGCGGCGCGGACGTCCGCTGACCGCGGCCGCGCTGGCCAAGGCGGCGGGCACCAAGCTCGACCCGGAGAGCCTGGCGACCGGTCGGCACCAGGAGCCGTCCGTGGAGCGACCGCTGGTGCTGGACGAGCTGAACGTCATCTTCGACAAGGGTGCGAAGACGCTCGACTCCGAGGGCCACAGCGAGATCAACAAGTTCGGTGGGAAGGTCGCCGAACTCATCAAGGTGTACAACGACCCGTCGAAGTTCGCCGTCAAGATCGAGGTCGGCGGAAACGCCCGGGTGTCCCGGCGCAAGGACACCGGTCAGCTCCGCGCGGACAACCTGAAGGGTGACCTGCAGAGCTTCCTCGAAATCGCCGGCCGGGACAGCGAGAACCCGTTCGACCACACGCAGGTGAACATCGTCGCGACCTCCCGCGGCCAGCGACTTCCCGCGAAGGACGTCCTGCCCGAGGAGCGCACGTCCGTCCGGCGCCGCGTGGGCAGCGTGCAACTGACCGGGACCGCGCCGGCGACGGACCGACCTGGCCCGTCGCACGTCGCCGACGAGCTGGAGCCGATCCCTGAGCCCGTTCGGCTCGAGCCGGCCCAGGAGCGACCTCTGACGGAGAGTCAGGAAGCCGCGCACGCTGAGTTGGGACATCAGGACGCGAACAACCCGGAGGAGCACTCCGAGCTGTCCGGAGCTGTGGCGTTCGGTGGTGATCGGGTAGCCGGTCCGGCGGTGGTGTCGTCAAGCGGCGACCGAGTGGACGCGATGGTCTCCGCGCTGATGCACCATCAGAGTCGCTCGGGTGCCAGGCTCTTGGATGACGGCTCGGCGTCGCAGGGTCGCCGGGACGCGGTGGATCGTTTCCCGCGAGATGACCGGTTCTTCGTGCTGGCAGCACACACCGATCGACAGGGGCGGCCGCTGTGGGAGGGCCGGCCGGTATCAGTGGACGAACTCGCTTCGGTGCTGGCGAAGTTGCATGGGCTGGGGGTGTGGCAGGGTGACAAGCCGCTCTTGGTGTCGGCCTGTGACGCGGCCAGCGGCGCCGAGGCGTCCTTTGCCGCCGACGTGTTGCGGGCGCTGCACGAGAAGCTGCCGCAGCTGGACCTGGAGGCGTACGCACCGGAGGGCACGCTCTGGTTCGCGCCGCCGGTGGGCAAGGACGGAGCGGTTCGGCCGTCGGGGTCGGGCCATCTGGTGGTGTCGAGCGCGAACGGTCTCGGGTTCGATCTGCTGGGTCGGCCGTCGGTGCAGACCGGTGGACACTGGCTGAAGCTGAAGGTGTCCGCTGGTGCCGGTGAGGTGACGGTCGAGCGGTTGGGTGCTCATCTGCCGGTGGACGACAGCCGGTCGCCGGTGGGTTCGGTGGCTGCGCCGAAGGGATACGTGACGCACGACGGGTCGCGGTTCGCGCGCCTGGCGGGCTCTGGCGACGGGCCGTTGCCGCGGGATCACGGCCGGGCGTTCCACGGGTTGTCCGGCCTGGTGGACTCCGGCGGTCGGCCGGTCGAGGGAATCACCCACGCCATCCGTTCGCAGTGGACCGGTAGTTCGACGGTCAGCGACTATGTGCTGACGTCTGGCCATGCGAAGGACGGGGCCTCGGGCCAGGGCGTGCCGGTGCCCTTCACCCGTCGGGAACCGAGGGCGAAGGTGGTCTTCGGCTCGTCGGGTGACCTGGTGGGCTCGTTCGGTGATCTTCAGGTGGCACGGGTACTGCACCACGACGAGAAGCCGGCGCTGCGGCTGTCGGCGGACGGGTCGATGGCGGTGAACTCGCTGCTCGGCGAGCACGGTGAGTTCTACGCCACGAAGGAGGTGGTGGAGCAGGCTTCGGCGGCGCTGCGCCGGGCCGACAGCGGAGTGACGCTGCGGATCGTGCCGGAGAACAGCGTCGAGGTGACGGTCGACGGCGCGCAGCGGAAGCTGTCGATGGTGGTGGCGGACTTCGGTGACGCGAAGCTGACGGAGGTCTGCCGTGACTTCGCGGCGATCGTGCTGGGTGGCGCTCCCTCGCATTTCGTCTTCCGGGACGGACTGGGCACGGCGCTCGGTAAGGACGAGGGCGGCCTGAACGCGTTGGTCGGGCCGCTGAAGGCGGCGAGTGGGATCGAGGTGACCGGCACCCATGAGATCGCCGACCTGCTGGCCAAGGTCGCCGAGGGTGGCGTGTCACTGGACGAGTTGTCCGGCGAGCAGGCCGTCTCGGTGCTGAAGGACGCGACGAAGCCTGGCGAGTTCGGCGGTTCGGCAGGACAGGGCAAGCGCTACGGGCAAGCACTGCACGCGAGTTGGGGACAGGATCCGGCAGAGCCGGATCCGCTGGCCGAGGCCTCGATGAAGCTGGGGACCAACCAGTTCGCCTGGCCCGATGTCAGTGAGGCGTATCTGATCCAGGCGGTGGGTAGCGGCGGTATCACCGGCGATCGTGACTTCGGCGCTGACTTCTCCCTGGACCCGGTGAACGGCTACCAGGAAGGCCGTCGCGGTGGCTACCACTTCGCCTCCGTGATCGCCGCCGCTGATGACGACCTGCACCACATGACGCTGCAGAACTACCGGCGCGACGGCGGGGTCCGGAACGCACTGCAGGAGGCGACCGACCAGATCTACGACCGGTACAAGGATGTGCTGCCGCAGATCGACGCGGAGTTGAAGTCCGGTCGGATGGCCGACCCGTCCGGGGGACGCGCCCAACTCCTCGACAACCTCGGCAAGATGCGCGATCTTCGCGCCGCTCTGGACACGGCCGACGAGGCGGATCGTCCCGAGTTGGAGAAGCAGCTCTCCGCGGTCCGGGACAAGACGGTCAACGTGCTGAAGCGGCTCTCTCCGGAGCACCTCGGTAAGGACACCGATCTGTACTTCTTCCAGATGTACGGCCGGGCCAAGGAGGAGACCTTCTACGAGTGGCGTGTCGCCCAGCGGGTCAAGCTCGCCAACCCGTTCGCGGGTGTCGTGTCCGGCGGCCGTGGCTTCAACCAGACCACGATCGCGTTCGACCGCAACGGCACGTCGCTCGACGATCTCGCGCAGCAACGGGTACAGAAGTTCTCCGAGCAGGTCCTCAAGGAACTGCACTACGACTGGCGCAACGACCAGCCGCCCTCGTTCAAGGTGGGGATCACCGGCTACAGCAACTCCCGAATCCCGTTCAACGCGAAGGCGCAGGGCCGCAGGCGCAGCGTCGCCACCGAGCACGCCCTGTTGGGCTACGTCTCGGCCGCGTTGAAGAAGGAGGCCGAGATCGCCGGCGATCCGAAGCGCACGGCCAGTGTCGATCAGCTCAACATCCAGAGCCGCTCCAAGGGACGCGACCCGAACCCGGCCGCGATGGGAGAGACCGTCGAGCAGCGCCGTCGCAGCTCGCTGATCACGATCGAACGTGAAACCGAGGCGCTGTCCCGGTTGCCCGGTGCGGTGACGTTCGGTGGCGAGCACGTTGGCAGCGCTGACGACCGTTCGCCGGTCGCGCTGCACTTCCCGCAGTCAGGGCCGGACGGCCGCGATCTGCACGAGCTGCCCGGAACGGAGCAACTGGTCCAGAGCCGCCCACTCGGTTCGGAGGACGACCCGCGGGCCAAGGGTCGGGCCTTCGCGGAGCCGGAGGACTTCGAGGAGCTCGATGGCGAACTTCCGCGCTTCCGGAGTCACCTGGTGGACTACCGCCACATCCTGGTGAACCCGGAGCGGGACCCGGACGAGCAGGGCTACCTGGTGCAGGACCTCGGCCGCTTCCCGGTGCCGTGGCTGGGCGGCCCGGAGCCGTACTTCGTCATGGGACGCCACTCCGGGGACGAACTGCTCATGACGGACGAGAGCGGAAACCTCATCACGGTCAGCCACGATGCGTTCGCGGCCGTCCTGGCGGGCGATTCGGAGTTGGCCCGGCTTCCCAAGGACGTCCCGCTGGTCCTCGCGATCCCGCACAGCGGCGACGGCACGCTGGACCTGCCGCGCCGGATCGCAGCGGCCACGGACCGGACCGTGTACGCCCTGACCGGCGACATGGACATGGTGCCGGAGGACGACGGCTGGTCGCTGGGCCTGCGGACCCCGCATCAGGACGGCCACGGCGAACCCGTGCCGCGCGGCACGATCGTGCGGGTCGACCCGCCGTCCGCCGGTGGTGTCGACCCCGCGCACGGCGACGACTCCGGCCAGGTGACCTTGGTCGACGGAACACAGGTCGCCGACAGCCGACTGCGGAGCTGGACGATCATCGACGGTCATGGGAGGCCGATCGGTCGGGCCTTGCTGGACCAGAGCACCCAGCATGAGCAGGCTCCGCTGCTCGGTCGGCTGAATGAGCTCTTCTCCTATCAGAGCCTGGCGGATGAGGAGTCGCTCAGCGGTCCGGAGCACCACGTTCCCTGGGACCCGGAGCACGCGTACTTCTTCAACACGCACGCGGACGAGACGGGCTTCGAGTTCGTCCCGGGTGCCGCACCGGCCGATGGACCGCAACTCGGCGGGTTCCTCAAGCGCAGGCCGAGCATCGTCGCGCTCAAGCAGGAGGCGGTTGCCGGAAAGCCCGTCTCGGTGGTGCTGATGTCCTGCGAGTCGGCCGCGCACGCGCAGGCGGTCGCGGACGAACTCGGTCTCACGGTGCACGCACCGACGGCCATGGTCGGCTTCACACCACCGCCGGACGACCCGTACGACCGCTCGGAGGAGGTCACGATCGCCGTGGCCCCCAATGCTGAAGGTGGCGAAGGGGAGTTCCGCACCTTCTACCCGGGTGGCCACGACGGTGTCTCGTCGGTCGCGTCGGGGCCCGCCGCCAAGCCTGCTCGGCCGCTGCTGGACGGGACGCAGCCCGACCGCACGGGGTCGTCGCGGAAGGGCGGCATCGACTGGTTCACCTCCGATCGGGCTTCGAGCGTCGAGGCCGAGCTGCCGGCCAGCGACTGGGGCTTGTTCCACTCCGTCGAGGGCACGGCGACCACGGAGACGGACGGCGGCCACGCCGGACCCGGCGACCTGCCGAGTCACCAGTCGCCCGGGACGTTGACGGACCAGCCGCCGGCCACCAGGACCTCCTCCTCGGGTCCGCCGCAGATCGGCGATGCCTCGCGCGACTGGCGTCGTGGCACGGTGCGTTCCGGCGTCCCGAAGATCGAGCAGGTGCCCGAGGCGGTCCTGGGCAAGGTGAGCTTCCTGCGCATGGCCCCGCGCTACGCGGAGGAGGTGCTGGGCATGCCCCGGGAGACCCAGCAGAAGTTCCAGGAGATCACCGACCGGCTGGGCGTCGTCATCGAGGTCCGGCCGACCAACCCCGACGCGGTGGCGCACCTGAGGGGCGATCACGGTATCCGGGCGCTGCCCAAGCCGGAGGACATCAAGGCGAAGACGATCAGCCCGGAGGACCTCTACCTTCGGGACGACGTACCGGGAGCGAAGCCGTCCGACCGCGGCCTCGTCGGGTTCTTCGAGCCCGTGCTGCCGGAGCGGTCGTCCAGGCCGGAACTGGCCGACGACAAGCTCTGGGCCGCCGTCCAGCGGCGCCACCAGCAGCGGGGCGCCGAGTTCAAGGAACTCCAGGAGAAGATGCGGCAGTTCGGGCAGGCGGAGCAGCCGCGCTTCCGGGTGGTGGACGGCGTGGTCGAGCAGCTGGACAAGGACGGGGTGTGGCGGCCGCTGACGGGTGACCACGACGTGTTCGACCTCCAGCGGGCAGACGGCATCCGGTTGGACGAGGACGAGTACGAAGCGGCCAAGCAGGAGATGCTCGACGCGGGCATCGTCCAGCACGGCGCGCACATGTTCTGGAAGCCGACCAAGCCCTTCGACCTGGGGATCTACCAGAAGATCGTGGGAACCCACCGGCCCTCGGAGACCAAGGGGCTCAAGGACCAGCCGGGTCTCGAACCGCTGCTGCGCTTCGTCCCCGGCGGGGAACGGCCGCTTCTGTCGTTGGCCGAGCAGGAGGCCGAACTGCCCGATCGTCGGGTCAGCCTCGGTCCGTTCGGCGGGGATCCGCGTCGGATCGGGGCGCAGATCGGCGAGATCGTCTGGCCGGAGTCCAGCGACTCGATGTTCGGCGAGGATGCGTCGCCGGAGCCCGAGACCGTGTCGCTGCACCCGGGCGATCACCCGGTGCTCTCGACCGACGAGCACGAGTCGGCGGCTGCCTGGCTGGCTGATGACGAAGCTTCGAACGGCACGGCTGCCGCCGGCTCCGCCCAGCTGACGGGTTCGGAGGAGGCCGGTCAGCTGGTCGCACTCGACGGGACCATCGTGCGGGACGACCAGGTCATCGCCAAGGATCTCTACAGCCCCAACGGAGAGCTGATCGGCCGCTTCGGCGCGATGGACCGCGATCCCAGCCTGTACTCGCACCTGCTGAAGCTCGACACCTATGAGCACCGGGTGCATCCGCAGCTGGCGACGGGTCTGGTCGAGAAGGTTCCGTACGAGCCGAAGAACACGGTCTTCTATGTGACGCACGCCGGGAAGCTCGGTGTGCGCACGTCCACGGAGTTGGGCGACAAGAGGTTCAGCGGCGCCCAGTTCGGCGGCTATCTCAAGCGCCTCCAGGTCGTGAAGGGGCTGAAGGAGGCCGCTGCGCAGCGTGGCCAGAAGCCGGAGCTCGTGCTCATGGGGTGCGAGGCGGCATCGGTGGCCCGGGACGTGTCCGCTGCTTCCGGGCTCAAGGTGCACGCACCGACACATCTGATTGCGGTTGCTCCGACCGTCCCGTCCGACGGCACCCAGCGTCCGACGCTCTCCATGCTGATGCGGGACGGGACGAAGGGCCGCTTCCAGACCTTCGAACCCGACAGCGCCCTCGCCGAGTCACTGACCAGCGCACCCTCGGGCTACCACCCGGGCGCCGGGCCGGAAGGCCGCGATCTGCACCGGGTGCCGGGGACGGACACGCTGGTGCACGGCATGCCGCTGGGTGAGGACGACACGAAGCCGGCCGGTCGCGCGTACCTGTCCCCGGGTGACTGGGACAGCATCGACCCGGTGATCTTCGGGTTCGACGGCGGCGCGCGGGCGTTCAGCAAGGTCACCGTGGATCCCGAGGTGTATCCGGGCGAGCCCGGCTACGTCCAAGGGGAGCACGGTTCGGTCGAGGCGCCCTGGTCGGCCGAGCACCAGCCGTACTTCGTGCTGGCGAGCGGTACGGCGCAGGAGGTGAAGCTGACGGCCGGGACGGACTCGCCGCTCGCGGTGGAGTCTGACGGCTTCGCCGAGATGGTCGCGGCGGACCCGGCGCTGGCGAAGCTGCCGAAGGCGGCGCCGATCGTGCTGATGGTCCCGGGCGCGGGGGTCGGTGGGATGGAACTGGCCCACCAGGTAGCAGACCTGACGGGTCGTACGGTCTTCGCGCTGACCGGTGGGCACGCGTTCCTGCCCGGCCGCCGGGGCAGCTGGATTCCGGCGATCGGATGGCCGGCGGACGGTGGCTCGCCGGGAGGGGCGCAGGGCTTCGTCCGGGTGGATCCGGCCGCGGAGCAGGACACCCCGGTGGTGGAGGAGGTGCTCAGCCCGCCCTCGACCGCCAATCCGCCCTCGATCGCCGACGACATCGCGAACGCGCTGATGGGCTGAGGCCGGTGGTGGTCCGGGGCTCGGCTGAACCTTCGGCCGAGCCCCGGCCGTGGATCCAGACGGACGCCGCTGTGCGTTCGAAACGCGTTCGCCCAACGATCAGGAGGCCGTCGTGGCCGAAATCGCCACCGAGAGTGCCGCCGAGGCACTGGTCGCACCGGCCATCGGTGCGCAGGACATTCCCGACTACGTCCGCGCTGCCGCGAAGGCCGCGCCCGGTCAGTGGATCGGCCTGGTCGACCCGACCTGGCAGGGTGAGGGGCCGCCGCCGGCCTGGGCCGTGCTGGGGGAGTGGCTCGGGGACGAGGGCGGCGAGGTGACCGAGTTCAAGGAGAACGAGGAGTACCGCCCCTCGCCACTCGCCCACGAGTGGCCGGAGCCGACCGACCCGGTCGACGCGGCCGTCCAGCTGGCGGCCACCGGTTACGGCTCGCCCGAGGACGTCCTGCGGGCGCTGGCCGGGGCGACGGTGGCCCTTGCCGTGGGCGAGGACAAGTCCATTCAGGTGGTCGAACTGCCGGACGGGGAGCGGGCCGTGCTGGTGTACACGGCGGAGGAGCACCTGGAGGCGGCGGAGGTCCAGTCCTACGGTGAGGTCGAGCTGGCGGGGCTGGCCGGGAACATCCCCGAGGGGCTGTGGATCATGGTCAACCTCGGCGGTCCGGTCTCGATGCGGATCGACCCGGCGGACGTCCGCGCGCTGCTCGAGGCCCAGGGCGCCGCCGCGGTTTCCTGATCCGGATGCCCAAGAGCTGCCCCCGGTCACGGCGAAGCCCGTGCCGTCCGATGCTCCGGACGGCACGGGCTTCGCCGCACCCACGGCCCCAGCGTGGGGCCGGCGTTCACCCCCGCGCGGACCAGCCGCGTTCGGTCGAGGCCGGGGCAGTAGCGGGGGTAGCGGGGACAGCGGGCGCGGTCGCGGCGGTCCTGGGCACGGTCCTGGAGACCGCGGGCGTGGCGGGCACACCGCCGCCGCCCGAGACCGTCGACACCCGTGCGGCGGGCGCGATACCGGGCCGCTCGGCGGTCCGCGCCGAGGTGGCGGGGGCGCGCTGCTCCTCCTCGTACGGGTTCCCGACCTGGTCCAGGCGGATCACGATGTTCTCCTCCACCGTGTCCCCGGGCCAGTCGTGGTCCTTGCTGTAGAGCAGCTCGCTGGTGAGGCCGTTGTTGTTGCGTCCGCCCGCGCGCGGCACGGTCCGGACGTTCTCCCGCCAGCCGGCACCGTAGTTGTGCTGGAGCTCGATCTCCCACGCCGGCGCGTCGATCAGCTGCCCGGCCCCGGCCCGGCCCGGGATCACGATCTCCCGCCCCCGCACCCTGACCAGCACCCGGTTGTCCCAGTCGGCGGCCTTCTTGACCACCGTGACCCGCCAGGCACCTCGGTAGCTACGCGCCATGTCTCTCTCCCGGTCGTTCCTGGTCGTCTCTGGTCGTTCGGTGGATGCCCCCCGGCCAGAGGTACGGGGGGCACCGGAGCCGGGGTTCAGTGCCCGCTCGGCGCGGGCGTTGGCGCGATGTTGGTGCGAGCGGTGCCGTTGGTGCGCGTGGTGACCGTTCGCCCGTTCGGCGTGTGACGTCCGACGGTCGACCGTTCGGCGGACGGTCGGCCGGTCCCCGATGGTCCCCAATGGCCCCCGACCGTCCGCCGTCCGTCCGCCGGTCGCCGTCCGCCGGTCCAGCGGTCGACCGGCGGCCGCCGAAGGCCTCCAAAATTGGCAGTCTTGGCCGGCCTCGCCTTGCCATCGCCGGAAAGCCGCAGGTCACAGCCTTCTCGTCGGGAATTGTTAGGAACGTTGGCAGTCCGTTGGCGGCCTACGGCACGCTGAGTTCTGTTGAGAGGACCCGCCGGTCAGGGGGGCACCTCGACCGTTCGGGTCGAGCCGAGGCAAGGGAAGCGGTGGCGATGCAGGCACAGGAGATGGTCAAGGGCGGCACCGCCGAGCGGCGGACGCTGGACCAGCAGACGCTGGCCGAGTTGTACCGACTGCACGGCCAGCACCTGCTGCGCGCGCTGCTCCGGCTGACCAGCGGCGACCGGGGCAGGGCCGAGGACATCCTTCAGGAGACCCTGCTGCGGGCCTGGCAGCACCCCGAGGCGATCGCCGGCGGTCCGGAGAAGAGCCGCCCGTGGCTCTTCACGGTGGCTCGCCGGATCGCCATCGACCACTTCCGGATGCGGGCCGCCCGCGCCCAGGAGGTCGGGGACGGCACTGTCCCCGAGGAGGCCGACCTCATCCACGACCCGTACGACGACGTGCTGGCCGCGCACGACATCGGCCTGGCGCTGGCCGAACTGCCGGCGCACCACCGCGAGGTGCTGGTCGAGCTGCACCTCAACGGCCGCTCGGTGGCCGACGCCGCCACCGTGCTGGGGATCCCGGCCGGCACCGTCAAGTCCCGCAACTTCTACGCGATCCGGGCGCTGCGCCCGGTGCTCGAGCAGCGCGGCCTGGCCGTCCTGGCGTGACGCGGCCGGCGCCACCGGTCAACCGCCCACCGGCCGACCGAGCCCTAACGCCCGGACGGCTGCGCGACGAGCGCCTCCACCTCGGCCACCTGGGCCACCAACTGCTGGGCCAGGGCGAGCTCCCCGCGCGTCGTGTACAGCTCGACGGCGATCCGCAGATGCCCGGCGGCGTCGTCCGGGCGCCCGCGTTCCAGCAGGAACTCCGCGAACTGACGCTCCGTCATGGCGTGCAACTGGAGCAGTCCGGCGCTCCGGCAGCGGGCCAGTGTCTCCTGCCACGCCGCTTCCGCCGCCTCCCACTCCCCGAGGCTCTGCAGGGCGTGCGCCTCGTTCACCATCGCCGAGAGGTGATGGGTCGCCTCGGGATGGTCCGCCAGCAGCCGGCGGGCCTGCCGGGCGAGCTCCAGCGCGGTGCCGACCTGCCCGGCCATGCCGTGCAGGGCCGAGGCATTGCTCAGCAGCCCGGCCGACTCGATGCCGAGGCCCAGCCAATTGCGCAGCTCCACGGCTCGATTGATCACGACCACGGCTTGGTCGATCTCGCCGGACTTCGCCCGCACCTTGGCATCGGTGACCAGCGCCACCACATGCACCTGGCCGTCCGTCGCACTGGTCCCCGCGACCGCCTCGCCGACCAGCTCCCGCGCCTCCTCGAGCCGCCCCGTGTCGGCCAGCACGCTCGCGGTGAGCGCCTGCAGCGCCGCGAGTGCCGTCCGCGAGCCGCTGCGGCGGGCCGCCAGCAGCCCTGACCGCAGGCAGCTCAGCTGGTCGGTGAGCCGGGCCGCCCCGTGGTACAGGACGTAGCTCAACGCGGCCAGCCGCCAGGCCCGTTGGTGCTCACCCTGGTCGGCGGCGATGGTGACCAGGCGGCGGATGGTCGGCTCTTCGGCGGTGAACCAGGCCAGCGCGGAGCGCACGTCGACGATCCGGGGCAGCGCGGCGGGCGGGTGCTCGATCGCGCAGGGGCTGATCTCGCCGCCCGGCTGGACCAGTTCGGCGGCCGCTCGGGCCGCTGCCAGGTAGTAGTCGAGCAGCCGGACCGAGGCGCCGCGCCGGCCGCCCTCGCCCTGCTCGGCCAGCAACTGCGCACCGAACAGCCGGATCAGGTCGTGCCGCCCGTAGCGGCCCGGCGCGTTCTCGCCGAGCAGGTGGTAGGCGGCCAGTGCGCCGAGCGCGTGCCGGGCCGGCCCGGTCCCGCTGCCGAGCAGCGCGGCCGCCGCCAGCGCGTCCACCTCGGTGCCCGGATGGGCGGCCAGCAGGCCGAGCAACTGGGCGGCGTCCGGTGGGAGGTGACGGTACGTCAGAGAGAGGGCACTGGTCACGCTGGCGGTGCCCTGGGTGTCCAGGGCGAGCAGTCGGGTCCGTTCGTCCGACAGCTCGGCGACCAGGTCGGCGATGGTCCAGCCGGGCCGGGAGGTCAGCCGGGCGGCGGCGATCCGCAGCGCGAGCGGCAGTTTGTCGCAGAGCTCGACCAGCCTGGCCGCCGTCTCCCGCTCGGCCCGCACCCGGGCCGGGGTCAGCAGGCGCTCCAGCAGGCCGATGGCCTCCTCCTCGGCGAGCGCCTCCAGCCGCAGCACGGCGGCGCCCTCGGCGACCACCAGGTCCTCGAGCGTGCTCCGGCTGGTCACCACCGTGGCGCAGCCGGGCCCGGCGGGCAGCAGGGGGGTGACATCGGCCGCGCGGCGGACGTTGTCCAGCACGACCAGCAGCCGGCGGTTCCTGGTCCGTTCCTGGAACAGCGCCGCACGGGCGGCCAGGTCCTCCGGGATCGCACTCTCCGGCAGACCCAGCGCGTGCAGGAACCGGCCCAGCGCCTGGGTGGGATCGGTGGGGCCCGCCGGGTCGAAGCCACGCAGATCGGTGAAGAGCAGGCCGTCCGGGAACCCCGGGGCCGTGGCGTGCGCCCAGGTCACCACGGTGGCGGTCTTGCCGGTGCCGGCCGGGCCGACCACGACGGCCAGGCCCGCGCCGGTGCGGTCGGCGCCGCACTCGCGGTCCAGCCACCGGGCCTCGGCGCCGCGGCCGACGAAACCACCGGGCCGCCGGGGCAGCCGGCAGCCGACCAGGTCGGCGGCGCTGTGGGCCCGGGGCGCGGCGGCGAGGCCGGCGCCGGGCAGCGTGGCGCCGGCGCGCGGCGGCTCGGCGCCGGGCGCGACATCGCACGGGGCGTCCGGTGCGCCGTCGGTGGCCGGCAGACGGTCGGCCGCCGCCTGGAGCGCGGCGCCCGGGCTGACGCCGAGCTCCTCGTCCAGCCGGGTCCGGGCGTGCTGATAGGCGGCCAGCGCCGCCGAGTTCCGGCCGGCCTGCCGCAAGCAGCGGATCAGCAGGGCGACGGTGGATTCGCGCAGTCCGTCGGCCCGCACGGCCTGCTCCAGCGCCGGGATCGCCTGCGGGCCGCTGCCCAGTCGCAGCAGCCGCTCGGCCCAGGACTCCACGGCGGCGACGCGGGCGCCGTCGAGGCGGTCGACCAGGGCCAGGGCCAGCGGGGTGTCGGGCAGGTCGGCCAGCGCCGGGCCGCCCCACAGATTGAGCGCGGACTGGAGCAGTGCCGCGGCCGCGGCGTCGTGGGCGGTCGTGGCGGCCTCGGTGACCAGGGCTTCGAAGTGCCGGGTGTCCACCGACCGGGCGTCCCCGTCGAGTTGGTAGCCGGGGGAGCGGGTGAGCAGCGTGAAGCAGGTGCCGTCGAGCACCTTGCGCAGTGCCGCGATGTGCCCCTGCAGTGCGGCCTTGGCCTGGGCCGGCGGCTGCTCGCCCCAGAGCAGCTCGAAGAAGCGCTCCACCGGGACGGCCTGGCCCAGTTCGAGGGCGAGCAGGGCCAGCACCGCGCGCCGCTTCGCTCCCGCTATCTCGGCCAGTCCCCCGTCGCCGGTCCGCAACTCGACCGGGCCGAGCAGCCGTATGCCCATGTCTCTGTTTCCCACCTCGGTGTCCGCACAGCACCGGATCCGAAGTCTAACGGCGTGCTGAACCACGCTCACCGCCCCTGACGTGCTCTGTGACAGAACCTCGAGTCCTCCTGCCATCCCCCGAAGGTCCACCGCCATCCCCCACCGGTAAGAATCGAGACCCTCGCATGCGCCTGCTCCGCGCCCTCCGCACCCTCGGCACCACCGTCGCCGCCCTCGGCCTCGCGGCCGCCGGACAGCTGCCCGCCCACGCCGACACCGCCCAGCCCAGCTACTACCTCGCGCTCGGCGACTCGCTCTCCCAGGGCTACCAGCCAGGTCAGGGCAACACCGACCAGGGCTACGTGGACGACGTCTACGCCGGGCTCCGGCTCACCCACCCGAACCTCCAGCTGGTCAAGCTGGGCTGCACCGGTGAGACCTCCGTCACCATGCTGAACGGCGGCCACTGCGCCTACGCCGGCTTCCCGAGCCAGCTCGCGGCCGCCGAGGATTTCCTGAGCACGCATCAGGGGCAGGTGGCGTATCTCACCATCAACATCGGTGCCAACGACATCTCCGCCTGCGTGACCCCGACCGGTGTCGACAGCTCCTGCGTCCCGCAGGCCATGCGGAACGTGTCCACCAACCTGCCGCTGATCCTGAGCGGGCTCGACGCGGCGGCCGGCGGCCGGGCGCCCGTCTCGGTCGGCATGGGCACCTACGACCCGGTGCTGGCCGCCTGGCTGTCCGGCCCGGCGGGCCAGGCCGAGGCCAAGGCGTCGGTGCCGCTGACGGACGCGTTCAACAGCACCGAGGCCGGCGCCTACCAGCAGGCGGGCTACCTGGTCGCGGACGTCGAGCAGGTCTGGCACACCGACGACTTCAGCGGCGCCCCCGTGCCGCTGAACGTGGCCGAGATCTGCGGCCTCACCTATATGTGCACCGAGCAGAACCTGCACCCGAACCCCGTGGGCTACGCGGCGATCGCCGCCGAGTTCCTCCACACCATCGCGACCGCTCCGCAGGAGGGCACCGGCTCCTGACAGCCACACCGGTGGGTGCGCCGCCCGCCGCACGTCCCGTAGTCTTCGGCGAACCGAAGGCGGCGCGGACTCGCGATGACGTGCGGCGATCGCCGGAGTCCGATGGCGTGGGGAGTCCGCATGCTGGTCCTGCTGCTGGGGCCGATCGCGCTGCGCGACGCGCGCGGCGCGGCGGTGCAGATCGGCGGGCCCAAGCGCCGGGCGGTGCTGGCCGCGCTGGCGCTGGAGATCAACCAGCCACTCTCCGTCGACCGGCTGCTCGACCTGGTCTGGGACGGCGAGCCGCCCGCCCAGGCCAAGGCCGCACTGCACGGCCATGTCGCGGCCCTGCGCAAGGTGCTGCCGCAGGAACTCTGCCTGCAGACCCTCCCCTCCGGGTACCGGCTGACCGGGGATCCGTCGCTGGTGGACAGCGAGGTCTTCGCGGATCTGTGGCGGCGAGCCCGGGCCACCGAGGACCAGGACGAGCGCTCGGAGTTGCTCCAGCAGGCCCTCGGCCTCTGGCGCGGCAGCACGATGGCGGACCTTCCGCCCAGCGCCTTCCAGCGGGAGGTGGCGGTGCGGCTCTACGACGTGCGCCTCACCGTGCTGACGGCCTGGGCCGACTGCGAGCTGCGGCGGGGCCGGATCGGCCGGGTGATTCCGGTGCTCGAGGTGGCGGTGCTGGCCGAAGGGCTGCGGGAGGACCTGGTCGCGGCCCTGATGCGCTGCCTCTCCCACGCGGGCCGGCAGGCCGAGGCGTTGGAGGCCTACCGGCGGGCCGCGACGCTGCTCCGCACGGAGCTCGGCGTCCACCCGGGGCCCGAGCTGCGGGAGGCGCTCAGCCGGGTGCTCGCCGGGGAGCCCGCCGCCGAGCCGGACCGGGCCGCGGTCCCGGACGCTGTGGCACCCCCGGCCGATCCCGCCGGCCCGACGGTGGGCGACGCCGGCCCGGAGCGGCTGCCCCGCGTCGACCGGCTGATCGGCCGGGCCTGCGACAGCCAGTGGCTGGACCAGGCGCTCCAACCGAGGCCGGGCGAGGTGCCGCTGGCGGTGGTGGTCGGCCCGGCCGGGGTCGGCAAGACCTCGCTGGCCGTCGACTGGGCCCACCGGGCGGCCGGCCGCTACCCCGACGGCCGGCTCTTCGCCGACCTCCGGGGCTTCGACGAGCAGGATCCGAAGGATCCGCAGGACGTGCTGAGCGGCTTCCTGCTGGCGCTCGGCGTGGAACCGGAGCAGATCCCGGCCGGGGAGCAGGCGCTGGCCGAGTTGTTCGAACGGCTGACCAGGGACCGCCGCCTGCTGCTGGTGCTCGACAACGTGCGCTCCGCCGAGGACGTCCGGGCGCTGCTGCCCGCCGGCGAGGGCTGCGCGGTGGTGGTGACCAGCCGGATCGCGCTGCTCGACCTGGTCGCCCAGGACGCGGCGGCCTGGCACCTGCTCCAGCCGCTGCCGGTCGAGGAGGCCGTCGCGCTGCTGACGGCCACCGTCGGCGAGGCGCGGGTGGCGGCCGATCCGGCGGCCGCCCGGCGCCTCGCCGGGCTCTGCGACCGGCTGCCGCTCGCGCTGCGGATCTGCGCCTCCCGGCTGGCGGTCCGGCCGGGGTGGACGGTGGCGCAACTGGTGGCCGAGATCGAGGACGAACAGACCGGCCTGGCCGGCCTGGACACCTTCGGCGGCATCGGCATCAGGGCCACCCTCGCTCTGACGTATCGTCAACTTCCGCCGGTGTCAGCGCGGTTGCTGGCACTGCTCGGGCTCTGCTCCGGGGGCAGGATCAACCCCGGGGTGGCGGCGACGCTGCTCGGCTGCGACCTCACCCTGGCCCGGTTCGCGCTGGGCATCCTGGCCGCCTACCACCTGATCTCCGAGGAACGGCCCGGTCGTTACACCCGCTCCAGCCTGATCCGCCGCTACTCCACCCACCTGCTGGCGGAGACCGTCCCCACCGAGGAGCGGGACGAGGCCTTCGAGCGGCTGCTCGACTTCGGGTTGGCGGTCAGCGCCGCGGCGGCGGAGCCGTTCGCGGTCTTCTGGTGGTCGGTGGAGCGCCCGGCCGGACCGCAGCCGCCGGGCCTGCCCTCCTGGGAGACCGGGGTCGAGGAGCAGGAATGGTACGGCGAGCACGAGCCGGAGCTGCGCTTCCTGATCCAGGAGGCCGCCCGGCTGGGCCGCGCCGGGCACGCCTGGCGGCTGGTGGAGAACCTCAGCACGCTCTACTGGCGTTCCGACCCGGCCCGGCACTGGCTGACCACCGCGACCATCGGCCTGCGCGCCGCAGAGGCGACAGGTTCGCCCACCGCCGTCGGCCGGCTCACCGGGCAGCTGGGGCTCGCGTTGACCCGGGCCGGCCGCCCCGAGGAGGGCCTGCCCCACCTGGAACGGGCCGTGGCCACCGCGATGGCCGCCGGGGACCTGCGCAACCTGTGCGCCGGCCAGATCCGGCTGGCGATCTGCGGCGAGGCGCTGGGCCGGCCGCCGATGGCCTGCCTCGCCGTCTGGGAGGCCGCGGTGGGCTGCGCGCAGGCCCTGGACGAACCACGGGTCCTGGCGGCGGTGCTGCGCCGGTGCAGCCGGCTGGCCCGCAGTTGCGGCGACCCGGAGTCGGCCCTGCGGTACGTCGAACGGGCGCTGGCGCTCGGCGAGGTGTGCACGGAGGAGGAGCACCGCTGGCTGGTACTGGAGCGGGCGCTGGTGCTGGAGTTGCTCGGCCGGCCCGGGGAGGCGCTGGAACTCGCCCGGGGCGTGCTGGAGCCGGTTCTGGCGATGGCCCAGGAGGCGTTCCCGCAGCGGGATCAGTTCGTGGCGGAGGGCGGCGAGCTGGTGGCCAGGCTGAACCACGGTCCGAACCGGGGGTAGCGAGCTCTGAACCAGGGGTGGCGGCGGGCCCGTTCTGCGGGGTGCGCCCGGCCTTCGGGCGAGACACCTGAGACAGATGGAGACAGCATGACTCGCAAGAGGGCCGCGGTCGCTCTCGGTACGGCCGGCCTCGCCGCGTCCGTGATCTGCGGTGCGGGCACCGCGTACGCCTGGGCGCCGGGCAGCGTCACGCTCACCGCGACCTGCAAGGACGAGCCCGGCAAGATCGTCCTCACGGTGACGGACAAGGACTCGCACGAGGGTTCGTTCGTGATCGGCAACGACAGGACGAGCGACACCGTCAAGGGCACGGTCAAGGGCGGCGGCACCGCCGACTTCACCGTCCCCTACGCGGGTGCCGGGACCACCTGGACGGTCAAGTTCGACCTCCCGGGCGAGGACGTGCACGCCTCGGTCACCACGGTCGCCGAGCCCAAGTGCGCGCCGGCCAGCCCGTCGCCGAGCCCGACCCCGACCCCGACCCCGACCAAGAGCGTCCCCGCGAGCCCGTCGGTCACCCCGAGCTCGTCGCAGAGCGCGACGCCGACCGCCTCGCCGTCCAAGCCGGCGGCCGTGGTTCCGTCGAGCCCGACCGCGAGCGCCTCGCCCAAGGGCCAGCAGCTCGCCTTCACCGGTGCCGGCAACGTGACGGGCATCGCCGGTGGGGCCGCCGCCCTGCTGGCCGCCGGTGGCGCCGTCCTCTTCTTCACCCGCCGCGCCGCGCGTCACCACTGACGCGGGCGCACTCCCGCAGGCCCGTCGACTCCCCGCGACGGGCCTGCGGACCGTCCGGAAGGCTCAGCCGGCCAGGTGCTCCAGCAGCAGCGGCATGATCCGCTCGGCGTCGGCCTCGGGCAGCCAGTGGGTGGCGCCCTCCAGGGCCACGAAGCGGTACGGCGCCTTGACGTGGTCCGCCGTCAGCTCGGCGGCCTCGCGGCCCAGCGCGCGGTCTTCGGTGCCCCAGACGAAGAGGGTGGGCACGGTGATCTCGCCGGCCGGCACCCGCAGTTCCTCGTTGAGCGCGCGGTACCAGTTGATCCCGCCGGTCAGCGCCCCCGGCTCGGTCAGCCGCTTCACGTTGGACTCGATCAGCTCCGGCGACAGCGCGCCGCGGTAGAGCGCGCGCAGCGTGGCCGCGTCGTCCGCCAGCAGCCCCTGCTCGGCGACGTGCCCGGGCAGCCGGAAGTGCCGGACGTACTGGGAGCGTTCCCGCTGGTCGCCGTCGCCGGTGAGGGCTCGGTAGAGGGCCTCGGGGTGCGGGGTGGCGAGCACGGTGAGGCTGCGCAGCCGCTCCGGGTGGGCCCAGGCCAGCGCCCAGGCGACCAGGCCGCCCCAGTCGTGGGCGACCAGGTGGAAGCGCTCGGCGCCGAGGGCGTCGGCGAAGCCGAGGGCGTCCGCGACCAGCTTCTCGACGGCGTACTCCTCGACGGCCTCGGGCCGGGCGCCGGGGGAGTAGCCGCGCTGGTCCACCGCGAGAGCGCGGTAGCCGGCTGCGGCGAGGGCGTCGAGCTGCTCGGTCCAGCAGTCCGCGAACTCGGGGAACCCGTGCAGCAGCAGGACGAGTTCGCCGTCGGCCGGCCCGGCGACCAGGGCGTCGAAGGTGTGCTGGCCGATGACCAGCTGGGTGGCGGTGGCTGTTGACATGGGGTCAGCTCCTGTCGGTGGCGCGTGAGGCCTGATGATCAGACCACACCGCCTCGGTGAACCCGGCACCGGCTCCGGGCCGTGTTCCACAAGTGCCGGTGGATTCCGGCGCCTTGTCCGCAGTTCCGCACCTGACGGGAGTCGTCATGCCGACCGGTGACCCGAACCCGCCCGACCGCCAGCTCAGCCGGTGGTCGTGGAGCGTCCAGCGCGCGGCGGCGCGCAAGCGGGCGCGGCAGCGGCGGCTGCGGCTCTCCCGGGGGAGCGGGGCGGCGCTGCTGGCGCTGGGGATCGGGCTGCCGCTGCCGCTGGTCTACGAGTTCACCATCGGTGACCAGCAGGCCCGTGACCAGGCCGCTCAGGTCACCGCCGGTGTCGAGCGCGGCTGGAGCCAGGCGGCGGCCGCGTCGAAGCCGTCCGCCGCGCCCGCTAGCCCGTCCGCCGTCCCGACCCCGACCGCCGTCCCGAGCCCGACCGCCACCGCTGCCCATGGCCTCACCGCGACCGGCAGCTACCCCCAGCACTACGCCGAGGGCCAGGCCTTCGCCGTGCTGCACGTCCCCGCGATCGGCCTCGACACCGCGATCGCCGAGGGCACCGACACCACCACCGTGCTCGACCACGGACTGATCGGCCATTACTCCGGCGCCCAGGAGACCGCCTTCCCCTGGCAGGGCCTGGGCAACTTCGCGCTGGCCGCGCACCGCACCACCCACGGCGCGCCGTTCAACCGGCTGGCCGAGCTCAAGCCGGGCGACGAGGCCGTGGTCGAGACGGCGGAGGAGTTCTTCGTCTACGCCTTCACCGGCGGCATCCCCCAGGTCGCCACCGGGGACGTCGGCGTACTGGCCCCGATCCCGGCCGGCTCCGGCTTCACCGCGCCGGGCCGCTACCTGACCCTGACCACCTGCACGCCCGAGTACAGCTCGGCGGGCCGGCTGATCCGCTTCGGGCAACTGGTGAAGGTCGTCCCGCGCTCCGCCCAGCCCACCGGGATCCCCGGCCTGTGAACGGGGACGCCACGCCCGGACAGGCCCTGTTGCCTGACGCGGCACTAGACTCCATCGCCGTGCTACGTGTACTGGCGGTGGACGACGAACCCCCGGCCCTCGAGGAGCTGCTCTACCTGCTGCGCGCCGACCCCCGGGTCGAGCGGGCGGACGGGGCGGGCAACGCGACCGAGGCGCTGCGGCGGATCGGCCAGGCCCTGGAGACCGGGAACGACGGGGACAACCGGCTGGACGTGGTCTTCCTCGACATCAACATGCCGGGGCTCAACGGCCTGGACACCGCGCGGCTGCTGGCCGGCTTCGCCAAGCCGCTGGCCATCGTCTTCGTCACCGCCCACGAGGGGTACGCCGTCCAGGCCTTCGACCTCAAGGCGGTCGACTACGTGCTGAAGCCGGTCCGCCGGGAGCGCCTGGCCGAGGCGGTCCGCCGGGTCTGCGAGCGGGTCGAGCCGGACCGTGCCGCGCCGCCGGCCGCGCCCGTGGCGCCGCCGGAGCCCGCCGCGCCGTCAGCCCCGTCGGTCCCGTCGGTCTCGCCAGTGCCGCCAGTGCCGCCGGCGCTCGCCGGACCCGCGCGGGCACCCGATCACGCCGAGCCGCCCGCCGCCCCGCTCCCGGCGGACGACGTGATCCCGGTCGAGCTGGGCGGCATCACCCGGTTCGTCCCGGTCGACCAGATCGACTACGCCCAGGCGCAGGGCGACTACGCCCGCCTGTACACCGCCACCGGCAGCCACCTGGTCCGGATCCCGCTCGCCACCCTGGAGGAGCGGTGGCGCGCGCAGGGGTTCGTCCGGATCCACCGCCGCTATCTGGTGGCGCTGCGCGCGGTGCAGGAACTGCAGACGGAGGGCGGCGCGGTGAGCGTCCGGGTCGGCGGTGAGCTGCTCGCGGTGAGCCGCCGCAACGCCCGGGCGCTGCGCGATCTGCTGGTCCGCCGGGCCACCAACGGCCCGGGGTAGCGGCCTGCCGCGACCGTTCGTCGCCGCGCCGCTGCCGTACGGCGCACCAGAGCCGCCGTACGGCGACGGGGCTCGCCGAATGCCCTCCGCGCAGAGGGGGTTGCCCTATCGTTGGCCCTGGTCCCGCGCCGTGAAGGGGACCGCGGGATGTCCTGCGGACGGCGGACCGAGCTAGGAGGAACCAGGGGTGTCCCACATCGATGAGCTGCTGGTCGAGGTCCATCGCCTCCCGGCCGGGACACCCACCAATCCTCGCGAACTCGCCGAGCACCTGGGGCGGTTGAAGACGGTGGCGGCCTGGTGGGCCGATGTGCTCCTGGAGGTCTCCGAGGCCAGCCGGGGGCTGGCGAGTGCCCCAGCGGCGGCCGCGATGGAGATCGCCTTCCGCCGGGCCGAGGAGTCCTTCGTGGAGCTGCAGATCGCCCACACCGCGGCGTCCGGGACGTCCGGCCGCTGACCCCGGGCAGCCGCCCGTCACCGCCGGTTTCTCCCCTGTTTTCACTGTATTTTCCGTGTGTTTTCCCGTGGTGATCGGTGATGACCGCATCCGACCGGATGCGTACACTGTGCGACTCAAGACACCGACAGCGGCAGGCGGCTGCCGTGCCATGCGCGCATGTGTGCGCACATGCGCGCATGCCGACGCGGAGGGAAGCACCGTGACCGCAGAGGAGCCGCGCCCGCGCCGCGAGCTGGTCACCGGCGGACCGCGCGCCGGACGGGTCCCGGCTCCCAGAGGCTCGGCCCCCGCGCCCCCGCCGGCCGAGGCCGCCGATCCCGCCGTCAGCGCGCTGATCCGGCGTCAGCTGCGCACCTCCCTCACCGCCGCGGCCGCCCTGGTGCTGCTGATCGCCTTGCTCCCGCTGCTCTTCGCCGTGGCACCGGGCCTGGCCGGCAGCAGCATCGCCGGCGTGAACACGGTCTGGGTGGTGCTGGGCGTGCTCAGCTACCCGGTGCTCTGGCTGATCGGCCGCTGGTACGTCGCACGTGCCGAGGCGAACGAGAGCAGGCCACCGGACGACGGCGCGGCCGGGACGACCGGATGAGCGGCTCCTACGCGCTCGTCGCGGTCGCGGTGGTCTCGGCGGCGACGGTCCTGATCGGCGCGCTGGGCCTGCGGGTCTCGCGCACCACCTCCGACTTCTACGTCGCCTCCCGGATGGTCAACCCCCGGCTCAACGGCGCGGCGATCAGCGGCGAGTACCTCTCCGCGGCCTCCTTCCTCGGCATCGCGGGCCTGGTGCTCACCCAGGGTCGGGAGGTGCTCTGGTACCCGGTCGGCTACACCGCCGGCTACCTGGTGATGCTGCTCTTCGTCGCCGCCCCGCTGCGCCGCTCCGGCGCCTACACGCTGCCCGACTTCGCCGAGGCCAGGCTGGAGTCCCGCCAGGTCCGGCGGGTGGCCAGCGCCTTCGCGCTCGGCATCGGCTGGCTCTACCTGCTGCCGCAGCTCCAGGGCGCCGGGCTGACCCTGCAGACCGTCACCGGAGCGCCGCGCTGGGTCGGCGGCGTGCTGGTCGCCGTGGTGGTCACCGCCAACGTGATGGCCGGCGGGATGCGCAGCATCACCTTCGTCCAGGCCTTCCAGTACTGGCTCAAGCTGACCGCGTTGCTGGTCCCGCTGATCTTCCTGCTGCTGGCCTGGCACGCCGACGGCTCGCCCACCGGCCAGGTCCAGCACCCGGTCTTCCAGAAGACCACCGTGGTCCAGGTGGACCAGGCGGTCCGGATCCGGGTGCCCGACCCGGTCCAGGTGACCGTGGACGGCACCCTGGACGGCCAGGCCTACGAGCAGGTCCCGCTGGCGCTCACCGCGGGCGTCCACACCGTGGCCGGCCACACCGACCTGACCTTCCCCGCGCACGCCCAGGTGCCGAGCCGGGTCGACGGCGCGGCCGGCTCGCCCTGGGGCCGCCCCCCGTCCGCCGACCACGGCTCCCACCCGCTGTACGCCGTCTACGGGTTGATCCTGGCCACCTTCCTCGGCGCCATGGGGCTGCCGCACGTGGTGGTCCGCTTCTACACCAGCCCCAACGGCCGGGCGGCTCGCCGCACCACGCTCGTGGTGCTCGGTCTGCTCGGCGTCTTCTACCTGATGCCCCCGATCTACGGGGCGCTGGCCCGGGTCTACGCCCCGGACCTGGCGCTCACCGGGAACACCGACGCGGCCGTGCTGGTGCTGCCGGAACGGCTGCTCGGCGGCACCGGTGGCGCGCTGCTCGGCGCGCTGCTGGCCGGCGGCGCGTTCGCGGCCTTCCTCGCCACCTCCTCCGGCCTGGCCGTCTCGCTGGCCGGCGTGCTGCACCAGGACGTGCTGCCGTCGGTCGGCATCAAGGGCTTCCAGCGCGCCACCGTGCTGGCGGTGGCCGCGCCGACCGTCTTCACGCTGGTCGCCTCGGACCTGCCGGTGGCCGACGCGGTCGGACTGGCCTTCGCGGTCGCCGCCTCCTCGTTCTGCCCGATGCTGGTGCTCGGCATCTGGTGGCGCCGGTTGACCCCGCCGGGCGCGATCGCCGGTGCCGTCACCGGCGGCGGCGCCGCCCTCGTGGCGGCCGGCCTCACCATGGCCGACTGGTTCCCGGTCGGCTGGCCGCACGCGCTGCTCGCCTGGCCGGCGGTGTGGAGCGTCCCGCTGGGCTTCCTGGTGATGATCACGGTCTCGCTCGCCACCCCCGGCAGCGTGCCGCCCCGGACGGACGCCACCCTGGCGCGCCTGCACCTGCCCGAGCCCACCCGACCCACCCGCAGCCCAGGAGGCGTCCGCCGATGATCGAGGCACTCGCCCTGCTGCTCGGCGCACTGTGCTGCGTCGCCGCCGGAGCCGCGCTCCAGTGGACGCTGAGCCGCCGCCGGACCCGGGACGAGCGCGACCTGGGCACACCCGTCGAGCGCGCCACCTTCCACACCCTGCACACCGCCGCGCTGGCCGCCCCGCCGCTGCGCGCCGGGCTGACCGAGGACACCGCCCGCAAGGCCGTCCGCCGGCTGCGCTCGCTGCTCGGCACCCCGGCGCTCTGCCTCACCGACCTGGACACCGCGCTCACCTGGGACGGCGCCGGGGACCACCACCGGGCCGAGGCGATGGTCCTGGTCGCCGACGTGCTGGCGGACGGGCGCCCGCGGGTGGTCGGGGTGGCGTGCACGGTGCCCGGCTGCGACCTGCGCTGGGCGGCGGTGGCGCCGCTGGAGGTGGACGGCCGGGTGCTCGGCGCGCTCGCGGCCTTCGGCCCCGACGAGTCGCCGGCGCTGCTCCGGGCCACCGGCGAGGTCGCCCGCTGGGTCGCCGTCCAGCTGGAGCTGGCCGAGCTGGACCGCTCCCGCAGCCGGCTGATCGAGGCCGAGATCCGCACCCTGCGGGCGCAGATCTCCCCGCACTTCATCTTCAACTCGCTGGCCGCGATCGCCTCCTTCGTCCGCACCGACCCGGACCGGGCCCGCGAACTGCTGCTGGAGTTCGCCGACTTCACCCGCTACTCGTTCCGCCGGCACGGCGACTTCACCTCCCTCGCCGACGAGTTGCGCTCCATCGACCAGTACCTCGCCCTGGTCCGGGCCCGGTTCGGGGACCGGCTTCGGGTCACCCTGCGGGTGGCGCCCGAGGTGCTGCCGGTGGCGCTGCCCTTCCTCTGCCTCCAGCCGCTGGTGGAGAACGCCGTCAAGCACGGCATCGAGGGCCACCCCGACGCCAGCCGGATCGTCATCACGGCCGACGACGGTGGCTCGGAGGCGGTGGTGGTGATCGAGGACGACGGCGTCGGCGTGGAGCCCGAGCGGCTGCGCGAGATCCTGGCCGGCCGGGGCGGGCCTTCGCACGGCATCGGCCTGAGCAACGTGGACGAGCGGATGCGGCAGGTCTACGGGGACGACCACGGCCTGATGATCGAGACCGGGGTCGGCGCCGGCATGAAGATCACCGTCCGGATCCCCAAGTACCACCCGGGCGTCCAGGTCACCGCCCCGCCCGGACCGGCTGCCTGAACCGGCCGCTTGAACCAGTTGCCTGAAAGGGCAGCCCGGACCGGCCGCCTGAACCGGCGGTCCGCGCCGTCCCGTTCTCCTGCACGTCAGCGGTTCGCGCGCCTCGCGGGCCGCTCGAGCCACAGACGAGACGGGGACCGGATGAGTACGACAATGATCGGCCCGCGTGGCAGACTTGTCGCCGTGAACGATGCCGATGGGGAGCGGGACACGTTCGGCGAGGACGAAGTCCGAGGCCTGATTGCCGGGTGGCTGGCCGAGCCGACGACCGGCCTCGCCACCGACGCGGAGCGCGAAGCGGACGTCGACCCGTGGTCGGCCACCTCACTGCCGCTCGGCACCGGTCTGGCGGTCCCGCCGGCCCCCGCGGACGCGGTCATCACGGTCGCCCGGCGACTGGCCACCGAGGGGCTGGGCAGCGGCCCGCTGCCCCAGCCCGAACTCGGCATGCGGGTGTTGGCCGAGGCGATGGTGCTGGACGAGCACCCCTCGGTCGACGAGTGGTCGGCGGCCGACCGAGCCGTGGCGCTGGACTGGATCACCCTGCTCATCCACCGCTTCGGCGAGGACGGCGTCCAGCGGCTGATCGCGGCGCTCTCCTGAACCTTTGAACGTTTGAACCTCTGAACGCTTGAACGTTGATTGACGATACGTCACATCCCCGGCCGCACAAGGTGCTTCGGCCGGGGATGCGTGCTTCTCCGTCTTCTGGCGGGCCAGGCTCAGCCCGCCGCCACCGCCGCGCGGTGCTGCTTGGGCGAGAGGTGTATCCCGGCGGCGAGCCGGGCGCGCTGCATCTCCTCGCCGACCATCGCCGCCAGGTCCAGGTAGGCACCACGCGTCTTCGGCCGCAGCTTGTCCAGCTCGATCTCCGCGCCGGTCGCCAGGTGTTCGTCGAAGGGGACGACCACGACGCCGCGGCAGCGGGTCTCGAAGTGCGTGACCATGTCGTCCAGCCGGATGAGCCGGCTGGTGTCGCGGACGCCGGAGATCACCGTGATGCTCCGCGCGACCAGGTCCTGGTAGCCGTTGGCGGCCAGCCACTCCAGGGTGGTGCTGGCACTGCTCGCGCCGTCCACGCTCGGCGTCGCCGCGACGATCAACTGGTCGGCGAGGTCCAGCACGCCGCGCATCGCGCTGTAGAGCAGGCCGGTGCCCGAGTCGGTCAGCACCAGCGGGTACTGGGTGCTGAGCACATCCATCACCTGCCGGTAGTCCCGGTCGTCGAAGGCGGTGGAGACGGCCGGGTCGACGTCGTTGGCGAGCACCTCGAGCCCGGCTCTGGTCTGCGAGGTGAAGCGCCGGATGTCCATGTAACTGCGCACCTGCGGCAGGGCGTCGACCAGGTCGCGGATGGTCGCGGTGGTCTCCGGACGCACCCGGCGCCCCAGCGTCCCGGCGTCCGGGTTGGCGTCGACGGCGATCACCTTGTCGGCCCGCTCCCCGGCCAGCGTGGCACCCAGCCCCATGGTGACCGAGGTCTTGCCGACCCCGCCCTTGAGGCTGATCACGGCGATCCGGTAGCAACTGGCCAGCGGCGTGCGGATCAACTTCAGCTTCTCGTCCCGCTGCCGCCCGCCCCGCCCGAACGGCAGACTCCGCTGCGAACGCTGCGGCTGCCGCCGGACCAACCGGTCGGAGCTGAGCTCGACGGCGGCGGTGTGCCCCAGCGCGGTCTGCTCGGCGACCGGCTGCTGACTGGCCGGCTGCTGGGGGGCCGGCTCCGGCTGGTACGGCGGCAGCGGGAGCGTGACCGCCGCCGACGCCTCCTCGGCCGGCCCGGGCAGCACCGGCCCGGGCCGCCGCGCCTCCGGCGGCACCAGCACCGTCCCGAGGGCATCCATCGGCGTGGCCCACTCCGGCAGTTGCTCCGGACCGTCCGCTGCCGCTGCCGCCCTGGCCGGCAGCGAAGCCGGCGTGTAGTCCGGAGCGTCCCCCCAGAAACCGGGGTCGAGCGTGACGACGGTGGTGGCGCCCACTGCTGCTGCCATCTGTGGCCTCCTGATCTCCGCCTTGCGCAGGGCTGGTGACGACCTTCACCTCGCACTACGGCGCAGCCGGCCGCGCCGGTTCAGCCGAGTCCACCAGACTGACTCCAGGAGGGGTGCTGGAGCAGGCCCGGCCGGGATGATCGGCTGGAGCTCACTCTGTTCTGGGTAGGGCCTGCAGTCGCTGCTTCAAGTCGGCAGTCTGATCGATGAGTCCGAGGCTTTCCGCCACGCCGAGGGCCACCGCCAGAGTCGTACGGCGCATGAACGGGGAGAGGTAGGCGATGAGGCCGAGTGCCAGCTGCGCGTAGTCCCACGCGCGCTCGTACTCGCCTGCCTCGTCATATTCACAGGTCAGAACCTGGTAGGCGCCCGCGAGATGCTGAAGGTCGCCGAACTCCTTCATGATGGTGATTGCTTCGGCTGCACTCTGCTCCGCATACGACCTTCGGCCAAGGGCGAAGAGGAGTGGGATTTGGGCTACCAGGGTGTTGGCGAGCCGTTTCTGGTCTCCCAGGTGGGTGAAAGCGGAGATTGCAGCATTGAACAGCTCGAAAGCCTCGTTGTCTTTCTCGAGCACGTAAAGCGTTGCGGCCGCGTTCGCTTTCGCCAGTGCCGCGCCCGAATCATTCCTGGATTGCTGTGAAAGCTCGATGTCCTCCAAATGGATCTCCAGAGCCTCGTCCAGCTTCCCTAGCCGTCGGAGAGTAAGCCCAAGGTCGTTCATGATTGTGCTCATCAGGTGCGGATTTCCGAGGTGCTTGGAAAGCTCAAGCGCCTGCCGCTGTAGAGCCTCGGCCTCGTTGAACTGTCCGCTGTCGACGTATGCGAGTGCCAAGGTATTGAGTGTCTCGGCCATCCCTGGCTCGTCACCGGATTTCTTGCAGGACTGCAGGTCATGTTGGAACCCTTGGAACGCCTCGCGATACTTGCCGCTGGCGCGGTTAATCGTCCCAAGGTTGTAGATGACCGTACTGACGCCGTGCTCGTTCCCTTGCTGTTCATATAGATCGAGGCTCTGTTGCAGGTACGGGTTGATCTCCTCGGCGGGCGCGCCGCAGTCGAGCAGGAGACAGCCCAGGATGTTGGCAGCCGGGGCGACGGCCAGAGGATTCTTGGACGCGGTGGCCAACTCGTATGCATCACGAGCGATCGCTAGAGCTGCCGGGAACTCCCGCCTGCTGCGGGCGAGGTTGGCTCGCGCGAAGAGAAAGAAAGCTTTATAGCCGTCATTTCGAAGTGCCTCGGCGGCATCGAAGCCACGGCTGGACACCTCCTCCCAGGCCTGCCAGCGGCCGAGGGTCTCACAGACGGCGTACAGATGGAGGGCTAGGAGTGCTGCATGTTCGGCAGATTTCCTGCCCAGGTGTATTGCGATTGCTGCGGTGGCGTTCGGCAGCTCATCGTCAGCCCAGCGATGAGCCGACTCCTTGGAGTCGATCGGTGCGGTGTGTCCAGAGGGTTTGCCGGCTGATTCCAGTTTCCCGGTGACGGCGAAGTGGGCTCTGGCCGCGGAGTTCCCTAGCCAGGCAAGCATGCGCCGTGTCGGTGCCTCACCCTTCTTGCCTGAGTCCTTCAGGAACTTGCCGCGCGAGAAGCTCTTGATCAGATCGTGGAATCGATATCTGCCATAGCTGGCAGCCGACTCGATGAGACTTGTGTCCAGCAGTTTGTCCAGCAGCTCCTGCGCCTCTCCTGCGGTGCAGTCCATGAGTGCTGAGCAGAGTCCCGCGCCGAAGTCCTCGCCAGGTACGAGTGAGAGCCGCTTGAATGCCCGCTTGGCGGGCTTTCCGAGTCTTCGGTACGAGAGATTGAAGGCCGCCCTGATCTCCAGGTCCCCGGCCTTCAACGCTGACAGTCTGTGCCGCTCGTCCTCCAGAGCTGACGCCCAGTCAGCCATACGCATGCCCCTGGTCGAGGCCAGCCGGTTCGCGACGATGCGAAGCGCTAGGGGCAGGTGGCCGCAGGCGTCGACGACGCGCTGCGAGCTCGGGACGTCGCCAAACACATGGTCCTCGCCGACGATTTGCGCCAGAAAGTCAAGCGACGTGGCGACTGGAAAGATGTCTAGATCGATGCGGGTGACGCCCTGAAGGCCACGGAGTGGATTCCGGCTGGTGACGAGCATGAAGGCACGGTTTCCCGGAGGGAGCAGCGGGCGTACCTGGCCCTCGTCGCTCACGTTGTCCAGGACGATCACCAGCGGTCGGTCGGCGAGGGCGCTCCGGTAGGCGTCGGCTCGTAGCTGCGGGTCGGTCGGGATGTCCTCTTCCGGGCTCCCGAGCGCTCTTATGAAGCGGCCCATGACCTCCTCGGGCGAGGCCGGCTCGGTGTCCAGACCGCGCAGGTCCATGTAGAGATCGCCATCGGCATAGGCGGAGCGCGCGCTGTAGGCGATGTGCACCGCCAGGCTGGTCTTTCCAACGCCCGGCTTGCCAGTGATCGTCGTGATGCCTACTGGCGGTGCCTGGCAGGGTGATGTGGCTCCGGCCCCTACGGCCTGAAGTTCCGATTCCCGGCCCGTGAAGTTGGGGACCTCGGGCGGGAGTAGGCATGGGCGAACGATGCTACCGCTGGACGGAGTAGTCGACTTTTCGTTCGGAGGCGCCTGGACGAACACGATTGTGGGGCTGGTCATGATTGCCGCAGAGGGGTCACCATTGATCGAAACGGCGGCGGCACCGCTGGCTTCACTGGTTCGTGGACGCATCAGATCGTCCCGTGGCGGGCGCTAGCGGTGCCTGACTCGATGCTCTCCGACTCGATGGAGGCTGCGACGTCCCCACCCACCGCGACAGCGCCGGCGCCCGCCGCCATAACGCCCTTGGTTGGCACTGACGGTGCGATGGCCTCTCGTCGTTGGCTTGCCCTGGCCTTGATCGGAGCATGGGAGGAGCCACCGATCGCGACCGATCCCGGGCCGGCGGCGATTACCGTCGCCGAGCTGCCCTCCGTGTAAGTCAGGTAGTACTGCAGGGCGGCACCAACGGTGACAAGTGAGACCAGGAAGACGATCCAGCTCAGAGTTGGCCTGTCGGTGGCCTGCTTGGTAGCGATGCCTGTCACTGCTGCTACGACGGCGCTGAGAACCCCGGCGAGGCCGCGCTTGGCGAATTCGGACAACTGACTCCCTGCCCTAGAAAATGACGCATCGTCAGCGCTTTATAGCACGACGAAACCTCATCCCGTCGCCCTCGCGGGCTGACGTGATCGGGGCCGGTGGAATTCGTATTTTCGGCATGCGAGAACTGCGCCTGATGCCAGCTGTACTCCCAGGAGGCGGGGGACCTGTCCCGCTGTCAGCAGCGGCCAGTTGAGCCGGGGCCCCGGCTCAACTGATGAAAAGACAGGTCAGGTCGGGCCTCAGAGCGTCACGAAGCTCAACCCCTTCGCCTTGAGCGCGGGCAGCACCGTCTTCAGCGCGTCCAGGGTCTGCGAGCGGTCGCCGCCGCCGTCGTGGCAGAGCAGGATGTCGCCCGGGTGGGCGGCCATCAGCTTCTCGGTGATGTGCGGGACACCGGGGCGGTTCCAGTCGCGCGGGTCGACGTCCCAGTCGATCGGGGTCATGCCGTACTTGGCGACGGTCGCGAAGACGGTCGGGGACCAGTCGCCGCCCGGGGAGCGGAACAGGGTGGGGGCCGGGGCGCCGGCGTCCACGATGACCGACTGGGCGTCGACGATCTGCTGCTCGATCTGGGCGGCGGTGCGGTGCGAGAAGGGCTGTGGGTGGGTCATCGTGTGGTTGGCCACGGTGTGCCCGTCGGCGGCGATCTGACGGATCAGGTCCTTGTGCGCGTGCGCCTCGCTGCCGACCACCGAGAAGGTGGCCTTGATGTCGTACTTGCGCAGCAGCGCCAGCATCTGCGGGGTGTAGATCGGGCTGGGGCCGTCGTCGATGGTCAGCGCGACCGCGTCGGTGGGCGCGTTCGGCAGCAGGTCGTGCACCTTGAAGACGGGCTTGGTACGCACCGCCGCCGGGGAGGCGGCCGCGGGGCTCGGCAGGCCGGAGGCCGCCTGCGGATCGACCGGCGCGGCCGGGGAGAACGAGTCGGAGGGGGAGGCGTCCTGGGCGGGGGCGGCGCCGTGGGCGTGGGCCGAGTCGGAGCAGCCGGCCAGCGCGGCCGAGGCGAGTGAGGCCGCGCCCATGGTGGTCCAGGCGAGCAGGCGGCGGCGGGAGGGCAGGGACGAGTCGGACGGCTGGGACGGCCGGGCTATCGGCATGGCGGCACCTCAGGGCAGGCGGGGACGGATACATCTGAGTCGACGCCGTGTGAACCCGAACAGTTCCTGGGAGTCCGCTGGGCGTTGGGCTTGATCGACAGCGGGCCCTCGATGAGACTGAGGCGGCGGTCGGGTCGGCCGTCGGCGTCGACTGGGGGGAACGCGCGAATGACTGGTATGGGTGTTGAGCAGGACCGCCTGCGAGATTATCTGACTGGGCCGCGCCTTGATCACGCGCTCTTCGCCCCGGGCTTCGTGGCGGAGGTCGGGGCCGCGAAACTCACAGGCATCCGTGACCGGATCCGCAAGGAGTTCGGCGGGTTGGGGTCGATCAGGCCGGACGAGGCGGCGGGGACCTACCGGGTGGACTGCCCGCGCGGGGTGCTGCGGGCCGAGATAGCGGTGGACGAACAGGGGCTGATCAGCCGGCTCTGGCTGGAGCCGCAACTGGACGACCGGCCGCGCTCGGTCGGGCAGCGGGTGAAGGCACTGTTGCAGCTGGCGGTGCTGATGCTGGCGACCCTGGGGGTCCCACTGATCGCGGTGGGCTCGGCGCTGGTCGACAGCCGGATCCTGATGCTTCCAGGCCTGCTGATCAGCCTCGCGATGCTGGTGGTCCTCTGGCTGAGTGCGCCGTGGTGCTGGGCGAGCCAGTACCTCCGAGCGGTGTTCGCGGCGGTCGTCCTCGGCGCGCTGGTCCTCGCGATGACCCGGCTGCCCGGCCTGCCCACCGGACATCTGCTCTGGACCTACCTGGGCGGCCCGGTGTTCGCCGGGTGGGCCGCCGTCTCGACGCTGTCCGGCCGTCGCGAGGCCCCGGCCGAGCGGACCCCACTGCTGATCGCCAACCCGCTACCGGGCAGCCGGGTGCTGGTCGGCCAGGGCGGCGGAAAGTCCGTCAACCACCATGCCGCCCACCCGACCCAGCGGTACGCCCTCGACCTGCTCTGCCTGGGCCGACTCGGCGCCCGGGCCCGCGGCCTGGCGCCCCGCCGGCTGACGGCCTACCGCGCGTACGGCGCGGTGGTCGCGGCGCCGTGCGAGGCCACGGTGGTCCTGGCCGTCGACGGCCACGCAGACCAGCCGGTGCTGGCGAACCCGTTCGAGCCGGGAGCGCTCCAGCCGCAGCCGGCGTACGGCAACCACCTGATCCTGCGCACGGCCGCCGACGAGGAGGTCGTGCTGATCCTCGCCCACCTGAGGGTCGGCAGCCTGCTGGTTGCCGAGGGCGAGCGGGTGACGGTCGGCCAACCCCTCGCCGAGGTCGGCAACTCGGGCAACACCACCGAGCCCCACCTGCACCTGCACGCCGAGGCCCGCACCGCGGACACCGTCACCCCGGTACCCCTGCGCCTTGCCACCCGTCCGGCGCGCGAGTTGCGACGCGGGCGGCGACTGGACCGCTGAGGCAACCGGTGCCGCGCGCCGTCCGGTGTGCGCCGATGGTCCATGGTCTGCTGGACCGGCGTTAACCCGCACCACACGCCCCGTCCGCGAGCATGGCCACCGTCCGCCGTTCCCGCACCCCGAGGAGTTCGCCGCCGATGTCCAGCCTCACCTATGACCGGGACGGCTTCACCCTCGACAGCAGCCCGTTGCGGATCCTCTCCGGCGCGCTGCACTACTTCCGGGTGCACCCCGAGCAGTGGGCCGCCCGGCTGCGGCTGCTGCGGGCGATGGGGCTGAACACCGTCGAGACGTACCTGCCCTGGAACCTGCACGAACCGCGGCCCGGGCACTACGACTTCAGCGGGTTCCTGGACGTGGAGCGGTTCGTCCGGACCGCCGAGCGGCACGGGCTGAAGGTGCTGCTCCGCCCGGGGCCGTACATCTGCGCGGAGTGGGAGTTCGGCGGGCTGCCCGCCTGGCTGCTCAAGGACCGGTCGATGCGGCTGCGGTGCGCCGACCCGGCGTTCCTGGCCGCCGTCGACCGGTGGTTCGACGTGCTGCTGCCGCGCCTGCTGCCGCTGCTCGCCGAACGGGGCGGCCCGGTGCTGGCGTTGCAGGTGGAGAACGAGTACGGCAGTTACGGCAACGACGCCGCCTACCTGCGCCACCTCGCCGACGGGCTGCGGCGGCGCGGGGCCGGCTGCCTGCTCTTCACGTCCGACGGGCCGACCCACCCGGCGCTGCAGGGCGGCACGCTGGCGGACGCGCTGCCCACGGTCAACTTCGGGGACCGGGTGGCGGAGAGCTTCGCGGTGCTGCGCGAGTACCTGCCGGACGGGCCCGCCGTCTGCATGGAGTACTGGAACGGGTGGTTCGACAACTGGGGCGCGCCGCACCACACCAGGGACGCGGGCGACGCGGCCAGGGTGCTGGACGAGCTGCTCGCCGCCGGGGCCTCGGTCAACCTCTACATGGCGCACGGCGGCACCAACTTCGGCTACCTGAACGGCGCCAACCTGACGGACGGGTTGTTGAAGCCCACGATCACCAGCTACGACTACGACGCCGCGCTCGACGAGGCGGGCCGCCCGACCGACAAGTACTGGGCGTTTCGCGAAGTGCTCGGCCGCTACACCGAGTTGCCGCCGCTGCCGGACGACACCGAGGTGACGTTCCTGGCACCGCGGATCCTCGAACTCGGCCCGCCGGTACCGCTGCTGGAGCTGGCCGAGCAGCTGGCCGCCCCGGTCCAGGCCGCCGCCCCACTGGCGATGGAGGAGCTCGACCAGTCCTACGGCTTCGTGCTCTACCGCACCTGGGTCAGCGGGCCGCGCGAGGCGGCGGAGCTGGTGGTGGACGGGCTCGGCGACCGCGCGCAGGTCTTCCTGGACGGGCGGCCGGTGGGCGTGCTGGACCGGACCGGACTCACCGGCGGGCCGGTCGAGTTGGCGATCCCGGCCGGCGGGGCCCGCCTGGAACTGCTGGTGGAGAACCTCGGACGGGTCAACTACGGCCCGCAGCTGGCCGATCGCAAGGGCATCGCGGGCGGGGTCCGGCTCGGCGAGCAACTGCTGCTGGGCTGGCAGATGTTCGGGCTGCCGCTCGCCGACCCGGGCCGGGCGGTCGCGGCGCCCTCGCAGAGCGGCGAGCCGGCGGACCGTCCGGTGCTCCGCCGCGCGGTGTTGGAGGTGGACCGTCCGGCGGACGCGTTCGTGCTGACCGAGGGCCACGGCAAGGGCCTCTGCTGGGTCAACGGCTTCCTGCTCGGCCGCTACTGGGACATCGGCCCGCAGCAGACCCTCTACCTGCCGGGCCCGCTGCTCCGCCCCGGTGCCAACGAGCTGGTGCTGCTGGAGCTGCACGGGCCGCGCGGGGCGGGGCTCGAGCTGGTGGACGAGCCCGTGCTGGACCGGCTGAGCGGTACCGATCGGGCCTGACCGCGGGCCGCTTAGGCTGGGTGCATGGAGAACACACCGAGGCGGTCATGAGCGACGGAACGATCGAGTGGATCACCGTGCCGAGCCCGCTGCCGACCGGGCCGCTCACCGTCGGCGTCACCGGGCTCGGGGTGGCGGCGGTGCACTTCACGCCGGAGAGCGTGCCCGAGGGCGGGCCGCGCTGCGCCGAGCCGCGGCGGGTGGCGGCGGTGATCGAGCAGTTCGCGGAGTACTTCGCGGGGCAGCGCCGCGAGTTGGCGTTGCCGCTCGACTGGCGGCTGGCCGGCGGCCCGCACCAGGTGGTGCTGGCGACGCTGCACCGGACGGTGCCGTACGGCGAGACGATCACGTACGGCCGTCTGGCCCAACGCAGCGGGGTGTTCGAGAGCGTCGCCGAGAGCCCCGGGCTGGCGGCCCGGGCGGTGGGGCAGATGATGGGCGCCAACCCGCTCCCGGTGCTGGTGCCCTGCCATCGGGTGGTCGCCTCGGTCGGGCTGGGCGGGTTCGGCAACGGCCGGGTGGGGCTGGACGTCAAGCGCTGGCTGCTGACCCTGGAGGGCTGGCTGGCGCCGACCCTGGACTGGGACGGGCCGAGTTGACGACGGACTGCGGACGACGGACGAAACGGTGCGATCGCGGTGGCCGGAAGGAACGATCCTGTCCGGAATTCCTCGAACCGGAATTCGAGCAGAATAGCTAATCGTACTTATTAATCCGACCATCCAATCACCCATCCGAGTGATTGCGTTGTGATCGTCGGGGCCCCAGGCTGGAATGCAGCAGTCCGCATCATTTTTCTGGGGGAGGGCCCCGTCATGACCACTGAGACCAATGTCGGTATTCCGGCACCCGGCAGCTCGTCGGAGAATCAGCAGCAGAGTCTTGCGACCGCCGCGGCTCGGAATCTTGCCACCACCACCAAGTCCACGCCGCAGATGCAGGGCATCAGCTCGCGCTGGCTGCTCAAGGTGCTGCCCTGGGTCCAGGTGTCCGCAGGCACGTACCGCGTCAACCGCCGGCTCAGCTACGCGGTGGGGCGCGGTCGGGTGGGCTTCATCAAGACCGGGGCCGAGGTGCGGGTGCTGGCCCCCACGCTCCGCGAGGTGCCGGTGCTGCGCGGCCTCGAGGACGACGCCCTGCTGGAGGAGCTGGCCGCCCGGTTCGTCCAGCGGGACTTCCGGGCCGGCGAGGTGCTCTGCGAGGCCGGCCAGCCGATCAACGAGGTCTTCCTGATCGCGCACGGCAAGATCAACAAGGTCGGCTCCGGCAAGTACGGCGACCAGGCCGTGGTCGGCGTGCTGGCCGACGGCGACCACCTGGGCGACGAGGCGCTGACCGCCGCCGACGGCCTCTGGCCGTACACCGTCCGGGCCGCCACCGCCGGCACGGCGCTGGCCCTCGCCTGGCCCGCCTTCCAGGAGCTCGCGGACCGCTCGGAGGCGCTGCGCACCCAGATCCTGCAGTTCCTGGCCGACGTCGACAAGCCGCAGACCAAGCACGGCGAGGCCGACATCGCGCTGGCCGCCGGCCACGAGGGCGAGCACGAGCTGCCCGGCACCTTCGTGGACTACGAGCTCACCCCGCGCGAGTACGAGCTGAGCGTCGCGCAGACCGTCCTGCAGGTGCACAGCCGGGTCGCGGACCTCTACAACGAGCCGATGAACCAGATCGAGGAGCAGCTGAAGCTCACCATCGAGGCGCTGCGCGAGCGCCAGGAGTACGAGCTGATCAACAACCGCGACTTCGGTCTGCTCCAGAACGCCGAGTACGACCAGCGGATCCAGACCCACTCCGGTCCGCCCACCCCCGACGACATGGACGAGCTGCTCAGCCGTCGCCGGGGCACCAAGGTCTTCCTGGCCCACCCCCGGGCCATCGCCGCCTTCGGCCGCGAGTGCAGCAGCCGGGGCCTCTACCCGGGCACCGTCGACCTTCAGGGCCAGCAGGTGCCCTCCTGGCGCGGGGTGCCGATCCTCTCCTGCAACAAGATCCCGATCGTGGACGGTCACACCAGCTCGATTCTGGCGATGCGCGTCGGCGCGGACAACCAGGGCGTGGTCGGCCTGCACCAGACCGGCATTCCCGACGAGTACCAGCCCAGCCTCTCGGTGCGTTTCATGGGCATCAACGAGAAGGCGATCATCTCCTACCTGGTGAGCGCCTACTATTCGGCGGCCATTCTGGTGCCTGACGCCATCGGCGTGCTGGAAAACGTGGAAATCGCCCGACCGCGCAGCTGAGTCGTGCCATTGCGACCGCCCCGGGCGAAGGTCCCGGGGCGGTCGGCGGGCAGCCTCCACGGTGTTGCCCGCTGCTTTCTCGTGCCCGACTTCTGGGGGGACCAGCGACCATGGGGATCGAAACACTCAACGACCAACCACTCAAGGACCAGAGCCAACAACACGAGCAGGCCGGCACCGTACCGGCAGCCCGGGCCGAACCCCCCGTCGGAACCACGCCGTTCAGCGAGGACCCGGCGGGCGAGCTGCTGGCCCGCGCCCGGGCGGTGGTCGACCCGGCGCTGCGGACCGCGGTGGAGAGCATGCCCGAGTCGATGGCCCGGGTCGCCGCCTACCACTTCGGCTGGCGCGAGGCGGACGGCACCCCGTCCGGGGCGGACGCCGGCAAGGCCATCCGGCCCGCGCTGGTGCTGGCCGCCGCACAGGCCTGCGCCGACCGGAGCACGCCGGCCGAGCAGGTCGCCCGGACGGTGACCAGGGCCGCCGCGGCCGTCGAGCTGGTGCACAACTTCACGCTGCTGCACGACGATGTGATCGACCGTGACCAGACCCGTCGTCACCGGCAGACCGCCTGGCGGGTGTTCGGGACGACCGAGGCGATCCTGGCCGGTGACGCCATGCACTCGCTGGCCCTGCGCACCCTCGCCGAGGACGGCCACCCGGCGGCCGGCGACGCGCTGCGCCGGCTGGCCCACTGCGTGGTCGAGCTCTGCGACGGCCAGCAGGCCGACTGCGCCTTCGAGCAGCGCAGCACCGTCTCGCTGGCCGAGTGCCTGGCGATGGCCGAGGCCAAGACCGGCGCGCTGCTCGGCGCCGCCTGCGCGATCGGGGCGCTGTACGGCGGCGCCGGCCCGCAGGGGGCCGCCGCGATGGACGCCTTCGGCCGCGAGATCGGGCTGGCCTTCCAGCTGATCGACGATCTGATCGGGATCTGGGGCGATCCGGCGGTGACCGGCAAGCCGGTCGGCGCCGACCTGCTGGTCCGCAAGAAGTCGCTGCCGGTGGTGGCGGCCCTCGGTTCGGGCACCCCGGCGGGCGAGGAACTGGCCGAGATCTACGCGCTGGACCGCCCGCTCACCGCCGACGAGGTGCGCCGCGCCACCGCGGCCGTGGAGCTGGCCGGCGGCCGCGCCTGGGCGCAGGGGGAGTCCTGCGAGCGGATGGCCGCCGCCATCGAGCACCTCTCGGTCGCCGTCCAGGAGCCCTCGGCGGCCGACGACCTGCTGGCGCTGGCCGAGCTGGTCACCCGCCGCAACCGCTGAGCCCGACACTCTCCAAGGGACCCGAGGGACCACCCGTCATGAGCCTGATGGACATCGGCACCGTCTTCATAGTCATGGCCCTGCTGGCCGTCCTCCTCAAGTTGCTGCAACGCTGGATCCCGCACCACGTCCGGGAGGCGCACAACGACGTCGCGGGGTTCATCTTCGCGGCGGTCGGGGTGATCTACGCCGTGCTGCTCGCCTTCGTGGTGGTCACGGTCTGGAACAACAACGACTCGGCCCGCCGGACCACCTTCCAGGAGGCCGACGCGGTCGCCGGAATCTACTGGATCTCGCGGGAGTTGCCCGCGCCGCTCGGCCCGCAGCTGGAGCAGCAGACCCTCAGCTACGCGCGGACGGTGATGGACACCGAGTGGCCGGAGATGGCCAAGCACGAGAGCAGCCCGCAGGCCACCGAGCTGGTCTACCAGATGCGCACCAGCGTCTTCTCGATCAACCCCAACGGCGCCCAGCAGCAGGTCCTCTACGAGCACGCGGTGACCCACCTGGAGGACCTCGCCTCGGAGCGCCGGGCCCGGCTGAACGAGGTGGACGACGAGGTCCCGGCGCTGCTCTGGGTGGCACTGATCGCGGGCGGGGTGCTCACCGTCGGCTTCACCTTCCTCTTCGGGCTGCCGAACACCCTGGCGCACTCGCTGATGGTGCTCTCGCTCGGTGGGCTGGTGGTGATCTCGCTGCTGGTGATCAAGGAGATGAACTTCCCGTTCACCGGGGTCACCGCGATCAAGCCGACCGCCTTCGAAGTCTTCCTGGAGCGGCTGCCTCCGCCGCGCTGAGCCCGAGCAGCACGGCGGTGGGGGGGGGGGGGGGGCGGCCCCCCCCCCCCGCCCCCCCGCCCGGGGGGGGGGGGGGGGGGCGCCCCCCCCGCGCCGCCCGCCTCCGACGGCTCCGGGGAGCGGCGGCCCCCGCCGCGCTGCGCCCGCGCAGCCCGGGGGTTGGGGGAAGTCGGCCCGGCCGACTCCCCGCAACCGCCGTCATGTCAGGGCTGTCAGGGCTCCCCGTCCAGGATCCGCAGTTCCTTCGCCGAGTCGATGCCGAGCGGCTCGGTGCCCTGGAGGTACGGCTGGTCGCGGGGCCCGCGCTGCTGGATCCAGGCCCAGGTGTCGCGCACCGTCTCGGCCAGCGGGCGGCAGCGCAGGCCGGCCGCCCGCGCCTTGCGGCTGTCCGCCTGCCAGATCCCGATCGGTCGGCCGTCCTCGTCGAACTCAGCTTCCCAGAGCGGAAGTTCGCTCCAGCTCTCGATGTCGGCCGCGCGCAGCCGGTCGTCGGCCACCCAGCTCAGCTCGGCGTCGGAGCCGGTCGCGGCCACGCACTCGGCCAGTAGCTCGCCGTACGTGCTCGACCCCGGCAGCGCGGTGGTCACGTAACGTCCGCTCGCGCCCCGCTCGGCCAGGTCGAGGCCGAAGACGGCGAAGTCGCGGGCGTCGATCAGCTGGATCGGCAGCCCGGGCCGGCCCGGAGCGAGCACCCGGCCGCCGCGGGCGATCCGCTCCAGCCACCAGGGCAGCCGTCCGATGTTCTCGTAAGGCCCGATCAGCAGGCCGCAGTTGAGCACGATCGAGCGCTCGCCGAACTGCTCGGTCACCGCCCGCTCGCAGCCCGCCTTGAGCGCGTTGCCGAACGGCAGGCCGGGCGGCGAGTCGGCCGGGCACGCGTGCAGTGGCGAGTCCTCGTCGACCGGCGCGGCGGGCCAGTCGGCGAAGGCGTGCACGGAGGAGACGAAGAGGTAGCGCCCGGCGTGCTCGCGCAGCGCCCGGGCCGAGCGCGCCACGCTGTGCGGCTGCTGGCCGCTGGTGTCGATCACCAGGTCCCAGGCCCGCTCCGGGCCCGGCGCCAGGGCGACCAGCGCGGCCAGGTCCTGGTCGCTGTCGCGGTCGCCGCGGACCGCCTCGGCGCCCGGCAGATCGGGGCCGGACCGGCCGCGGTTGAAGGTGGTCACCTGGTGGCCCCTGGCCAGGGCCTCGGTGACGAAAGCACGGCCGAGGAAGACCGACCCGCCGAGCATCAGGATTCGCATGCCGCTGATCCTGCCCACCCGGGGCCGATCCGGAGCGGGGCGTTCGCCTACGGCGGATCCGCCGAGAGCGGATCGTCCAAGGCCGGCTGACAGTCCGTCATGACGTTCCGCGCAGGCCTTGTGTATCGCTTCGGCCACATCCTCATTGCTTTCTCATCGGCCGGTGCAACAAGTTCCGCCTCGGGGGAGTCATAGGAATCACTGGGCGTTTCCGGGGGTTCAGCGTGCGGGCGACGAGGGCGAGGAGTGGGACGTGGCGGAGGTCGGAGCGGGGCTGGGGATCGGGCTGGGCGCGTTGCCGGAGGGGCTCGGCGAGGGCGTGGGCGCGGCGCTCGGCGAGTTGCTCGGGCGGGCGGACGAGCTCGGTGTGACCGACGGGCCCGACGTCGGGTTCGCGCTCGGGCTCTCGCTGTTGCTCGGCGCGCTGCTCGCGCTGCTGCCCGCGGTGGGCGTCACCGAGGGGCTGGGGCTGGCCACCCCGCTGGGGTTCGCGCTGGCGCTGGGGGCCGAGGTGGGGGAGGAGGCCGACGGACTGGAAGTGGGCGAGGGCGCCCCGCCGCTGTCGCCGGCCAGCGTGACCACGGCCTCGGACGGCGGCAGCGCGATCGTGGCCGTCCAGTGACCGCTCGGCGCGCGCTGCTCGTCGACGGTGACCGTCACGGTGATCCGCTGGCCGGGCGCCAGGGTGCCCGCGTCACGGCTCAGGCGTAGCCAGTCGCAGTCGGGCACGGCCCGCCAGTCGAGCGGCACGTCGCCGCTGTTGGTGAGGGTGAGCACGGTACGGCTGCCGTAGGCGCCGGCCTCGACGGTGAGCTGCGCGACCGGTCCGGTGGACGAACTGGGGACCGGGACGCTGTGCAGGCCCGGGTCGCTGAGCGCCACGGCGCCCGCGGCGGGGACCGGGACGGCGACGCCCCGCACGTTCGGCAGCAACGTTTCTGCACCCGTCGCAGCAGCACCAGCAGCTGGCACGGCCGGTCGCACGACCGCGGCGGCCAGCGCGCTGACCGGCGGCCGGCCGCCACCCGGGGTCGGCGCCGGCGCGGCGGAGACGCTCGGCGGCGCCCCCAGGCTCGGGTCAGGCGTCCCGTCCGACACCCGGACCGAGGAGACCGCAGCCGTGGTGGCCGTGGCGGACCCGTCCCGGTGCGACAGCCAGAGCGCGGCCAGCGGCGCGCTGAGCACGGCGGCCAGCACCCCGGTGGTGAGCGCCCGCTGGCGGACCAGGACGGCACGCTCGTGCAGATCGCCGCCCGGGCGATGGCGTTCCAGCAGGCCGGGCGCCCGGTGCCGGGGGAAGCCGCGCTCGTCGAACCGCGCGGCGCGGGCGTGCCGAGCGGGACGGCCGGCGCGCGGCGGGCTCGGAACGTCGACCGGGCCGACTTCCGGCGTCAAAGGCGAACCTCCGGACGCCGCGCGCTGCACCGGCGCCGCGAGCAGCGGCAGCCCGGCCGGGCCGCCGCCCACCGCGCCGAGCGTCGCGCCGACCCGCTCCGCGGTGCCCCGGCAGGTCGGGCAGCTGACCAGATGCCCCACCAGCTCGCGGCGCAGCGCCGGGCCGAGCACCCAGGAGCGCCAGTGGTCCGCGCCCGCGCCGCCGAGCCGGCCCAGCTCGGGGCAGCTGCCGACGCCGAGCACCAGCAGCGCCAGCCTGGTCCGCTCCACCTCGGCGCGGCCGTCCGCGAGCAGCTGCTGGGCGGCCTGCGCGTCGATCCCGAGCACCGCCGCCACCTCCAGCGGGGTGAGCCGGTGACGCAACGCCAGTTCCAGCGCCTCACGTTGCTCGGCGGTGGTGCCGGCCGCCTCCGGCCAGGCCAGCTCGCCCAGCCGCGCCGGGTCACCGCCGCCCGCCGCCGGCGCGGCAGCCGCGCCCTCGGCTGAAGCATCAGCCGAAGCGTCGGCCGCGGCGCCAGCCGTGGTGTCGGCCGTGGTGTCGGCCAGGGCGTCACCGGCGGCGGCCAGCCGCCGGACGCAGGCGTACCGCGCCAGCGAGTACAGCCAGGCCCGGTACAGCCCGGGGTCGGCCAGCCGGTCCGCGCTGGCGAGGGCCAGGTGCCGGGCCTCGTCCAGCGCGGCGAGCGCGGCCCGCCGGTCGCAGAGGACCGAGAGGCAGTAGGTGTACAGGCCGTCCAGCAGCTGGTCGAACGCCGCGGTGGGGTCCAGACGGGGGTTCATCCTCCCGACGGTAGGGATCCGGCGCCCGGCGACCCTGAAAGTCGGGCCGTTTGTCCTTCTTTCGGGTAACAGCACCACACAGCGGCTGACAACTCGTTGTCGGTCCCACCCGCTACCGTGGCCCCCATGGCAGCCCGCACCGCGAAGACCACCGCCAAGCCCCGTCCGGCCTACCGCTGCACGGAGTGCGGCAACCAGCTGCCCAAATGGGTCGGCCGATGCCCCGAGTGCAACGCCTGGGGCACGGTGGAGGAGTACGGCGCCGTGCCGATCCGCACCACCGCCGCCGGCCCGGTCAGCGCCCCGGCCCGCCCGATCGGCCAGGTCGACGGCCAGGTCGCCACCGCCCGCTCCACCGGCGTGCCGGAGCTGGACCGGGTGCTCGGCGGCGGCCTGGTCCCGGGCGCCGTGGTGCTGCTGGCCGGTGAGCCCGGCGTCGGCAAGTCCACCCTGCTGCTGGACGTCGCCGCCAAGGCCGCCACCTCCCAGCACCGCACCCTCTACGTCACCGGTGAGGAGTCGGCGGGCCAGGTCCGGCTGCGCGCCGACCGGATCGACGCGCTCTCCGACCACCTCTACCTCGCCGCCGAGCAGGACCTGGGCGCGGTGCTCGGCCACATCGACCAGGTCAACCCCGGCCTGCTGATCCTCGATTCGGTCCAGACCATCGCCTCCGCCGAGCTGGACGGCGCCCCCGGCGGCCCGGCCCAGGTGCGCGAGGTGGCCGGGGCGCTGATCCGCGCCTCCAAGGACCGCGGCATGGCCACCCTGCTGGTCGGCCACGTCACCAAGGACGGCCAGATCGCCGGCCCCCGCCTGCTGGAGCACCTGGTCGACGTGGTGCTCTCCTTCGAGGGCGACCGCCACGCCCGGCTGCGGATCATCCGGGGTGTCAAGAACCGCTACGGCGCCACCGACGAGGTCGGCTGCTTCGAGCTGCACGACGAGGGCATCGTCGGTCTGGCCGACCCCTCCGGCCTCTTCCTGACCCGCCGTGACAAGCCGGTTCCCGGCACCTGCCTGACGGTGACCCTGGAGGGCAAGCGCCCGCTGGTCGCCGAGGTGCAGGCGCTGATGGTGGACTCCCAGATCCCCTCGCCGCGCCGGACCACCTCGGGCCTGGAGTCGCCCCGGATCGCGATGATCCTGGCCGTGGTCGAGCGGCACGGCGGCGTCAAGCTCGGCAAGCAGGACATCTACACCGCCACCGTCGGCGGGGTGAAGCTCAGCGAGCCGTCCGCCGACCTGGCCGTGGCGCTGGCGGTGGCCAGCTCCTCCACCGACACGCCGCTGCCCAGCAACCTGGTCGCGATCGGCGAGGTGGGCCTGGCCGGTGAGGTCCGCCGGGTGACCGGCGTGCAGCGCCGGCTCGCCGAGGCGCACCGGCTCGGCTTCACCCACGCGCTGGTCCCGCCGGACCCGGGCAAGGTGCCGCCGGGCATGAAGGTGGTCGAGGTGGCGGACATCGGCGAGGCGCTGCAGGCGATCCCCGGCCGTCGCCGGGCCGCCGCCAAGCCCCGCACGGAGCAGCGCCCGCAGGCCGTCGGCGCCCCGCTGGTGCCGCCGCCGGCCGCCTGGCCCGAGGAGGTGATGGCGGGCTGGGAACCGGTCGATTCGGACGAACTGGGCTGACCGAGGCTCCGTCAGCGCGCCCGCACCGTAGACTTTGCCCTGTCCAGCACCAGAACGGGCAGTAGCCAACGAGGGACCGGGGCCACCGGGTGGCGCGAACCGGCCGGCCTAAGGAGTCACGTGGCAGCGAGCGACCGGGCGGAGAAGTCCCCCCGCGAAGAGGCCCTGCTGCGCTCCTCGCTGTTGGCGATCGCGCCCGGCACGCCGCTGCGCGACGGCCTGGAGCGGGTGTTGCGGGCCAACACCGGCGGCCTGATCGTGCTCGGCTTCGACAAGACGGTCGAGTCGGTCTGCACCGGCGGTTTCGTGCTGGACGTCGAGTTCACCGCGACCCGGCTGCGCGAGCTGTGCAAGCTGGACGGCGCGGTGGTGCTCGACAAGGACATCACCAAGATCGTCCGGGCCGGGGTGCACCTGATGCCGGACGCCGCGATCCCCACCGACGAGACCGGCACCCGCCACCGCACCGCCGAGCGGGTCAACAAGCAGACCGGCTTCCCGGTGGTCGCCGTCTCGCACTCGATGCGGCTGATCGCGATGTACGTCAACGGCACCCGCCGGGTCCTGGAGGACTCGACCACGGTGCTCTCCCGGGCCAACCAGGCGCTGGCCACCCTGGAGCGCTACAAGCTGCGGCTGGACGAGGTGGCCGGCACGCTCTCCGCGCTGGAGATCGAGGACCTGGTCACGGTCCGGGACGTCACGGCGGTGGCCCAGCGGCTGGAGATGGTCCGGCTGATCGCGGCCGAGATCGCCGGGTACGTGCTGGAGCTCGGCATCGACGGGCGACTGCTCTCGCTCCAGCTGGACGAGCTGATCGCGGGCGTGGAGCCGGAGCGCGAGCTGGTCGCCCGGGACTACTTCCCCGAGCGGGCCGCCAAGCGCGGGCGCACCGTCCCCGAGGTGCTGGCCGACCTGGAGGCGCTCACCCACGCCGAGCTGCTCGACCTGCAGACGGTGGCCAAGGCGATCGGCTACTCCGGCTCGCCCGAGTCGCTGGACTCCGCGGTCTCGCCGCGCGGCTACCGGCTGCTGGCGAAGATCCCCCGGCTGCCGAACACCGTCATCGAGCGGCTGGTCGAGCACTTCGGCGGGCTGCAGAAGCTGCTCGCGGCCAGCATCGACGACCTGCAGGCCGTCGAGGGCGTCGGCGAGACCCGGGCCCGTTCGGTGCGCGAGGGGCTGTCGCGGCTGGCGGAGTCCTCGATCCTGGAGCGTTACGTCTGAGCTGACACTGTGTCAGCTCAGCGCGTCGGCTCAGCACATCGGCTCGGACGTACGGTCAGCTGTCCAGCCGGGTGGAGACCAGGGCCTTGACCGGGCCGCCGCCGGGGCCGGTCAGCTCGGCCTGCACCGAGTACTTGCCGACCGGTGCCGGCGAGGTGTCGGTCGGCGTCGCGCACTGCGGCTGGCTGTGCGAGCGGTCCCAGACGAAGGTCTCGGTCAGCACGTCGGCAGGGGAGACCTGCACCCACCGGCTCTGCTTGTCGGTCGCGCAGTCGGCCGAGGACCAGAACCGCTCGCCGCTGGCCGAGCTGACCGTGATCGCGGAGGCGGTCTGGCCGAGGTCGACGCGGCAGGTCGCGGTGGAGACGTTGTGGATCTTCAGCTCGAAGGTCGGCTTGTCCTTGGCCTGGTAGGCGTCCTGGGTGCCGGCCAGCTGCAGGGTGAGCTGGGAGGCGGTGCAGGCGGGCAGGGCCAGCACGTCGCCGGTGTTGATCGGCGGGGTGCCGCCGCCGTCACCGCCCGAGCTGCCGCCGCCGGTGGTGCCGCTGCCGCCCGTGGTGCTGCTGCCGCCCGTGGTGCCGCCGCTGCCGCCGCTCGTCGAACCGGGAGTACCAGGAGCACCGCTGCCACTCGTGGCGCCGCTGCTGCCAGAGCCAGAGCCGCCGACCGCAGAGCCGCTCCCGGTGCCGCCGCTGGAGCCGCCGGGGTGCGAGCTGATCGCGGGACCGGTCGGGGTGGCGCCAGGCGTGATCGAGCCGGGGGAGGGCGGCGTGCTGTGGGCCGGCACGGGCTGCGCGGTCTTCTCCTTGCCGCCGTTCCCGCCACCCTGACCCAGCGTCAGCCACCCCATCAGGGCCACCACCACCGCGAGGGCGGCAAGCACAACAACCCGCCGTCGCCAGTAGATCGAGGCGGGCAGCGGTCCGACGGGCTGACGCAGAGAAGGCACGATCAAACTCTACGAGAGCCGGAGCACCGCTCGTTGCACCAACACCGCTCTCGAACCCCGATCTTTCCGATGATCCGGTATTTCCGCCGTTCGAGCGACGATCCGGCGGCCACCCGGCGGCGATCCGGCGCCCGTTCGGCCCCCTCATGGTGTGCGAGGATCGGAGAGCTATGGCAACGACCTCTGTGACCCCCGCCCCGCTGCTGCACGGCATCGTGCTCGACTGGTACCGGGAGAACGCCCGCGACCTGCCCTGGCGGGCGCCCGACGCCTCGCCCTGGGCGGTGATGGTGAGCGAGTTCATGCTCCAGCAGACCCCGGTCAAGCGGGTGTTGCCCGCCTACGCCGCCTGGCTGGAGCGCTGGCCCACCCCCGCCGCGCTGGCCGCCGACGCCCCGGGCGAGGCGGTGCGGATGTGGGGCCGGCTCGGCTACCCGCGCCGCGCCCTGCGGCTGCACGCGGCCGCCGCCGCGATCGTCGAGCGGCACGGCGGCGAGGTGCCCGCGGACCACGCCGAACTGCTCGCGTTGCCCGGCGTCGGCGAGTACACGGCGGCGGCCGTCGCCTCGTTCGCCTTCCGCCAGCGGCACGCGGTGCTGGACACCAACGTCCGCCGGGTCTTCGCCCGCGCGGTGACCGGCGAGGAGTACCCCGCCCAGGCCACCACCGCGGCCGAGCGCCGCACCGCCACCGAACTGCTCCCCGACCACCCGGAGGTGGCCGCCGCCTGGGCGGTGGGAGTGATGGAGCTGGGCGCCCTGGTCTGCACCGCGCGCGGCCCCGAGTGCGGCGACTGCCCGCTGCGCCCGCACTGCGCCTGGGACCGGGCAGGGCGACCGCCGTACCAGGGCCCGGCCCGCCGCGGCCAGAGCTACGAGGGCACCGACCGTCAGGTGCGCGGCAAGCTGCTCGCGGTGCTCCGCGAGGCGCACGGCGAGGTCCCGCGGCAGCGGCTGGACGCCGTGTGGCCCGACGCCGTGCAGCGGTCCCGCGCGCTGGACGGTCTGATCATCGACGGGCTCGTCGAGCCCGTCGGCTCGGAACGTTTCCGCCTTCCGGCGTGAACGACGACGGCGGGTGGGCCCGGGATCCCTCCGGGCCCACCCGCCGTCAGCTTCTCGGGCGGACGTCCGGCGTCAGTGCGCCATCGCCGCCATGTCGCTGCTCTCGGGCTTCTCGGCACCCTGGCCGGCGCCGCGCAGCGGGGTGCCCTTCAGGAAGAGGGCGGCCACGACGGAGACCAGGCTGATCAGCGCGGCCCAGATGAAGACCGAGTGGATGCCGTTGGACACCGCGTGGTGGAACAGGTTCTGCACCGGATCGGGCAGCGCGCGCAGCTTCGCCGGGGTCATCTGGTCGACCCCGCCGCCCGCGCCGGCGCCCGGGGCGCCCTTGAAGGTGTCGGTGATCCGGTTGGTGTAGATCGCGCCGAACAGCGCCACACCGAAGGAGCCGCCGATGGTGCGGAACAGGGTGGCGGTCGAGCTGGCCACGCCCATGTCCTTGAGCTCGACGCTGTTCTGCGAGACCAGCATGGTGATCTGCATCAGGAAGCCCATGCCGGCGCCGAGCACCGCCATGAAGATGCTGGACGTCAGCCGGGTGGTGCCGGTGCCCATGGTGGAGAGCAGCAGCGAGCCGGCGCCCATCACCACGGTGCCGATGATCGGGAAGATCCGGTACTTGCCGGTCTTGGTGACCACCTGACCGACCACCAGCGAGACCACCAGCATGCCGAACATCATCGGCATCAGCAGCAGGCCGGAGTTGGTGGCCGAGGCGTTCTGGACTATCTGCTGGTACTGCGGCAGGAAGGTGACGCCGCCGAACATCTGGAAGCCGACGATGAAGCCGATGATCGAGACCACGGTGAAGTCGCGGTTGCGGAACAGGCTCAGCGGCAGCATCGGCTCCTGGGCCCGCTGCTCGACGTAGCAGAAGCCGATCAGCGCGGCGGCGGCCAGCACGATCAGACCGATGATGTGCTTGGAGCCCCAGGCGTACTGGGTGCCGCCCCAGGTGGTGATGAGCACCAGCGAGACGATGCCGATGGTCAGCAGGGCCGCGCCGGCGTAGTCGATCTTCGCGGTGGAGCGGACCTTGGGCAGGTGCAGCGTGACCCACACCACGGCGAGGGCGACCAGGCCCAGCGGCAGGTTGATGTAGAAGATCCAGTGCCAGCTGAAGTGGTCCGTGATGAAGCCGCCCAGCAGCGGGCCGCCGACCGTGGCGATCGCCATGACGGCGGCGAACATGCCCTGGTACTTGCCGCGCTCGCGGGGCGAGACCAGCGCGCCCATGATCGACATCACGCCGACCATCAGACCGCCGGCGCCCAGGCCCTGAAGGGCGCGGAAGGCGATCATCTCGTTCATGTTCTGCGACAGTCCGGCCAGCGCCGAGCCGATCAGGAAGATCACGATCGAGGTGAGGAAGGTGCCCTTGCGGCCGTAGAGGTCGCCGAGCTTGCCCCAGACCGGGGTGGCCGCCGCGGTGGCCAGGGTGTACGAGGTGACCACCCAGGACAGGTGGTTGGCCCCGTGCAGGTCACCGACGATGGTGGGCATCGCGGTGCCGACGATCAGGTTGTCGAGCATCGCGAGCATCATGGTGATGACCAGGCCGATCATCACCAGCCTGATCTCCCGGTGCGTACGGGCCGGTCGCTGGTCGCCGGCCTCCCCCGCGACGCCCTCGGGCGGGTTCTCCGCCTTGGCGTCGACCTGCTGCTGTGCCATGGTGCCTCTCCCGAAAGCGCGTTCGGACCGTGGGCCGCGTGGGATTCGCGGTTCACGGCCTCTTGTCGTCGGCTGCGTCCTGTGCTTCGCTCTGCTGCTAGCTGGACTTACTTGCCGACCGGCTAGTTATTGCTCAGCTGGCACGGTAAGGTCTGGATAAGCCAGGCGTCAAGCCGAATTCGGTCACGAGGTTGCGGACGGCCAGAATGTCCGCATGACGTGGGCGGGTGCGACTCGACCACGACGGTCCCTTACCGCAGCTAGCTAGGCAGGCCACGAAGCCATGAGTACGTCGCAGAGCCCCCGCGGTGGCACCCGCGCGCGGATCATCGAGGTCGCGCTGGAGCTCTTCTCGGAACAGGGCTACGAGGGAACCTCGCTGCGGGAGATCGCCGACCGGCTGGGGGTCACCAAGGCGGCGCTGTACTACCACTTCAAGACCAAGGACGACATCGTCCACGGCATCGTGGAGTCGATGGCGGCGCCGATCGACGCGACCATCGCCTGGGGTGAGCTGCACACCTGGTCGCCCGAGGTGCGCGACGAGCTGATCCGCCGGTTCGCGGCGGGCGCGGCCGAGCGGGCCCCGCTGCTGCGGTTCTTCCACGAGAACCAGCCCGCGCTGCGCGACTCGCCGTCCGGGCTCGAGTTCAAGAAGCGGATGGGCAAGCTGGTCAGCCTGGTGCACGGCCCGGGCGCGGGCTTCGAGGACCGGCTGCGCGCCACCATGGCGCTGTTCTCGGTGAATTCGGCGTTCTTCGTGCTCAAGAACGACCTGGAGAACGACCTGAACCAGCCGAACGGCTGCACGCCGGGCGGGCCGGAGTGGACGGCGTCGGTGGAGGCGGCGATGGCGGCCGCGTTGACCGTGGCGCTGGAGAACTCCGCCCGGATCCACGCGCGGTAGCGCCGTGGTCGGGCCGCCGGCCCGACCGTCAGAGGCCCGTGACCCCGTGCGCCCGCAGGTAGGCGACCGGGTCGATCACCGCGCCGTAGGTGTCGGTGGTGCGGATCTCGAAGTGCAGGTGCGGCCCGGTGGCGTTGCCGGTGCTGCCGGCGGCGCCGATCCGCTGACCGGCCGTCACCTGGTCGCCGGCCTCGACGTCCAGCCGCGACAGGTGCGCGTACTGCGCGAAGTGGCCGTCGGAAAGCGCCAGCACCACCTCGTTGCCGTAGGCGCCGGCCCAGCCGGCCGAGACCACGCTGCCGGCGCCGACCGCGACCAGCGGGGTGCCCTCGTTCACCGCGAAGTCCACGCCGGTGTGGTAGCCGGCCGCGTAGCCGGGATCGGGGTGGCCGAAGCCGTTGCTGATCGGCGCGCCCGGCGCGGGGGCCGACCAGTCGGGCCGGGCCGGCGGTGCGGGCGGCGTGGACGGGGTGGGCGGCGCCGGGGGTGCCGGGTGCTCCTGCGGGGCCGCCGCGGCCGCCAGGTTGCCCGCCACCGCGACGGCCTGCTGGGAGGACGCCGCCCCCTGCGGCAGCTGGTACGCGCTCGGGTCGGCCACCTGCACCAGGTTGTCGAACGGCACCCTGCCGTGCGCCACGCCGAACGCGGAGCTGTCGGGCGTGGTCGGGTGCACCGTCTGCGCCACCGCGCTGCCCGGGACCGCCGCCAGCCCCACCCCGAGCAACGCGGCCCCCGCCAGCGCCGAGGAGATCGCCTTGCGCCGGTGCGGCCCGCGGAAGACGGCGTACGGGCCGACCCCGGGCGGCGCGGTGCGGCGCACCGTGGTGGCGGCCGACTCGATGGCGGGCTCGACAGCTTCGACTTCGACAGCTTCGACCTCGACGGGCTCGACTTCGACGGACGATTCGACGGACAACGTGTGCTCGACCTCGCAGCGGTTCGGGGACGGGGGTTCGGGGACAGCGCGGAGCCGGCCCTGGCGGGCGCTCGGCGGGGGACCCTACAGATGTAACCGTCGATGAGGTGGTAGCGAAATCCGATCAGCTACGACGGCGTGTAGTGGAAGGCGTCTCAAATTTTCAGGCGATCGGCGGATTGATCCACTGATCGGATCATCGGCGGGTCTACTATCGGCCCTCGTATCTGCCCTCCCATCGGCTCGCCCTGCTGTGACGAGTGCCACCACCGCTTCTGTCGCGGGCATTCCGCGCACCGCCCGCCTGATGGACCATCGAGGGATGGCCTACGAGTCGAACGGTCGATCGGATTCGGTGTCCAGTGCGGCGGACCGCCGCTTCACCCTCTGGCGGGCCGGCCGGCGGATCCTCTCCGGGTCGCGCCCGGTCACCCTGCACGAACGCCTGGCGGAGCTGGGCGCCGATGCGCGCAGCGCCGTCGGACCGCTGGAGCGGCCCGACTTCTACGGTGACGGCGTGGTCGCCGAACTGGAGGAGCGGGTCGCCGAGCTGCTCGGCAAGCCCGCCGCACTCTTCTTCCCCACCGGCACCATGGCCCAGCAGGTCGCGCTGCGCTGCTGGGCCCGACGCGGCGGCGATCCGGTGGTCGCCACCCATCCGCTGTTCCACCTGGAGACCCACGAGCGCCGCGCCTACCGCCGGCTCACCGGACTGGACGCGGTCTGGCCCACCACCGCGGCGCGGCTGGCGACCGCCGCCGAACTGCGCGGATTCGACGAGCCGTACGGCATCCTGATGCTCGAACTGCCCTTGCGGGCCGCCGGGTTCCTGCTGCCCCGGTGGAGCGAGCTGACCGACCTGGTGGCCGTCGCGCGCGAGCGCGGGGCCGTGGTGCACCTGGACGGCGCCCGGCTCTGGGAGTCCGCCGCGCACTACGGCCGGCCGCTGCCGCAGCTCGCGGCGCTGGGCGACTCGGTCTACGTCTCCTTCTACAAGGCGCTGGGCGGGATCAGCGGCGCCGCGCTGGCGGGCGACCGGGCACTGATCCAGGAGGCCCGCGGCTGGCGCCACCGCTACGGCGGACTGGTCTACCAGCAGTGGCCCGCCGCGCTCTCCGCACTGGCCGCGCTCGACCGCGAACTGCCCAGACTGCCCGACTACCTGACACAGGCTCAACGGCTGGCGGACGGGCTGCGCCCGGCGCTGGCGCGGGTGCCCGGCGGCCGGCTGAACCCCGATCCGCCGCACACCCACCAGTTCCAACTGCTGCTGCCCTACCCGCCCGAACGGCTCACCGAGGCGAACCTGCGCCACGCCGAGCTGAGCGGCGACGCGCTCTTCGGCACCTGGACGGAGTCCAGCCAACCGGGCCTGGCGATGACCGAGGTGACCGCCCTCACGCCGGCCCTCGACTGGAACCCCGCGCAGGTCACGGACTCGTTCACGGATTTCCTCAAACTGGCCGACCCGAGTCGGGGTTGACGCAAACTCGCCCATCGTCAACGCTGATGAGCGATCGGTCGTGGACCGGTCAATCGACGGAGCTCGATCCAGGTGGGGGCGACATGGACGACCGGTTCGCGGACATCGAACTCGCGGAGGCGATCGAGGCCATCCGTCGCCAGCTCGTGGCGGCGGCCGAACGCGCGGCCGGCGAGCGGTTCCAGTTCGAGGTCGGCCCGGTGGAGCTGGAGTTCTCCGTCGAGCTGCGCCGCGACGTGACGGCCAAGGGCGGCGTCAAGGCCTGGGTGCTGCACGCCGACGCCGCGGCCGGCGCCGGCCGCACCCGCAGCCACAAGATCACCGTCTCGCTCACCCCCAGAGACTCCCAGAGCCCCGACGGCCACGTCCTGGTCGGCAACCCCGACCTGGGCAGCGGTGAGGGCTTTTGAGCCTGACCGCCCAGCGGGTCGCGGCCGTCCGGGCGGCCACGCAGGGCAGCGGGCTGCTGCTCACCGGACGGCTGATCCTCACCGTCGCCCACCTGCTGCCGCCCGCCGCGGCCGCCCCCGTCCGGATCGAGGCCGCCGTCCCGGGCGGCGGGGTGAGCTGGGTGCGCTGCGCGGTGCTCTGGCGCGCGCCCGACGGCAGCTGCGACCTCGCGCTGCTGCTGGCCGCCCGCGACCTGGTCCGCCCCGAACTCGCCGCCGCCTTCAGCCCGTTGCCGTGGGGCCGGATCGAGGGCCTGGAGCCGCTGCCGCTCTGCCACGCGATCGGCTATCCCGCCGCAGGACGCGAGGACGGCGTGGTGCTGCGCAGCCACCAGCTGGTCGGCACGCTGGCCCCCGGCACCGGCATCGGCACCGGGCGGCACACCCTCAGCACCCAGCACCCGCCGCCGGGCCCGGTGGCCGGCGTCGACTCCCCGTGGGCCGGCATGTCGGGCGCGCCGGTGGTCTTCAACGGCCTGCTGCTCGGCCTGGCCACCGCCGACCTGGCGCCCAGCATCTGGCACCACTCCCAGCTCGGCCTGATCCCGCTCGTCCCGCTGCTCGCCACGCCCGGCCTGGCCGAGCTGCTGGCCCGCCACCTGCCCGCGCCGGTCCGGGTGCTCGGCATCTCGGAGGCCGAACGCAGGGACGCCGCCTTCGAGGAGCGCTACGCCCGCAGCATCGGCAAGGAGCACGGCCGGCTGAAGATCTTCGGTCTGCCGCAGTCGCTGCCCTGGGACCTCGGCACCGCCTACCTCAGCCTGCAGGCCGTCCAGCTCACCGACCCCCAGCGCGCCGCCGCCCGCCCCGGCGCCTGGCGTGATCACCGCGGCGACGCCGTGCCCAGCGGGGAGACCCTGCTCGGCCCGCCGGACCGGCGCGGCCGGGTCGAGGGCATGCTCAAGGACCGCCGCCGGGTCCTGCTGCGCGGCCAGGCCGGCTCCGGCAAGACCACCCTGTTGCAGTGGCTCGCCGTCAACGCCGTGGCCGGCACCCTGGTCGGCGAGCTGGCCGAACTCAACTACCGCGTCCCGTTCGTGCTGCGCCTGCGCACCATGTTCCAGCTGCGCAACCTGCAGCCGGTCCCCGCGGAGTTCCTCGCCATGGACCGCAGCCCGGTCGCGGACGGCCAACCGCCCGGCTGGGCCGACCGGCTCTTCGCCACCGGCCGGGCCATCCTGCTGGTCGACGGCCTGGACGAGATCCCGCAGAGCGAACGCGACGAGGCCGGCGAATGGCTGGCCGAACTCCTCGCCTCCCACCCGAACTGCTTCACCCTGGTCACCGTGCGACCCTCCGGCGTAGCCGCGCGCTGGCTCGAACACCTGCGCTTCGAGGAACTGTTGCTCTGCCCGATGGACGAGTGGGACCGCAACCGGTTCATCGACCGCTGGCACCTGGCCGCCCTGGCCGCCGAACGCGCCACCACCGAGGCGACCGCCCCCGAGCAGCTGACCGACACCGAACTCGAAGCACTGGAAGACGAGTTCCGCGCCCGCAAGCACTCCCTGCGGCGCACCCTGGGCCAGTCGCCCGAGCTCGAACTGCTCACCGACAGCCCGCTGCTCTGCGCGATGATCTGCGCCCTGCACAGCGAGTGGGAGGGCGCGCTGCCCCGACGCAAGATGGAACTCTACGAACTCGCCCTGGACATGCTGCTGCTGCGCCGCGACAAGCAGCGCCGGGTGGTCGTCGAGCCGCTCAGCCACCAGTTCGGCCGTGAGGAGCAACTCGCCCCGCTGCAACGGATGGCCCGCTGGCTGGTGCTCAACGGCCAGCACGAGGGCGACCGCAGCGACGCGCTGCGCCAGATCGACTCGGTGCTGCCCAGCCTGCCCGCCGCCCGCTCCGGCATCGACGCCGAACAGATGCTCCGCCACCTGGTCGAGCGCACCGGTCTGCTCACCGAGACCAGCGTGGACACCTTCGAGTTCGTCCACCGCACCTTCCAGGACTACCTGGCCGGACGGGAGTTCGCCCAGGACCGCTCCTTCGGCCTGCTGGTCGACAAGGCCACCGACGAGCACTGGGCCGACGTGATCCGGATGGCCGTCGGCCACTGCCCGCCCCCCGACCGGGCCCGCCTGCTGCACGGACTGCTGGCCGACGCCGACGCCCGCCAGGAGCCGCGCGAGGCACGCTGGTTGCGCCTGATCGCCGCCAGCTGCCTGCCCTACGCCTCGGTGCTGGACGAGGACATCCGCGCCGAGGTGCTGGGCGCGCTGCTGCCGATGCTGCGGCTGTACCCGGTGGAGAACCAGGCCGCCTTCGAACAGCGCGAGTGGCAGGGCCTGTTCGCGATCGGCGAGGAACTGCTGCCGCTGCTCGGCTCGGACACCGACCTGCCGCTCTGGCTGGTCTGCCGGCTGCTCGAACGGATGGGCGGCGAGGAGGCGTTGACCCGTCTGGTCGCCGTCAACGCTCGGATCGCCGCCGAGCAGAGCGACCGTGACGCCCTGACCTCCCGCGAGATGCTGGCCCGCGCCTACCAGGAGGCCGGCGACCTGGGCCAGGCGATCCCGGTGCTGGAACAGTTGGTCACCCTCTCCGAGACGGTCTACGGCGCGGGCCACCCCGACACCTTCGCCCCCCGGCTGCGGCTGGCCGACGCCTACCTGGACTGCGGCCGGCTCAGCGGAGCGCTGGCCCGCTACCAGCAGCTGCTCGCCGACGCCGAGTCGGCCGCCGCCGCGGCCGACCTGCTGCACATCCGGGGTCGGCTGGCCACCGCCTACCTGACGGCCGGCGCCACCGACCGGGCCGTCCCGCTCTTCGAGCAGCTCAAGGCGCAGACCGAGGAACTGCACGGGCCCGAGAGCCGCTCGACCCTGGAGGCCCGTGGCAACCACGCCACCGCGCTGCGCGACAACGGCGCGCTGGCCAAGGCGATCACCGCCTTCGAATGGCTGCTGCCGGACGCCGAACGCATCCTCGGCGAGGACGACCGGACCACCCTGGTCATCCGCACCGACGCCGCCACCGCGCTGGCCGAACTCGGCGACCTCTCCCGCGCCCTGCCCGCCCTCGAGCAGGTCCACGCCGACGCCGTGCGCGCCCTCGGCGAGGACTACCCGACCACCCTCGCGGCCGGTCTGCGGCTGGCCGCCGCCTACCTCACCGCCGACGACCAGTTCCGCGCCGTCCCGCTGCTGGAGGCCATCGACGTCGCCCGCACCCGGGTGTACGGCGAGGCCCACCCCGCCACCTTCGCCGCCCGGCGGCACCTGGCGGTCGCCTACCTGGGCCTCGGCGAGCGCGACTCGGCCTTCGACCTGCTGCACACCACGCTGGAGCAGGCCCAGCGGGCGGTCGGCGACGAGCACCCCGAAACCCTCGCGCTGCGCTACGAGTTGGGCGTCGCCACCCGGCTGACCGGCGACCCGGCGCGCGCGGTGAACCTGCTGCGGGCGGTGCTCAGCGACCGTTGGGCACTGCTCGGCGAGCGCCACCCGGACACGCTGCGCACCCGCCACCAGCTGGCCAAGGCGCACTGGGCGGCCGGCGAGCCGGTGGAGGCGGCCCAACTCGCGGGCCGCACCCTGGCGTTGTGCCTCACCTACCTGAGCGAGGCGCATCCGCTGACGGTGGCGGTACGGGAGAGCCTGAGGGCCGCCGGGTGACGCCACGGCATCCGCCGACCGGCAGAAGTCACCCGCGCGAGTGGCGAAACCTGGTGCCCGCCGCCTCGTTATCCAGCGCATGAAGAAGCGCAGCATGCTCGCCGTCGCCTCCCTCGCCGTCGGCTTCGCGGCCTCGCTCGCGGCGCCGAGCGCGGCCCACGCCGACACCGTGGTCGGCGACGGCACCAGGCCGAACCTGGCGGGCAACAACCCCATCGTCGACTCCCTGCTCGGCAACCACCACGGTCCCGCCGCCGCGGCCCCGAACACCACCACGGCGACCCAGGGCCTGCTCGGCGGCCAGTAAGTGTCAACCCAGGGTTGACGGGCCGCTGCTGTCAACCTACGGTTGACGCATGGCGCACTCCATCCGCCTCGATGACCTCATCGACGGCATCAAGAAGACCAACGACGACGTCCTGGAGCAGCTCTCCAGCGCGGTCATCACCGCCGACCACCTCGGCGACGTGGCCGACCACTTGATCGGCCACTTCGTCGACCAGGCCCGCCGCTCCGGCGCGTCCTGGACCGACATCGGGCGCAGCATGGGGGTAACCCGGCAGGCGGCGCAGAAGCGGTTCGTGCCCAAGGACCCGGGGGAGCCCTCCGACCTCGACCCCAGCCAGGGCTTCGGCCGCTTCACCGACCGCGCCCGCCACGTGGTGATGGCCGCCCAGGAAGAGGCCCGCGCCGCCCACAACGAGGAGATCGGCGTCGGCCACCTGCTCCTCGGCGTGCTGCACGAGCCTGACGGGCTCGGCGCCAAGGCCCTCATCGCCCAGGGCCTCACCCCCGACGCCGTCCGCGCCGCCGTGAGCGCCGCACTGCCCGCCGCGGCTGCCGAGGTGCCCGAGCTCATCCCGTACGACGCGGGCGCCCGCAAGGTGCTGGAGCTGACCTTCCGCGAGGCGATCCGACTGGCCCACAACTACGTCGGCACCGAGCACATCCTGCTCGCGCTGCTCGAATTCGAGCACGGCGAGGGGGTGTTGAGCATCCTCGGCCTCGCCAAGGCGGCGGTGGAGGCCGGCCTGGCGTAGCGCGCGAACCGAGCCGGCGTCAGCTGCGGCCGGGCAGCCATCCGTGCTGGACCGAGCGGACGCCGGCCTCGAACCGGCTCCGGGCGCCCAGGCGCTCCATCAACTCGGTTGCGAGGCGCCGCGCGGTGCGGTGCGAGACCCCGAGCCGTTTGGCGATCGCTTCGTCGGTGAGTCCGTCGGCGAGCAGCCGGATGGCCGTCGCCTCCTGCGGGCTCAGCCCGTTCGTGCCCTTCGGTGCGGCCTCGCCCAGCGGCTGCGCGCCGGCCCAGACGCTCTCGAAGAGCGCGCAGAGCGCGGCGAGGGTGCCGTGGCCGGTGAGGACGACGGCGCCTGCGGCCGCGTCGTCGCCGCTGACGGGGATGATGGCGGTGGTCCGGTCCGCGACGATCATGCGGGTCGGCAGGGCGGGCACGGTGCGGACCTCACCGCCCAGTCCGGCGAGCCAGTTGACGTACTCGACCGTGGCCGGGCTATTGCGAACGCTGTCCAGATAGACGGTTCGCATCCGGATCCCCCGGTCCAGCAGGTCCTGGTCCAGCGGTTTCGCCGCCGCGATGTCCGCTTCGGTATGGCCGCCGCCCGGGGCGAAGGTCATCACCTCCGTGTGGAGCTCCCGCCCGACGGTCACCAGGCGATCACGGATCTGGTCCAGCCCGACCAGTTGCTCGACGCCGGGATGAGCGCTGGCGGGCCGCAGTTCGGCGTATTCCGCGATCAGCTGTGCGGCGGCGGCTCTGGAGGCCTCGATCCGTAGCTGCTGCGCGGCGAGTTCGGCCTGCTGCCTGGCCATCAGGATCTCCATGCCGACATCCGGCGACACGGCCCGCAGCTCGCCCTGCCGCTCGTGGGAGGGCCGCAGCAGCGCCAGCTCGCTCAGGGTGTCCAGCGCCTGCCGTACGGAGTCCTCTGAGACGCCCAGCCGCTGGACCAGCGCGGCCACATCGTCCTGCGGATGCGCCAGCATCGCGCGGTAGACCGCCTCCGAGGCGACATCGAGGCCAAGACTCGCCAGCACGCGCAGATCCCCCATGGTGAACTCGAAAAGATTCCTATGGGTGCGATCGTCGCACATTCACAATTGCGAACCGGGTGCCCGCCCTGGCCTCTTTGGGCCAGGGACCGAAGCGTCCACGTTGATCCCCTATATGCCGGATGGCCGCTTTGGGATGGTCGACGGCATGTACCTCATCCACGCGAAGCTGCGCCCGCCGGCGGTCGGTGTCGACCTTCCTCCCCGGCTGGCCGCCCTGCTCGGTGCCATGACAGTGCCCGAGGACCGCCTTGAGCACATCGCCGTGCACCCCGACGCCGTGCCGTATCCGACGCTGGGCCTCTACCTGATGGCGGACAGCCTGCGAGAGGCGGAGCAGCGCGCGCAGCGACTGGGCCGACGCTGGGTCACGGATGTCTCCCCGTTGCGCGGCTGGCAGCTGGTCAGCGCCGAGGCTCCGCTCGTCGCGCCCTTCTACGACCGGCTGCTGTCCTCTTCCGGCCTCGGTGGACTGATCGGGCCAGGGCCGCTTCCGTCCAGTTGATCTCTCTTCCATGGGCCGTGACCTGCGACGAAGCTAGTACTCGCCAGCAGGGAGCACCGCCCGGCGGGCACCACCGGACGAAGCGTCACCGCGGGACGCGAGACCGGATCACCTCCTAGCCACTCTTCGCAGAACAGGAATCACGACCATGATCCGTATCGCCAAGGCCACCGCGGTCGCCACCATCGCCCTCGCCGCCGCCCTCTCGCTCCCCGCCGTCGCCGGCGCGGCCACCGTGCACCCCGCCGTCACCACCGCGGCCTCGGTGACCCCGGACAACCTGATCTGGGGCTCCTGACCCACCCCGCCGGCCGCACCGCCGACGGCTGCTCCTGCAGGGCAGCCTTCCGTCTCGCCGGCCCGGTTCTCACCCACCGTCGCTTCACTGACTCTGCTCGGAGCCCCGCCATGCCCAAGAACAACCGTAAGAAGTCCGCTGTCGCACTTTCCATCGCTTCGGTAGCGGCACTGGCCACTCAGGCGATGATGACCGGACAGGCCTCTGCCGCGTCGGTCGCCACCTGGGAGAAGGTGGCGCAGTGCGAGAGCACCGGCAACTGGAGCATCAACACCGGGAACGGCTACTACGGCGGCCTGCAGTTCAGCTCCTCCACCTGGGCCGCGTTCGGTGGCACCAAGTACGCCGCGCGGGCCGACCTGGCCACCGAGCAGCAGCAGATCCTGATAGCCGAGAACGTCCTCACCTCCCAGGGCCAGGGCGCGTGGCCGGTCTGCGGCCCGCAGGCGGGACTTGGCGCCGACACGGCCGCCCCGTACCCGTCCACTCCGTCGGCGCCGGCTTCTGGTGCGGGTGCGCTGTCGGCGTCCGCCACGAGCAGCACGGTGCACTTGGAGCTGGTCGGCTCGGATGGTGCCCAGTACAACAACGACGGTGACTACGGGTCAGGGCACTGGTCGACCTGGACCAAGATGGACAGCTCCAACCTCAAGTCGATCACCAGCGCCAGCATCGGCAACGTCGACCACATCTTCGCCGTCGCCGCCGACGGCGCGGTCTACACCCGCGACGCGAACTACAGCACGGGAACGTGGACCAGCTGGACCGCCGTCCCCGGCGGTGCTTCCGGTGCCCAGGCGGTCTCCGCTTCCGCGTCGAACGGTGTGGTGCACCTGAGCCTGATCGGCTCGGACGGAGCGCTGTACGACAACGAGGGCAACTACACCACCGGCACCTGGTCGACCTGGACCAAGACGGACAGCACCAGCCTCAAGTCCATCACCAGCACGACCATCGGCAACGTCAACCACATCTACGCGGTCGCCGCCGACGGCGCGGTCTACAGCCGCGACGTGGACTACAACGCGGGTACGTGGGGCAACTGGACCGCCGTGCCCGGCGGCGCCGCCGGTGCCCAGGCGGTCTCCGCTTCCGCGTCGAACGGTGTGGTGCACCTGAGCCTGATCGGCTCGGACGGAGCGCTGTACGACAACGAGGGCAACTACACGGCCGGTACCTGGTCGACCTGGACCAAGATGGACAGTTCCAGCCTGAAGTCCATCACCAGCACGACCATCGGCAACGTCAACCACATCTACGCGGTCGCCGCCGACGGCGCGGTGTACACCCGCGACGCGGACTACAACGCCGGTACCTGGAACAACTGGACCGCCGTCCCCGGCGGCGCGAGCGCCTGACCCCCAGCTTCGAGAGCGCCTTCGGCGCCCTCCGGGATCGTCACGCCGGTCCCCCTGAGACCACTTACCGCCATGCCGATTGGGAGTACCGCCATGTCCGCTCGTAAGTCCCACCGCGTCCTCAGCGCCGCCCTTGCCATCGCCGCCCTCACCGGCACCCTGCTGCTCGCCGAGACCGGCGCCGCCTCCGCCAGCGTCGGCACCACCATCGTCGGCATCGCAGCCGCGAACCTGGGCAACGGCCCGTCCAGCACCAACAGCGCGGGCGGCACCGGCTATTACACCAGCACCAACGGCGAGTCCTGGTGCGCCGACTTCGCCAAGTGGGTCTGGGCCCAGGACGGCGTCGACGTCACCGGTATCACCGCCGGCGCCGGGAGCTTCGCCACCTACGGCGCGGGGATGCACCAGACTCCGCAGGTCGGTGACGCGGCGATCTTCAACTACAACGGAGCCGGCTACGCCGATCACGTCTCGATCGTCACCTCGGTCAACTCCGACGGCAGCGTCAGCACCATCGGTGGTAACCAGGGCGGTGGCATGGTCACCCGTGGGAGCATCAGCGCGAGCGGCTACTACGGTTCGCAGCGCGTCAGCGGCTACACCAGCCCGGTCGGTGGCCGCGACACCACTCCGTCGACGTCGGCCTCTGGCGCGGGTGCGCTGTCGGCGTCCGCGACGGGCAGCACGGTGCACTTGGAGCTGGTCGGGTCCGATGGTGCCCAGTACAACAACGACGGTGACTACGGGTCAGGGCACTGGTCGACCTGGACCAAGATGGACAGTTCCAACCTGAGGTCGATCACCAGCGCCAGCATCGGCAACGTCGACCACATCTTCGCGGTCGCCGCCGACGGCGCTGTGTACACCCGGGATGCGGACTACAGCGCTGGGACGTGGAGCAACTGGACCGCCGTCCCCGGTGCCGCGTCCGGTGCGAAGGCCATCTCGGCTTCCGCGTCGAACGGTGTGGTGCACCTGAGCCTGATCGGCTCGGACGGTGCGCTGTACGACAACGAGGGCAACTACACCACCGGTGCCTGGTCGACGTGGACCAAGATGGACACCTCCAGCCTCACGTCGATCACCAGTGCCACGATCGGCAACGTCAACCACATCTACGCGATCGCCGCCGACGGCGCGGTCTACAGCCGTGACGTGGACTACAACGCGGGTACCTGGGGCAACTGGACCGCCGTGCCCGGCGGCGCTTCCGGTGGCAAGGCGGTCTCGGCTTCCGCGTCGAACGGTGTGGTGCACCTGAGCCTGATCGGCTCGGACGGCGCGCTGTACGACAACGAGGGCAACTACACCACCGGTGCCTGGTCGACCTGGACCAAGATGGACACCTCCAACCTCAAGTCCATCACCAGCGCCACGATCGGCAACGTCAACCACATCTACGCCGTCGCCGCCGACGGCGCGGTCTACACCCGCGACGCGGACTACAACGCCGGTACCTGGAACAACTGGACCGCCGTCCCCGGCGGCGCAAGCGCCTGACCCCATCAGTCGGTCTCGGCCCCGGCCTCACCTCACGGTGCGGACCGGGGCCGACCGGTTTTGGGAGGGGGCGTTCGTCCTACGGGCGCAGTTCCACGGAGATGTGCGAGGACAACGCGCGGAGGAAGTCGGGCGCGTCGAAGACCTCGCCGGCGGAGGCGACGCCGACCGCCTTGGTGCGGCCCGTGAGGATGCGGTCGACCGCCTCCACCACGAGGGGCGCGGTGACGGCGTAGATGTCCTGGCCCGTTGCCACGGCGCGCCGTTCGGTGTCGCCGGAGCGTACGACGACGTCGACGAGGAAGGTCTGTGCGGACCGGCCGTGCGGGTCGACCGGGGTCGGGGTCGGGGTGTCCGGGGCCGTCACCTCCCTGGCCGCCTCGACCGTCATGTAGGTGCGCACTTCGGGGATGGGCAGGTGGCTGGGGACGGTGATGACGTCGGCCATCGTGAACTCCGCGATGACGTCTCGCGGGCCCATCGGGTCGGGGAAGGGCCACTCGACGGTCGGCGGGGTGTCATAGCGGTACTCCAGTTGCCCGTTCGTGAACACCAGGCGGCCGCCGCCGCGCCGCTCCCGGGAGACCGCGCCCGCCGTGCGCGTCCCGGGGGTGGGGTGCCAACTGTTCAGCGCGTACGCGATGTGCGCCTCGTCGGCCGCCGTCCAGTCGCCCATCGCCGCGGTGACCAGCAGGTCCCCGAGCCCGCCGTAGAAGGCCATCGCGGGAACGATCAACGCTCCTGCGGCGCGAGCGCGGTCGGTGAAGTGGGTGAACGTATCGGTGTTGGCCTCGAGTTCGGCGGCCACGTCAAGGTACGGGATCCCGGCGCGCAGGGCCGCCTCGATCACGGGGGCGGCTGTGGTGGCGAACGGCCCGGCGCAGTTGATCACGGCCGCCGCACCGGCCAGGGCGCGGTCGAGCGAGGCCGGGTCGTCGACCGACGCCGGGCGGGCGTCGAGTCCGGTCTCGGACGCCAGTGCGCGCAGCTTGCCGGCGTCGCGGCCGGAGAGGATCGGGACGAACCCGCGATCCCGCAACTGCGCCACCACGAAGCGCCCGGTGTGCCCGTACGCGCCGAACACCGCCACCGTGAGTCCCGATTCCATGGGTTCTCCCCCGTACTCGAACGATCCGTTGTGATCCGTCACGAACATCCTGGCGAGGATCGGCGCCCCAGACGAGTGTCCGGAACGCCATCACCCATACAATTCCGGACATGGGAACTGTCGCGCTGGCCGTCACCGACGGGATGCTGCACTTCGAACTGGCCCTGGCCTGCGAGGTCTTCGGTCCCGCCCCGGCCGCCGTGACCGGCTCCTGGTACGACCTCGCCCTCTGCGGATCGGCTGCCGTGCGGGTCGGCCGGTTCCGACTGGAGCCGGACCACGGACTCGACCGGCTCGCGCGCGCCGACACCGTGATCGTCCCGGGCTGGGCCGACACCGAGCAGGACCCGCCCGCCGACCTGGTCGACGCGGTGCGCGCGGCTCACGAGGCCGGCGCGCGGGTGGCCTCCCTCTGCACGGGCGCGTTCGTGCTGGCCGCCGCCGGCCTGCTGGACGGGCGGCGCGCGACCACGCACTGGGCGCACACCGAGGCCCTGGCCGCCCGCTATCCCCGGGTGACGGTCGACCCGGACGTCCTCTACGTGGACAACGGCAGCGTGCTCACCTCCGCCGGCAAGGCCGCCGCTATGGACCTCTGCCTGCACCTCGTCCGCCTCGACCACGGCTCCTCGATCGCCAACACCCTCGCCCGCCGCCTGGTCGTGCCGCCGCACCGGGACGGCGGCCAGGCCCAGTTCGTCACCACCCCGGTCCCCGCCCCGGACAACCACCCGCTCGCCGAACTCTTCCCCTGGGTGCTCGAACGGCTGGACGAGCCGCTGACCGTGGCGGACCTGGCCCGCCGGGCCCGGATGAGCTCGCGCAACCTGGGCCGCCACTTCAGGTCGGTGACCGGTACCACCCCGCTGCAGTGGCTGCTCACTCAACGGATCCGCCACGCCCAGGAGTTGCTGGAGACCACCGACGACAGCATCGACAGCGTCGCGGCGGCGACCGGCATGGGCACCGCCACCACGCTGCGCCGGCACTTCAACCGCACGGTCGGCGTGCCGCCGGACACCTACCGCCGCACCTTCCGCGCGCGCACCCGCCCCGGCCCGGAGTGATCGGCATAATGAACGCGTCGGCTGGCAGGTTCCGTACGGCATGCCGAACGCCGGCACAGGGAAAGGGAAAGCGCGTGAGCAGCTCCGAGGGGTCGGTCCGGGAGGTGCTGGGCGCCAACCTGAAGCGGGTGCGGATCCAGCGCGGGTTGTCGCTCTCCGAGCTGTCCCGCCGGTCGAAGATCGGCAAGGCGACCCTGTCGCAGCTGGAGTCGGGCGCCGGCAACCCCACCATCGAGACGGTCTTCAGCCTCTCGCGGGTGCTGGAGGTGCCGATCTCCGACCTGGTGGAGGGCCGGCCGACCGGCGGGCTGACCGTGGTCCGCGCCGCCGACGTCGAAGTGCTCAGCGGTGAGGGCGTCGACCTGCGGCCGCTGCGGCGGATCGAGTCGGGCGACTCCGTCTTCGAGATCTACGACCAGCAGGTGCGGGGCGGCTGCCGGCAGGACTCGCTCGGCCACGTCGGCAGCGAGCACACCGTGGTCCAGGCCGGCCGGCTCGGGGTGCGGGTGGACGGCGACGAGGTGGAGCTGGGCCCCGGCGACTACGTGGGGTTCGACGCCACGATGCCGCACAGCTACACGGCGCTGGACGGCCCCGTCCGCTCGGTGCTGCTGCTGCACCACCGAGCGGAGGAGCGGTTGCACCTGACCGACCCCGAGTTCGGTGCCGCCCGGGGTTCGAGGTAGCCGGCAGCCGGCGAGGGCTATTCCGGCCGGACCTGCGCAGCCTGCATGCCCTTCTGGCCCTGCTCGGCGACGAAGGAAACCTTCTGCCCCTCCTTGAGGCTCTTGAATCCGTCGCTCTCGATCGCCCTGAAGTGCACGAAGAGGTCGTCACCGCCGCCATCCGGGGTGACGAAGCCGAAGCCCTTCTCGTCGTTGAACCACTTCACTGTCCCGGTCTGCCTGTCGGCCATGCCTACTCCCTGCGTCGCACGAGCTGTGACGGCCAGGGCGGCCGCCACAGAGCTGATCATGCCCCAGCCACCGCAGTGCGCACCTGGTTTCCTACAGATAGTCACCACGGTTCCCGGACCGACCTGGGATCATGTGCGCATGGATACGGGGGGATCTCGTCATGGACGCCGCATGTCGCCCGCCTCGCGGCGTCGTTGGGTCAGTGCCGTGCTCATCGCGGCGGCGGTGCTGGCGGCGCTCGCCGCGCTGACCGTGCTGGTGGTGGTGCTGCCAGGGTTGGTGGTCGACCACGATCTCGGGGGTGCCCGGATCGGGGCCGCCGACCGGGTCGGGGCGGTGAACAACGTGCGTACCACGCTCCTACAGGCGGTGGGTGGCGCCGTCGTCCTCTTCGGGGCGTACGCCACCTGGCGGCAGTTGAGGGTCAGTCAGGAGGGCTTGAACGCCACCCGGGAGGGACACATCACCGATCGCTTCAGCCGGGCGGTCGATCAACTCGGCAGCGAGAAGCTGGACGTGCGGATCGGTGGTCTCTATGCGCTGTGGCGGATCGCGGACCATTCGGCGCACGACCGCGAGGCGGTCATCTCGATCATGGCGGCGTACCTTCGGACGCATCTGCCATGGCCGCCGCAGGGGCCGCAGATCCCGTCGGCGGAGACCCCGTTGGCGGAGATCCCGTTGGCGGAGACCTCCGTCAACTCCGTGCCTCCGCTGGAGACCCGCGCCGCGGATGCCCAGGTGGCGCTCACCGGTCTCGGCGTCCTGTGCCAGCAAGGTCGTCGTCCCGACTGGCTCAACGTCAGCTATACCGACCTTCGGCGGGCCGACTGCGACGGACTGTGGCTGAACGAAATCAACTTCGACGGCGCCTGCCTGGAGGCCGCGAGCATCTACCAGGTCAACCTGACCAAGGCATCGCTGATCGCGGCCAACCTGCGGCACGTGGAGCTCGGGACGTCGATACTCCACCAGTGCCGCTGCATCGAAGCCGACCTGCGCGGAGCTCGCCTGGTCAAGGCCGACCTCGGCGACGCGGACTTCTCCGACGCGGACCTGCGGGAGGCGAATCTGCGCAAGGCACGGGCCCACGGCACCAGGTTCACCGGTGCGGATCTGCGGCTGGCCGACCTCCGGGGAACCGACCTCACCGGTGCTGATCTGGAACGCGCGAAATTGGCGGGCGCGCTGGCAAGCAACCGCACGATCTGGCCGACGGGCTTCGACTTCCAGGAAGCCGGCGTCGTCATCGCCGAGGACCCCGGCGCCGAGCAGAGCATTCTGCTGCCGGCCGCCGCGCTGGTGAGAGACGTGCCGACCCTGCGCTCGGTCTAGGGCCTGTACGGCGGATCTTTCCGGGCCCGCGACGCCGGGCATCCCGGCTGGACGCACGCCCGAATCGCCCAAGTACGTCCAGTACGAGGACGACTCGGGCACACGCCCAGCCGGGCGCCCAACGCCGCGGGCTCATCTGAAAAGATCCGCCGTACAGGCCCTAGGCCCGTCAGGCGAGGCCGGTCACGAACTTCGTCAGCAGGGCCGCGAGCGCCTCCGGTCGTTCCTCCTGGGGGCAGTGTCCGACACCGGGGATCAGCTGGATCTCGTGGCGCCACAGGGTGGGCAGCGACGGCGCGAGGGAGCGCAGGTAAGGCAGGCTGATCAGCTGGTCCTCGTCGCCGTGCAGGATGGCCAGCGGCTGCCGGAGCGTGCGGGCGATGGCGAGTTCGTCGGCTATCGCGCCCGAGGCGAGGGCGGCCGCGAGGTCGCTGCGGGCGGCCGGATCGGTGGCCAGGATGTCGGCGACAGCCGACGCCGGGGAGAGCGGCGAGTCGGGGGAGAGCTGGGCGGCCGCGTAGGCGTGCGCCTCCTGCGGGCCGACCTCCGCGCTGAAGCCCACCGCGAGTGCGGGGTGCGGCAGGAAAGCGCTGCTCATCGCCTCGGGGCCGGTCAGCGGCGGGGTGCCGAAGATCGCGAACCCGGCGGCGTCCGGCAGTTCGGGTGCCGCTTCGAGCGCGATGTGCCCGCCCAGACTCCAGCCCACGATCAGCGCGTCCCGGGCCCCGGTGTCCCGGGCGAAGGCAGCCAGCGCATGGGTGTAGCCCGAGATCGAGTAACCGTCGGTGGAACGCGGGGACTTGCCGTGCCCGGGCAGGTCCGGGGCGAGACAGCGGTAGCGCTGCCCGAACGGGCTGTCCAGCAGCCGCTGCCAGGTACGGGAGGAGCTGGAGTTGCCGTGCACGAGGATGACGGGGCGGCCCTGGCCGGTGCTCTCGCGGTAGGCGAGCTGATGAGTCGTCACAGAGCTAACAACTAGGCCCGTGTTGCGACAGTTCCGGACTTGAGGGCGGAGACGAAGGCTGACCAGGCGTCAGGGGCGAAGGCCAGTGCGGGGCCGTGGGGGTCCTTGGAGTCGCGGACCGGGAGGACGCCGGTGAGGCCGTCGGCCACCTCGACGCAGTTGTTGCCCTCGGTGCCGCCGCTGTAGCTGGACTTGCGCCAGGACGGTGCGCGGTCATTGCTCACGTGCGTATTCCTCTGCAGCCGCCTTGACCAGTGCCAGAGAGGCCTCGCGTGGCAGCGCGGACGCTCTCACGAGATCGTAGAGCATCCCGCACTTGGCCACCATGGCCGGATCATCGATCAGTTGGCTCGCGAATGGGCCTTCCACATAGGCCAAGGGCGGCGCGTCGGCGAAGGCCATGATGCGCATGTTGCCTTCCTGGAGTGCGTGGCCACCGGCCGAGAACGGAACCACCTGCAGGATGATGAGCCCGTTCTCGGCCAGCTCCGCGACGTGGCGGAGCTGGCCGGCCATGGTCGCCGGGCCGCCCAGCGGCCGCCGGATCGCCGACTCGTCGATGATCACCCAGAGCAGGGGCGTTGTTGGTCCGGCCAGCAGTTTCGGCCTGGCCAAGCGAGCAGCCACCAGTTGATCGAGCTCCTCCTTGGGGATCAGCGGTTGGCAGGCGAGGTAGATGGCCCGCGTGTAGGCCTCGGTCTGCAGCAGGCCGGGGAACAGCTGGCCCCCGTACTCGCAGATGCTGATCGCCTGCTGCTCAAGCTCGGCGACGATCGCGAAGTTGTCGGAGAACGGCGAGCTGTCGATCAGCTCCTGGCACATCCGGGTGAAGCGCCCTTTGGTGTCGAGCGCCACATCAATGCGCTCGGCGACATCAAGCTGCGGCTTGCGGGTGGCCGACTCGAACTGGCCGACATACGACCCCGATACGAAGATCAGCGCCCCCAACTGCTGCTGGGAGAGCCCCTTCTCCTCCCGAGCGAGCTTGAGTTCGGTGCCGAAGTACTTCCACCCGATCTTCTGATTGAACCGTTCTGCGCCCATGTGTTCGAACTCCCCATTCCCACAACGCTCTTGCTGCCATTGCCCCCCTGGCATGCCGCCCCCGCCGACCCCCAGGCTGGAGAGCGTCACATACCGGCCACCGTGCCCCATGGGAGGCTCCCGCATGCCCGAATCCGTTGCCAAACCACCCGCCTGGGTTGTCGAGGCCGACCGCTGGTTCCCCAGGAGCAACTTGAGCCCCCGCCGTGCCCGGGCGTTTCTGCGCGAGGTCCTCACCCGCGCCAAGGGCGGTGAGCGCTACGCGGACAGCGGCGAACTGGTCCTCAGCGAACTGGTCACCAACGCCGTGGTCCACGGCGCGGACCGGGGCACGCTGATCCGGGTGATCGTCAGCCTCGCCGAGAACCGGCCGCTGCGGATCGAGGTGCACGACATCGGCACAGCCCGGCGCCCGGTGCCACGCCAGGCCGTCGGTACTGGCGAGGAGTCAGGACGCGGCCTGCTCCTCGTCAAGTCGCTGGCGACTCGGTGGGGTTGCTGCCCGCGCGTGCAGGGCTTCGGCAAGTTCGTCTGGTGCGAGATTCCGCCCGCCGATGACCAGGCGTGAACAGCGGTGGGCCCCCTCGAAAACCCAAGGTCTTCGAGGGGGCCCACCGCCACTACGGGAAAAGCCAGGTACTACTTCGTCAGGTCGGGACCCGCGGCCGCGACCGCCGCCGGGGTGTCGGCGACCGCCGACTTCTCCTCGCCGCGGAAGGTGAACTTGGCTTCCTTGCCCTCACCCTCCACGCCGACGACCACGATGTGGCCGGCCCGCAGCTCGCCGAAGAGGATCTTCTCGGAGAGGTGGTCCTCGATCTCGCGCTGGATCGTGCGACGCAGCGGGCGCGCGCCCAGCAGCGGGTCGTAACCGCGCTTGGCCAGCAGCTTCTTGGCCTCGATGCTGAGCTCCAGGCCCATGTCGCGGTCCTTGAGGCGGCCGTCCACCTTCTCGATCATCAGGTCGACGATCTGGATGATGTCTTCCTCGGTCAGCTGGTGGAAGACCACGATGTCATCGACACGGTTGAGGAACTCGGGGCGGAAGTGCTGCTTGAGCTCCTCGCCGACCTTGGCCTTCATCCGCTCGTAGCCGGTGGCGGTGTCGCCGCTGGCCGCGAAGCCCAGGCCGAAGCCCTTGGAGATGTCCCGGGTGCCGAGGTTGGTGGTCATGATGATGACGGTGTTCTTGAAGTCCACCACCCGGCCCTGGGAGTCGGTCAGGCGACCGTCCTCCAGGATCTGCAGCAGCGAGTTGAAGATGTCCGGGTGGGCCTTCTCGACCTCGTCGAAGAGGACCACCGAGAACGGCTTGCGGCGCACCTTCTCGGTGAGCTGGCCGCCCTCCTCGTACCCGACGTAGCCGGGCGGGGAGCCGAACAGCCGCGAGACGGTGTGCTTCTCGCTGAACTCCGACATGTCGAGGGCGATCAGCGCGTCCTCGTCGCCGAAGAGGAACTCGGCCAGCGTCTTGGAGAGCTCGGTCTTACCGACACCCGAGGGGCCGGCGAAGATGAACGAGCCGCCGGGACGCTTCGGGTCCTTGAGGCCCGCACGGGTGCGCCGGATGGCCTGGGAGAGCGCCTTGATGGCGTCCTTCTGGCCGATGACGCGCTTGTGCAGCTCGTCCTCCATGCGCAGCAGGCGGGAGGACTCCTCCTCGGTCAGCTTGAAGACCGGGATGCCGGTGGCGGTGGCGAGGACCTCGGCGATCAGCTCCTCGTCGACCTCGGCGACGACGTCCATGTCGCCGGCCTTCCACTCCTTCTCGCGCTTGGACTTCGCGTTCAGGAGCTGCTTCTCGTCGTCACGCAGCGAGGCGGCCTTCTCGAAGTCCTGCGCGTCGATCGCGCTCTCCTTCTCGCGGCGGACCTCGGCGATCTTCTCGTCGAACTCGCGCAGGTCCGGCGGCGCGGTCATCCGGCGGATGCGCATCCGGGAACCGGCCTCGTCGATCAGGTCGATCGCCTTGTCCGGCAGGAAGCGGTCCGAGATGTACCGGTCGGCCAGGGTGGCGGCGGCGACCAGGGCGGCGTCGGTGATCGAGACCCGGTGGTGGGCCTCGTACCGGTCGCGCAGACCCTTGAGGATCTCGATGGTGTGCGGGAGCGAGGGCTCGGCGACCTGGATCGGCTGGAAGCGGCGCTCCAGCGCTGCGTCCTTCTCCAGGTGCTTGCGGTACTCGTCCAGCGTGGTGGCGCCGATCGTCTGCAGCTCACCGCGGGCCAGCATCGGCTTCAGGATCGAGGCCGCGTCGATCGCACCCTCGGCGGCGCCCGCGCCGACCAGGGTGTGCAGCTCGTCGATGAAGAGGATGATGTCGCCGCGGGTGCGGATCTCCTTGAGCACCTTCTTCAGGCGCTCCTCGAAGTCACCGCGGTAGCGCGAACCGGCCACCAGGGCGCCGAGGTCCAGCGTGTAGAGCTGCTTGTCCTTCAGCGTCTCGGGGACCTCGCCCTTGACGATCGCCTGGGCCAGACCCTCGACGACGGCGGTCTTGCCGACGCCGGGCTCGCCGATCAGCACCGGGTTGTTCTTGGTGCGGCGGGACAGCACCTGCATGACCCGCTCGATCTCCTTCTCGCGCCCGATCACCGGGTCGAGTTTGGCCTCGCGGGCGGCCTGGGTGAGGTTGCGGCCGAACTGGTCCAGGACCAGCGAGGTCGACGGGGTGCCCTCGGCGGGCCCGCCGGCCGTGGCCGACTCCTTGCCGCCGCCCTGGTAACCGGAGAGCAGCTGGATGACCTGCTGGCGCACCCGGTTGAGGTCGGCGCCGAGTTTGACGAGGACCTGGGCGGCGACGCCCTCGCCCTCGCGGATCAGCCCGAGCAGGATGTGCTCGGTACCGATGTAGTTGTGGCCGAGCTGAAGGGCCTCGCGGAGCGACAGCTCCAGCACCTTCTTGGCCCGGGGGGTGAACGGGATGTGACCGGACGGGGCCTGCTGGCCCTGGCCGATGATCTCTTCGACCTGCTGGCGGACCGCCTCAAGAGAGATCCCGAGGCTCTCCAGGGCCTTAGCGGCGACACCCTCACCCTCGTGGATCAGACCCAGGAGGATGTGCTCGGTGCCGATGTAGTTGTGGTTGAGCATCCGGGCTTCTTCCTGAGCCAGGACGACAACCCGCCGCGCGCGGTCGGTGAACCTCTCGAACATCGTTAATCGCTCCTCAGAGCGGTCGGGCAGTTCGGGGACTGTCCCCGCCCTGTCCTTCCGCATGCTAGTCCCGCTCAGCGGCGCGGCCTACGGTGTTCCCTCGCGACTGCGAGGAAATCATGCTGCGCGACGAGCCGACACCCTTCCCAACCTGATGCTGGGGAACGGTGTTCCCGCCAGTCGGCCCGATGCACGTGTTGCCGCTACGCCAACGGCGAACACGCTCCGCGCCCCGATTGGGAACAGTGCGCACGCGCCTCGTTTGTCGGCTTCGCGGCTTGCCTCCGGGGTGGGCTCCGGAAGCCGGTGCTGCCTCTGTCGCCCTCCCCACCTGCATTCATACCGGAAATTCCGGTCGTCTCGTGCAGTTTCCCGGGTGGTGTTGTTCGCCCGGGGAGAAGTGCGGCCCGGCGGGCCCCGGATGACAGGGACTCAACCGGCGGCCCGGCGGCCCGTGGTAGTGGGAACGCCGGCCGGAGGCGGTGGTGCTGCGGCCCGGGTAGGGCCGAACGGGGCGGGCGCCGTGACCGCTTCGTCGTTCCAGCGTTGCACAGTCCGTGAGTGTGCTGGCGGCTGGCGCGGGCCACGGCGCGCGGAGGGTGGACCTCCGCGCCCCGTCGTGGGCGGCGCGATGCGCTGCGGGCGCCGGGTGGCGACCAGGAGCGCGTCAGGAGACGTTGGCGGCCTCGTACGCCTCACGGACGTTGCTCGGGACCCGGCCCCGGTCGTTCACCGGGAAGCCGTTGTCCTTGGCCCACGTGCGGATCTTGGCGGTGTCCGCACTGCTGGCCGCCGGGCGGGCGGCGCTGCGGCCACCGGCACGACGCGCGCCGGTGAGCCGACCGCTCTGCTTGCGGCCCTTTTCGACGAACGGAGCGAGCAGCTCGCGCAGCTTCTCCGCGTTGCCGGACTTCAGGTCGATCTCGTAGGCAACGCCGTCGAGGGCGAACGTCACCGTCTCGTCCGCCGAACCGCCGTCGAGATCGTCTTCAAGAATGACCTGCACCCTCTGTGCCACGGGACTCCCTTTCCTCTTAACGACCCAATGCCTTAGGGAAAGGAAACCGCCTTTTCTCAGAAAACACAAACCCCGGTCTCTTCGCCCGGGCGTGCCAAGCGCTCTGCGGCAAGTCGCGGGTCAACTGCCCGGCAACTGTGCGGGCTACTGTCAGCCAACTGCCCGGCAACTGTCCGACACCGTCCCAGCAGCGGTTCAGAGGTGCAGCAGCATGCGGGAGTTGCCCAGGGTGTTGGGCTTCACACGCTCCAGATCGAGGAACTCCGCCACTCCTTCGTCGTAGGAACGAAGGAGTTCCTCATACACTTCCGTAGCGATGACGGCCGGGTCTGTCGTACCATCATCGGTTTCCCCGATCTCGACGAAGCCGTGTTTCGCGAAGAAGGCCACCTCGAACGTCAAGCAGAAAATCCGACGGACGCCGAGCCAGCGGGCGGTCTCCAGCAGCCGCCCCAGCAGGATGTGCCCGATGCCGTGGCCTCGGCAGATCGGGTCGACGGCCAGGGTGCGGACCTCGGCGAGGTCCTCCCACATCACGTGCAGCGCGCCGCAGGCGACCACCGTGCCGTCCTCGTCCCGCTCGGCCACCCAGAACTCCTGGACGGATTCGAACAGCGCGACGGTGGGCTTGTCCAGCAGAATGCCGTCGCGCGAGTAGCTGTCGATGAGCCGGCGCACGGCCCGCACATCAGTGGTCCGCGCCCGGCGGATGGTGACCTCCATGGGCGGGACGTTATCGCGTCGGCGGGGGAGGGGTCTCCTCCGTTCCGTATCGCAGATCGGGTCCGGCTACTCGAAGCGCGTCGCGCAGTGCGGCCCGTTGCTCGCCGGACATCATGCCGAAGAAGTGCACCAGCGCGGCGGCGGGATTGTCACTGGTGCTCCACGCCTCGTTCATCAGCGATGCCGTGTACGCCTCACGCGTGGCCACCGGCGCATATCGATAGGCGCGCCCCTCGCGCTCCCGACGCAGCCAGCCCTTTCGGTAGAGCTTGTCCAGCACGGTCATCACCGTGGTGTACGCGATTTCCCGTTCCGCGCGCAGATCGACCAGCACCTCGCGAACCGTCACCAGGCGGTTCCACTGCCACACCCGGGTCATGACGGCGTTCTCAAGCTCGCCGAGTTGCCGCACCATACGACCACTTTAAAGAGTTTTGTCCGGTTATTCGTGAAGGCCGCTCCCCCCGCGTGGGGAAACGGCCTCCACCAGTGGCCTGCCCGCCTACTCGGCCGGCTGCCGGGCGGCGGCGGCCCGCTGCATCGCGTCGACGGCCGCGTCCTCCTTGCCCTTCTGGGCGCCGCCCTGGCTGCGGATGATGGCCCGCACCAGGAACCCGAAGCCGATCGCCATCACCAGCGGCGGCACGATCGCACTGACGTACTCCATCAGGTCACTCTCCCTCGGTCTGCTCAGTAGTCTCGCTGGGCCCGGCGTTCCCGGTGCCGCTCTGCTTGGCCTCCGGCCGCACCAGCGGGAAGAGCACCGTCTCGCGGATGTTCTTGCCGGTGAGCAGCATGATCAGGCGGTCGACGCCCAGGCCCAGGCCGCCGGTGGGCGGCATGGCGTACTCCAGGGCGCGCAGGAAGTCCTCGTCCAGCTGCATCGCCTCGACGTCGCCGCCGGCCGCCAGCAGCGACTGGGCGGTCAGCCGGGCGCGCTGCTCGACCGGGTCGATCAGCTCGGAGTAGGCGGTGCCCAGCTCGGTGCCGAGGATCACCAGGTCCCACTTCTCGGCCACGCCCGGGATCGACCGGTGCTGGCGGGTCAGCGGGGAGACCTCGGTCGGGTAGTCCTTGATGAAGGTCGGCCGGATCGCGTTCTCCTCCAGCAACCGCTCGACCATCTCCAGGACGATCTGGCCGTGGCCCCACTCCTTCTCGTAGGGCACGCCGGCCGCGTCGGCGAGCTTGCGCAGCTCCTCGACCGAGGTCCGCGGGGTCACCTCGGTGCCCAGCCGGGCGGAGATCCCCGGGTAGACGCTGACCTCCTCCCACGGCTCGGCCAGGTCGATCTCGTGCTCGACGCCGTGCGGGTCGGTGCCGCGCACCACGGTGGTGCCCAGCGCGTCCTGGGCCGCGTTGATCACGATCGCCCGGATCAGCTCGGCCTGGGTGTCGTAGTCGCCGTACGCCTCGTAGGACTCCAGCGCGGTGAACTCCGGGTTGTGGGTCGCGTCGGCGCCCTCGTTGCGGAAGTTCCGGTTGATCTCGAAGACCTTCTCGGCGCCGCCGACCACCAGCCGCTTGAGGTACAGCTCGGTGGCGATCCGCAGGTAGAGGTCGACGTCGTAGGCGTTGCTGTGGGTGATGAACGGGCGGGCGTTGGCACCGCCGTGGATCGGCTGCAGCATCGGGGTCTCGACCTCGAGGTAGCCCCGGTCCTCGTAGGTGCGGCGGATCGAGCGGACCACCTTGGTGCGCAGCCGCAGGATCTCGCGCGCCTCCGGATTGACGATCAGGTCCACGTACCGCTGGCGGACCCGGGCCTCCGGGTCGGTCAGGCCCTTGTGCTTGTCCGGCAGCGGGCGCAGGCACTTGGCGGTCAGCGCCCAGCTCTCCACCATGATGCTCAGCTCACCGCGCTTGGAGGTGATCACCTCGCCCTCGACGCCCACCTGGTCGCCCAGGTCGATGTCGCCCTTCCAGGCCGCCAGCCGCTCCTCGCCGAGCCGGTCCAGCGAGAGCATCACCTGAAGGTCGCCCGAGCCGTCACGCAGCGTCGCGAAGCAGAGCTTGCCGCCGGTCCGCGCCAGGATCACCCGCCCGGTCACCCCGACCCGCTCACCGGTCGCGGTGTCGGTCGGCAGCTCCGGGTACTTGGCGCGCAGCTCCGCGATGGTGGTGGTCCGGGGAAACCCCACGGGGTACGGGTCGACACCCGCGGCCCGGAGCCGGTCGAGCTTCTCGCGCCTCACGCGCATCTGCTCGGGGAGGTCGTCGGTCGCGGGAAGGCTGCTCTGATCGCTCACCTCATCAGGGTAGCGAGCCGAACACCTCGCCCCGCCACCGCATGACGCCGGTGGCGGGGCGAGGGTGCCGCGGGTGTCAGTTGTGCGTGGCGGCCTTGCGGCGGCGGTTCGCGTAGACGAGCGCACCGGCGCCGAGGACGACCACACCGGCGCCGACGGCGGCGATGGTGCCGCTGTTGGAGCCGCCGCCGGTGAAGGCGAGGTCCTGGCCGGCGGCCTTGGTGGCGGTGGCCGGGCCGGCGGTGGCGGCGGCCTGGGTGGTCGCGGTGGCGGGGGCGGTGCTGGGGGTGGTGGTGGGCTGGGCGCCCAGCGCGACCTGGAGGGTGTTGTTGGCAGCGTTGGGGTCGAACGCCAGCTTGGCGCTGGGGTCCTCGCTGCTCACCAGGGAGATCTGGGCGTTGGGGACGGCGGTCGGGTCGTCGACCTGCAGACCGAAGTCGTAGCTGATCTTGTTACCGACCACGATCATGTAGGAGGTCTCGCAACGGTAGGTGGACGGGGCGTCCTTGGGGCTCGGCTGCAGGCAGCCCGACGGGACCTTGGTCGCCGTCACGCCCTGCGGCAGGACGACACGGATGTCGGCCGCGTCCTCCCCGCTCCGGCCGTAGATGATCGAGGCGGGGCCGTCGTTGCGCAGCCCGACCGAGAGCGTGCCCTGCTTGCCGCCGGCCTGCGGCGCCCAGTTGCCGAGCGCCACGAAGTCCGCCGTGTTGTCGACTGCCACCTCGAGGTGGGCCTGGTTGTCGTACGTGTGCCGGGGTGCGCTGAGGAGCGCGGCGTCGACGGTCTTGGCGGCCATCAGCGGTGCGCTGGTGCCGGCCCGGAAGCTCTCGTTGGCCCGCCACTGCGGGGCCTGGGAGAACGGCGCGTCCTCGCTGGTGAAGACCTCGATGTCGCTGAAGGTCGCGTAGGCGGTCGGGGAGACGCCGAACTGGATCGGGTCGATCTTGTAGACCTCGCCGGGGGCCACCGTCGCGTCGACGTAGCAGATGACGTCGGTCGCGGCCGGCCTGTTCTGGTTGGCGGGGGCGCCGGGGCCGCTGTAGACGATCTCCTTGCGGTCCGCGTACTCGCAGTTGGCGGCGCGCTGCTTCAGCTCCAGGCCGTCCGTCGCTGTCATCTCGACCACCAGCTTGGTGGTGGGCAGCTGTCCGAGGTTGGCGACCTCGATGACCGGGGACAGCGTGCCGCCCGGCTTGGCGTGGGTGACCTGGCCCAGGTCCTTGACCTTCAGGTCCGGCCCGCCGGCCGAGACCTTGACGTCGTGGCTGACGCTCGTCATGCCCGGGGCGCTCTCGGTGACGTGCAGCACCCCGCTCGTGCCGGGCTTGACGCCGGTGGCGGCGGTGAGCCAGAAGTGCTCGGTTATGTTGATGCTGGGGTAGCTCAGGTCGCCTGCGGCACAGGTGACGACCGTGGCCTTCGTGGAGCAGGGAGTGCCCGGGTTGTCCTGGACGTGGAAGGCGGCGACGTTCGCCAACCCGCTCGTGTCGAAAGCGACCTGGGCGTTGTGGACCGTGTCGGTGCCGGTCCGGCCCACGTTGACGAGGACCATGCTGTTGGGATCCGAGGCCGGGTCGGCGGGCGCCGTCATCGGAACCTGGACCGAGCCGGGCACGAAGAGCTGGAGCTGGCCGCTGTCGGCGTGCGCCGGCAAAGCCGTCAGGCCGGCGGTGAGGAGCGCGGTGAGCGCCGTGGCGCCGGCGGCGGTGGCTCTGCGGGTGCGGGCTGAAAGCACGGGGTCCCCCTGGTTGCTGAATTGGTCCCAGCGGACCTTATGGGGGCGGCGGCGGTACGAATCGGTCACTTGTGGACAGTCGTGCGTAAGCGTGCGGAGATTTTGAGAAAGATTGACCATTCATCAGTCATAAGGTGATCGAATTATCGATAAAGCACTGCGCGCCACCGCCCCGAGGAGCGATGGCACGCGGTTCGGACGCGGTTTCACCCCGTCCCGGTCGCGAGCTCCTCATCCTCTTCGTCCCGTGCCGGGACGGGAACGGGTACCACCGCCGGTGCCGGTCGGCGGGCGAAGAGCTCGGCGGGGGTGGGGATCCGGCTGGGCCGCTGAGCCGGGGCGGGGGGCTGCTGGGGGCGAGTGCTCATCGGGGTCGGTCCTCCGGCTCGGTCGGTGAGGGGGCTGGGCACGGCCGCCAGATGGCGCGCGGGGGCCGGGCCTGGCTCGGCGGCGGGGCGGGGCGGGCCGGCGGCGAGCGCGAGGCGTTCGCGGACGGCGGCCTCGGCCAGGGCGTGGCAGCGGGCGGCCAGTCGGGAGCGGCGGGTGTGTTCGCCGGGGCCGCAGGGCTGGCGGGTCAGGGCGCGCAGGGCCGAGAGGTCGTCGGGTCCGGGCAGGTAGCCGGTGGTGACCGCGTCCTCCAGGCGTTCCAGGTAGCCGCGGGCGCTGCCGGGCAGCGCGCCGCGGTAGCGGACCAGTTCGGCGAGCAGGAACCGGCGCAGCCGACCGCCCTCCTGGGCGGCCTCGTCGATCGCCTCGGTCAGGCGGAGCGCCTCCTGGACGTCCTCGACCCAGAGGGCGGCGCCGAGCGGCAGCTGCGCGGGAACGGTGGGGTGGAGAGCTTGGGCGAGGGCACGGCGCAGCACGCGCACTTCGTCGGCGCTGAAGGCCATGCCGCCGCGGGATCCGTGGGGCGTGGGCATGAGTTGACACTACGTGAGGAATATCCGATTTGTCGGAAGCCTCGCGTTGCGCCCCCCGTTCGGGTCAAGCTGCGATCAGCTTGTCGCGTTGCGTTCGTAGACCAGCCGCAGCCCGATCAGCGTCAGCCAGGGCTCGTGCACGTCGATGGTGCTCGCCTCGCCGAGCACCAGGGGGGCCAGGCCACCGGTGGCGATCACCTGGACGTCCTCCGGGTCCTTGGGGGAGAGCTCCTTGGCCATCCTGGTGACCAGCCCGTCCACCTGGCCGGCGAAACCGTAGAGCACGCCGGACTGCATGCCCTCCACGGTGTTCTTGCCGATCACGTTGCGCGGTCTGGCCAGCTCGATCTTGCGCAGCTGGGCGCCGCGCACCCCCAGCGCCTCGACCGAGATCTCGATGCCGGGGGCGATCGCGCCGCCCACGTAGTCGCCGCGCTCGTTGATCGCGTCGAAGGTGGTGGCGGTGCCGAAGTCGACCACGATGCACGGCCCCCCGTACAGGTGGTTGGCGGCCAGCGCGTTGACGATCCGGTCCGCGCCGACCTCCTTGGGGTTGTCCATCAGGACGTGCACCCCGGTCTTCACCCCCGGCGCCACCAACACCGCGGGCACGTCGCCGTAGTAACGACGGGTCACCTCGCGCAGCTCGTGCAGCACGGCGGGCACCGAGGAGCAGATCGCCAGCCCGTCCACCTTCACCTGCTCGGCGCCCGCGCCGCCGACATGACGGCTCATCAGCCCCTGCATCAGCACCGCCAGTTCGTCGGCGGTGCGGCGCGGATCGGTGGAGATCCGCCAGTGGTTGACGACCTCCTCGCCGTCGAACAGGCCGAGCGTGGTCTGGGTGTTGCCGACGTCGATGGTGAGGAGCATGGGCCGCTTTCGTAGGGGGAGCAGGGTCAGGAACGGAGGTCCAGGCCGATGTCCAGGACGGGTGCCGAGTGGGTCAGCGCCCCGACCGCCAGGTAGTCGACACCAGTCTCGGCGACCTCGCGCGCGGTGGCCAGGGTCAGACCGCCGGAAGCCTCCAGCTTGGCCCGGCCCGCGACCAGCCGGACCGCCTCGCCGAGCTCGGCGACGCTGAAGTTGTCCAGCAGGATCAGGTCGGCCCCGGCCTCCAGCACCGGCGGGATCTGGTCGATCCGGTCGACCTCGACCTCGACCTCCAGCTCGGGGTAGGCGGCCCGGACGGCCCGGAAGGCCTCGGCCACGCCGCCCGCGGCGACCACGTGGTTGTCCTTGATCAGCGCGGCGTCGGAGAGCGCCATCCGGTGGTTGACGCCGCCGCCGCAGCGCACCGCGTACTTCTGCAGCGCGCGCAGGCCGGGGTGGGTCTTGCGGGTGTCGCGCACCGCGGCGCCGGTGCCCGCCAGCGCGTCGGCCCAGGCGCGGGTGGCGGTGGCGATGCCGGACAGGTGGCAGAGCAGGTTGAGCGCGCTGCGCTCGGCGGTGAGCAGGTCGCGGGTGCGGCTGCGCACCGAGAGCAGCACCTGGCCGGCCTCGACCCGGTCGCCGTCCTCGACGTGCCGCTCGACCTCGAACTCCTCCTCGCAGATCAGCGAGACCACGGCCTCGGCGATCCGCAGGCCGGCCACCACGCCCGCCTGGCGGGCGGTGAAGTCGGCGGTGGCCACCGCGTCCTCGGGGACGGTGGCCACCGAGGTGACGTCCTCGCCGCCGGCCAGGTCCTCGGCCAGCGCCAGGGTGGCGATGTCCTCGACCTCGACCGGGTCCAGGCCCGCCGCCTCCAGCAGCTCCGCCAGCGCCGGGTCGAGACCGGTCTCGTAGCCCTCGCCGTCGGCGCAGCCGCAGCCCGCGCCGCAGCCGTCCTGCTGGTCGGCGAGCGGCAGTTCTTCGTGCGTGTGGGTCATGGTCGTCAGTGCTCCTCGGCGATGCGGAGGCCGTCCGCGGTCAGGGTGGTGATCAGGTGTCGCTGCCAGTGGACGTCGTCGCGCTCCGGGAAGTCCTCGCGCCAGTGGCAGCCGCGGGTCTCGGCGCGGCGGGCCGCGGCGGTCACCAGGGCGGTGGCGACCAGCAGCAGGTTGGCCGCCTCCCAGGTCTCCACCCGGGGGTCGGCCGGCTTCTCGTCGGCGAGGTGCGCGGCGGCGCCCTCGGCCAGCGCGGCCAGGCCCTCGGCGCTGCCGGCCATGCTCGCGGCCGAGCGCAGCACGCCCGCCCCGCGCGACATCAGCTGCTGCACCTGGGCCCTGGCCTCGGGCGCGGGCAGCGCGACGGCGTGGGCGGCCCGGGCGGCCGCCACGTCCACCGCGCGCTCGGGCAGTTCGCCCGCCCGGTGCCGCTCGGTCAGCTCGGCCGCGATCCGCTCGGCGAAGACCAGGCCCTCCAGCAGCGAGTTGGAGGCCAGCCGGTTGGCGCCGTGCACCCCGGTGCAGGCCACCTCGCCGCAGGCGTACAGGCCGGGCACCGAGGTGCGCCCGTGCAGGTCGGTGCGGACCCCGCCGGAGGCGTAGTGCGCGGCCGGCGCGATCGGGATCAGCTCGGTGACCGGGTCGATGCCGTGCGAGCGGCAGGAGGCCAGGATGGTCGGGAACCGCTCGGCCCACATGGCGGCGCCGAAGTGCCGCCCGTCCAGGTACATGTGCTCGGCGCGCTGGGCCTGCATCTGCCGGGTGATCGCCTTGGCCACGATGTCGCGCGGGGCCAGCTCGTTGAGCTCGTGCTGCCCCAGCATGAAGCGGGTGCCGGCGGCGTCCACCAGGTAGGCGCCCTCGCCGCGCACCGCCTCGGAGATCAGCGGCTGCTGGCCGTGCGCCTCGGGGCCGAGCCAGAGCACGGTCGGGTGGAACTGGACGAACTCCAGGTCGGCCACCTCGGCGCCGGCCCGCAGCGCCAGCGCCACGCCGTCGCCGGTGGAGACCGCCGGGTTGGTGGTGGCCGAGAAGACCTGGCCCATGCCGCCGGTGGCCAGCACCACGGCCTTGGCCCGCAGTGCGCCCACCCCGTCGCGCTGGCCCTCGCCCATCACGTGCAGGGTCAGGCCGGCCGCGTGGCCGTTCTCGTCGGTGAGCAGGTCGAGCACCAGGGCGTGCTCGATCAGCTCCAGGCCTGGGTCGTCGCGCACGGCGGCGACCAGGGCCCGCGATATCTCCGCGCCGGTGGCGTCGCCGCCCGCGTGCGCGATCCGGCGCCGGTGGTGGCCGCCCTCGCGGGTGAGCATGATCTCGCCCGTGGTGTCGGTGTCGAAGGCGGCGCCGACCGCGATCAGCCGGCGCACCGCCCCCGGGCCCTCGGTGACCAGCACCCGCACGGCCTGCTCGTCGCAGACGCCGGCGCCGGCCACCAGGGTGTCGGCCAGGTGCTGTTCGGGGGTGTCCCCCTCGCCCAGGGCGGCGGCTATGCCGCCCTGGGCCCAGCGGGTGGAGCCGTCGTCCAGCATCGCCTTGGTGACCACCGTCACCCGCAGGCCGGCCTGGCGGATGCCGAGCGCGGCGGTGAGCCCGGCCACGCCGGAACCGACCACCACGACATCGGTGGTGGCGGTCCAGCCCGGGGTGGGGGCGGTGAGGCGGTGGGTCACAGGCATGGTGGAGCTCCAGTCGGCAGGTGTTACACGTGGACGGCGTCGCCGCGCAGGGTGTCCGTCCCGGGCAGGGCCTCGGCGGCGTCCGCCCCGGTGCCGGTGATCTTGTTCTCGGCGTCCACGAAGACCACCGTGGGCTGGTAGGCCTTCGCCTCGGCGGTGTCCATCTGCCCGTAGGCGATCAGGATCACCAGGTCGCCGGGGTGGACCAGCCGGGCGGCGGCGCCGTTGATGCCGATCACCCCGGTGCCGCGCGGGCCGGCGATGGTGTAGGTCTCCAGCCGGGCCCCGTTGTTGATGTCGACGATGTGGACCAACTCGCCGGGCAGGATGTCGGCGGCGTCCAGCAGATCCTGGTCCACCGTCACCGAACCGACGTAGTGCAGGTCGGCCTGGGTGACGGTGGCGCGGTGGATCTTGGACTTGAACATGGTGCGAAGCATTACGGGTCACGCCTCCGTAGGTGAGTGCATGCCGAAGGGATAACTGGACTACCTGACCTGAAGGCGAACATTGTCGATCAGGCGGGTACTCCCCACCTTCGCCGCCACGGCCAGTACCGCCTCGCCCTGGAAGTCGTCCGGCGCCTCGACAAAGTCGTGCGGGTCGATCAGGGCGAGGTAGTCGAGGTCGACGCCCGGGGCGTCGTCGAGCACCTGGGCGGCCGCCTCGCGCACGGCCTTGGGGCCGCGTGCGCCGGCGTCCCGCCCGGCGAGCAGGGCGCGGGAGAGCGCCAGCGCCTGCTCGCGCTCGGTCTCGGAGAGGAAGCGGTTGCGCGAGGAGAGCGCCAGGCCGTCCGCCTCCCGGACGGTCGGCACGCCGATCACCTCGACGTCGAAGTCCAGGTCGGCCACCATCCGCTGGATCAGGGCCAGCTGCTGGGCGTCCTTCTCGCCGAAGAAGGCGAAGTCCGGGTCGGTGATGTGCAGCAGCTTGGCCACCACGGTCAGCATGCCGTCGAAGTGACCGGGCCGGGTGACGCCCTCGAACCGCTCGCCCATCGGGCCCGCGGCGAGCCGCACCTGCGGGGTGCCGTTCGGGTAGACCTCCTCGGGCAGCGGGGCGAAGACCACGTCGGCGCCGTGCTCCTCGGCCAGCCGCACGTCGGCGGCCAGCGTGCGCGGGTAGCGGTCCAGGTCCTCGCTCGGGGCGAACTGCAGCGGGTTGACGAAGACCGTCACGGCCACCCGGCCGTCCGGGCCGACCTCCTTGCGGGCCGCCCGGATCAGCGCGGCGTGGCCCTCGTGCAGGGCGCCCATGGTCATCACGACCGCGTTGTCCACCGGGCTCTCGTCGGGCCAGAAGGCCGCCTCGAAGTCGGTGACGGTGTGGGTGAGCTGCGCCGTGCGCACCTTGGGCGCCTTGGCGGCGGGCTTGGGGCGGGCCATCACTTCTCCTCGTTGAGTACGTCCAGCAGCGAGGCCGCCGCTTCGTCCGTCAGCGTCCCGTGCGCCAGCGCCCGCTGCGCGGTGGCCTTCGCCATCGCCCGGTAGGCCGCCGGGATGTCCGGAGACACGGTAGTCAGCTGCGCCAGGTGGCGGCGCACGGTGCCCGCGTCGCCGCGGGCGACCGGGCCGGTCAGCGCGGCGTCGCCGGCCCGCAGGCTGTTGTCCAGCGCGGCGCCGAGCAGCGGGGCGAGCAGCCGGCCCGGCTCGGCCACGCCGGCCACCCGCAGCAGCTCGATGGCCTGCGCGACCAGGGTGACCAGGTGGTTCGCGCCGTGCGCGAGGGCGGTGTGGTAGAGCGCGCGGACCTGCTCGGGCACCCACTCGGGCTCGCCGCCCATCTCCACCACCAGGGCCTCGGCCACCGGGCGCAACTCCTCGGGGGCGGTCACCCCGAAGGGGCAGCCGGCCAGCCGGGCCACGTCGACCGAGGTGCCGGTGAAGGTCATCGCCGGGTGCAGCGCCAGTGGCAGCGCCCCGGCCCGGGTGGCCGGGGTCAGGATGCCGACGCCGTGCGCGCCCGAGGCGTGCACCAGCAGCTGGCCCGGGCGGATCGCGCCGGTGGTGGCCAGGCCCGCGACCAGGTCGGCCAGCGCGTCGTCGGGGACGGTCAGCAGGACCAGGTCGGCGGCGGCCAGCACCTGAGGGGGCGTCACCAGGCGCACCCCGGGCAGCAGCGCCTCGGCGCGGCGGCGGGAGAGGGCGGAGACACCGGAGGCGGCCACCACCTGGTGGCCGGCCAGCTGCAGGGCCGCGCCGAGCGCGGTGCCGACCCGCCCGGTGCCGACCACGCCCACGGCCAGGCGCGCGGGACGGCCCGCCGGGTCGTCCGGGTCGGGGAGGTCGAACAGGTCGGAGGTGTTCACGGTCTGCGTTCCAGTCCTCTACGGGTACCAGACGGTCCGTCCCATCCTACGGCCCGCCCGCTGCGCCCCGGACAGGACTCAGACGTGCCCGCCCGCCCGCAGCAGCCCGGCCTCGTAGGCGAGCACCACGGCCTGGACCCGGTCGCGCAGGCTCAGCTTGGCCAGGATCCGCCCGACGTGGGTCTTCACGGTGGCCTCGGAGAGGGTCAGCGCGGCGGCGATCTCGCCGTTCGACAGGCCCTGGGCGACCAGCAGGAAGACCTCGCGCTCGCGCTCGGTCAGCGCCTTCAGGGTGGGCGGGCCGCTCTGCGCCTGGGGGAGCGGGAGGACCTCGGCGAACTGGTCGATCATCCGGCGGGTGGTGGTCGGGGCGACCACCGCGTCGCCCGCGTGCACCGCGCGGATCGCGGTGACCAGCTCGGTGGGCGGCACGTCCTTGAGCAGGAAGCCGCTGGCGCCGGCCTTGAGCGCCGCGAAGGCGTACTCGTCCAGGTCGAAGGTGGTCAGGATGAGCACCTTGGGCACGTCCGGCAGCGGTGCGCCCTCGGCGTCCAGGCAGATCCGCCGGGTGGCCTGGACGCCGTCGAGCCGGGGCATCCGGACGTCCATCAGGATCACGTCCACCGCGGTCCGGGCCAGCACCTCCAGCGCTTGGGCGCCGTCGCCGGCCTCGGCGACGATCTCGATGTCGGGCTGGGACTGGAGGACCATCCGGAAGCCGGTGCGCAGCAGTTCCTGGTCGTCGACGAGCATCACGCGGATGGTCACTTCGGGCTCTCCTTCGGTCGAGCAACGGTCGAGCGGCTAGCGGGCGGCTAGCGAGCGGCTAGCGGGCGGTCTTGAGCGGGAGGACGGCGCGGATCCGGAACCCGCCGCCGGGGCGCGGCCCGGCGTCCAGGCTGCCGCTGACCATGCCGATCCGCTCGCGCATGCCGATCAGGCCGTGCCCCTGCCCGTCCAGACCACCACGGGTGAGCTGCTCGTCGGTGCTGCCACGTCCGTCGTCCTCGATCAATACGTTCAGGTCGCGGTCGCCGAAGTCCACCGCGACCCGGGCGCTGACGTTCGGGCCGCCGTGCTTGCGCACGTTGGTCAGCGCCTCCTGGACGATCCGGTAGACCGTCAGCTCGACCCCGCGGGGCAGCTCGCGGACCTCCCCGGAGGTGGAGTACGCGACCGGCAGCCCGGCGGTGCGGACCTGGTCGAGCAGGTCGGGGAGCTCCTCGACGCCCGGCTGCGGCACGTACTCCTCGGTCGCGTCGGCGGTGCGCAGCACGCCCAGCAGGCGGCGCATCTCGACCAGTGCCTGCCGTCCGGTGGAGGCGATGGTGGACAGCGCCTCCTTGGCCTGCTGCGGCGAGTTGTCCATCACGTAGGCCGCGCCGTCGGCCTGGACGATCATCACCGAGACGTTGTGCGCGACCACGTCGTGCAGCTCGCGGGCGATCCGGGCCCGCTCGGCGGCCACCGCCACCTTGGCCTGGGCGTCGCGCTCGCGCTCCAGCCGCTCGGCGCGGTCCTCCAGCTCGGTCAGGTAGGCGCGGCGGACCCGGGTGAGCCGGCCCCAGGCCCAGCAGAGGATGAACGGGGTGGAGAGCAGCGCGGCCACGAAGGACTGCTGCAGGAAGCCGTGCCCGGGCGGGCCGTTGTCCGAGGTCTTGTGCAGCATCCCGACCGTGAGCGGCCCGGCGAGCAGGCCGCCGGCCAGCGCGAACCGGGAGATCCACGGGGCACCGAAGGCGGCGCCGGTGTAGACGAAGACCAGGTAGCCGATCGAGGAGGCGTCCGGGGCGATCTGGGCGGCCGCCTGGGCCAGGCCCAGCAGCAGTCCGGCGGTCACGGCCAGGTTCGGCCAGCGGCGGCGCACCAGCATCAACGCGAAGATCAGCACCGAGATGACGTAGTAGCCGGTCTGGTGCCAGCCCTCGTTGTTGACGTTGGAGACCACTGCCAGGAAGAGCACGACGGACGCCCAGGCGCCATCGACCACCATGGGGTGTCCGCGAAGCCAGGCGTTGAGTCGATGCACGTGACAAGCGTAGGCAGACCGCAGCGGCGCTCCCCTCCACCGCGAGGGCGATCCCCGCATCGTCCGCAGGTCGGAGCCCGGTACGGTCGCGAGCATGACCTGGATGCGCTGGCGCCCCGCCATGGAACGGGCCCTGTACGGGGCACAGGGCGGTTTCTACCGCAGGCCGGAGGGCCCGGCGGGGCACTTCAGGACCTCGGTGCACGCCTCCGCCCAGTACGGGTCGGCGGTGGGCCGGCTGCTGCTCGAGGTGGACGAGGCGCTCGGCCACCCGCCGGAGATCGCCCTGATCGACGTCGGGGCCGGGCGCGGCGAGCTGGTCGGCGCGCTCTGCGACCTGCTCCCCGGGCGGCTGCGCGCCTACGGGGTCGAGCTGGCCGCGCGCCCCGACGGCCTGCCCGCCCAGGTGCGGTGGACCGAGCGGGTGCCCGAGGGGGCGGTCGGGCTGCTCTTCGCCAACGAGTGGCTGGACAACGTGCCGCTGGAGATCGCCGAGCGGGACGAGGCGGGGGTGCTGCGCTACGTCGAGGTCAGCACGACGGGTGAGGAGCGGCTGGGGGCGCCGTTGACGGGGGCGGACGCGGCCTGGGCACAAGAGTGGTGGCCGGCGGGAGAACAGGCCGAGGGGGAGAGAGTCGAGCTGGGCGGGCCGCGGGACGAGGCGTGGGCGGCGGCGGTCGGCGCGCTGGAGCGGGGGCTCGCGGTGGCGGTGGACTACGCGCACCGGACGTCGGACCGGCCGACCTTCGGGACGCTGACCGGTTTCCGGGACGGGCGCGAGGTGCCGCCGGTGCCGGACGGCAGCTGCGATCTGACGGCGCATGTGGCGCTGGACTCGGTGGCGGTCCCGGGCATCCACAGCCTGTGGACAACCCAGCGGGCCGCGCTGCGCGCCCTCGGGGTGGACGGCACCCGGCCGCCGCTCGCGCTCGCCACCGAGGACCCGGCCGGCTACCTGCGGGCGCTGGCCGCCGCCGGGGAGGCGGCCGAGCTGACCGCGAGCGCCGGGCTCGGCGGCTTCGGCTGGCTGCTCCAGGCTGTCCGGATGCCGGTACCGCGGAGCTTCCAGGGCCTGCCGGGATGGCAGACTCTGGAGGCATGAGCAGCTTGAGGGAGACCACGGTCGGCATCGGCGCAGGTGCAGAGAACACCGCGACCGACATGGTGCTGAACATCGGTCCGCAGCACCCGGCCACCCACGGCGTGCTCCGCCTCAAGCTGGTGCTGGACGGCGAGCGGATCGTCTCCGCCGAGCCGATCATCGGCTACATGCACCGCGGCGCCGAGAAGCTCTTCGAGGCCCGCGACTACCGGCAGATCATCATGCTGGCCAACCGGCACGACTGGCTCTCCGCCTTCGCCAACGAGCTGGGCGTGGTGCTCGCCGTCGAGCGGATGCTCGGCATGGAGGTGCCGGAGCGCGCGGTGTGGACCCGCACCCTGCTCGCCGAGCTCAACCGGGTGCTCAACCACCTGATGTTCATCGGCTCCTACCCGCTGGAGCTGGGCGGCATCACCCCCGTCTTCTACGCCTTCCACAGCCGCGAGGAGCTCCAGCAGGTGCTGGAGGAGGCCAGCGGCGGGCGGATGCACTACATGTTCAACCGGGTCGGCGGCCTCAAGGAGGACCTGCCGGCCGGCTGGCTCGGCCGGGTCAGGGCGGCGGTCGCCGCCGTCCGCGCCCAGCTGCCGGTGTACCAGAACCTGGTGCTCGGCAACGAGATCTTCCGGGCCAGGACGGCGGGCGTCGGGGTGCTCGCCCCCGAGCACGTGCACGCCTACGGCATCACCGGGCCGATCGCCCGGGCCAGCGGCGTCGACTTCGACCTGCGCCGCGACGAGCCCTACCTGGCCTACGGCGAGCTGCAGGACGTGCTCACCGTCGCGCTGCGCGAGGAGGGCGACTGCCTGGCCCGGTTCGAGTGCCTGCTGGAGCAGACCGCCAACTCGCTGGACCTGGCCGACGCCTGCCTGGACCGGCTGGCCGGGCTGCCGGCCGGCCCGGTCAACCTGCGGCTGCCCAAGGTGCTCAAGGCCCCCGAGGGCGAGACCTACGCCTGGACCGAGAACCCGCTCGGCGTCAACGGCTACTACCTGGTCTCGCGCGGCGACAAGACGCCGTGGCGGCTCAAGCTCCGCTCGGCGTCCTTCAACAACATCCAGGCGCTGACCGAGCTGCTGCCCGGCACCCTGGTGGCCGACATGGTCGCGATCCTCGGGTCGATGTTCTTCGTGGTCGGCGACATCGACAAGTAGTTACTTCTTCGGCCGCTTCGGGTCGGCCGACCCCTTTCGATTTCCGGCGTCCGCCGGGTGGGGCGCCAGCTTCCGGTCGCCCTTGGCCTTGATCCGCTGCTCGCACAGCTCGACCAGCACGGCGTAGGCCTCGGCGCCCATCAGCTCGGTCAGCTCGGCGCGGTAGCCGACGTAGACCGGGTCGGGGGCCTGGTGCGCCTCCGAGCTGCTGGTGCACCACCAGTGCAGGTCGTGGCCGCCCGGGCCCCAGCCGCGCCGGTCGTACTCGCCGATCGACACCTGAAGGTAGCGGGTGTCGTCCGGGCGGTCGATCCAGTCGTAGGTGCGGCGGATCGGCAGCTGCCAGCAGACGTCCGGCTTCGTCTCCAGCGGCTCCTTGCCCTCCTCGAGGGCCAGCGTGTGCAGCGCGCAGCCCTGGCCGCCGGCGAAGCCAGGGCGGTTGAGGAAGATGCAGGCGCCGTCCACCCGGCGGGTCTGCCGGTCGCCGTCCTCGTCCAGCATGGTGATGCCGCCGTCGAGCTTGAGCCGGCCCTTCTTGTCGGTGCCCTGCTCGAAGTACTGCCAGGTCTCGGGGGTGAGCCGCTTGGCGTGCTCGACCACCCGCTGCTCGTCGTCCTCGTCCGAGTAGTGCGCACCCAGCGTGCAGCAGCCGTCGGACTCACCGCGCCCGGGGCGGATGCCGTGGCAGCCCTGGCCGAAGATGCAGCCCCAGCGGGAGGTCAGCCAGGTGAGGTCGCAGCGGAAGACCTGCTCGGGGTCGGCGGGGTCGGCGAACTCGACCCAGGCGCGGGGGAAGTCCAGCCCGACCTCGGGGAGAGGCTTCTTGCTGGTGGGGGCGGGGATGTCGATGGCGGCCACCCGGCCAAGGGTAGCCGCCATCGCCGCCGGTCCGGTCAGGCCCGGAGGAACGCCTCCAGCGCGGTGGCGAAGGCGACCGGGGTCTCGTACATCGGGTAGTGCCCGGTGGCCGGCAGCACCCGCAGCTCGGCGTTCGGATAGAGCGGCTGCCAGCCGGTGCGGAAGGTCTCCGCGGTGAGCGCCAGGTCGTGCTCGCCGATGAAGACGCCGACCGGCAGTTCGAGCCCGGTGAGCTTCGCGGCGAAGTCCTGGCCGGTCCACTCCGTCAGGTAGGCGTCGAAGGCGTCGGTGCGGCTGGTGGCGGTGGAGCGGGCCACCATCCGGTCCAGCCAGATCGGGTTGGCGCGGTGCCCGGTGACCAGGTCCAGGATCATCCGGCGGGCGGTGAAGTTCTGCGCGGCGGCCTCGAACAGGGCCCGGCCCTGCTCGTCCAACGGGTAGGCCGCCGCCGGCACCGGCGCGATGCCGGCCAGCTTGCGCACCCGGTGCGGCGCCTGGAGCAGCACCCGCTGCGCCGCCTTGCCGCCCATCGAGTGGCCGACCAGCGAGAACCGCTCCCAGCCCAAATCGTCGGCCAGCGCCAGCGCGTCGGCTGCGATCTCGGCCAGGGTGTACTCGCCGGGCACCTCGACCCGGTCGCCGTAGCCGCGGTAGTCCAGGAAGGCGTAGCCGAAAGTCGATTTGTCCAGGTAGTCGAGGAACGGGCCCCAGCCCGCCGAGGTGCCGAACCAGTCGTGCAGGACGATGACCTTGTGCTCGCCGGCACCCAGGCGGCGGTGACTGATCGTCATGAGGCGTGGCTCCCAAGTAGTCGATGGGATGTCGGAGGGGACGTCAGCTGACCAGGCTGGCCTGAACCGGCGCTGCTCGGCAATCGAACAGGCGGGATTTCCGCAGGTGCCGTGGCGTAGCGTGGTGGATTATGCGACTCGGTGTGCTCGACGTAGGTTCCAACACCGTCCACTTCCTCGTGGTGGACGCCCACCCCGGTGCCGCCCCGCTGCCCGCGTACTCGCACAAGGCGGAGCTGCGGCTCGCGGAACTGCTCGACGAGCGGGGGGCGATCAGCGCGGACGGCGTCCAGCGGCTGATCGACCACATCGCCTCCTCGCTCCGGGTCGCCGAGGACAAGGGCGTGGTCGACCTGCTGCCGTTCGCCACCTCGGCGGTGCGCGAGGCGGCCAACGGCGAGGCGGTGCTGCGCCAGGTCGAGGAGCAGACCGGGGTGGAGCTCACCGTGCTCTCCGGGCAGGACGAGGCGCGGCTGACCTTCCTCGCGGTGCGCCGCTGGTTCGGCTGGTCCTCCGGGCGGCTGCTCGACCTGGACATCGGCGGCGGCTCGCTGGAGATCGCCTGCGGTATCGACGAGCAGCCGGACACCGCCGTCTCGCTGCCGCTGGGCGCGGGCCGGCTGACCGCCGGCTGGCTGCCGGGCGACGTGGCCGACCCGGACGCGGTGCGCGAGCTGCGCCGGCACATCCGGGCGGCGATCGCCGGGGTGATCGCCGAGGTGGCCAGACTCGGGCCGCCGGACCACGCGGTGGCCACCTCCAAGACCTTCAAGCAGCTGGCCCGGATGACCGGCGCCGCGCCCGCCGAGGCCGGGCCACGGGTGCCGCGCAAGCTGAGCCGCGCCGGCCTGGCGGCCTGGCTGCCCAGGCTCGCCGCGATGACGGCGGCCGAGCGGGCCAAGATCCCCGGGGTCTCCGAGGGCCGGTCCCGTCAGCTGCTGGCCGGGGCGCTGGTGGCGGACGCGGCGATGGACCTGTTCGGCCTCGAGGAGCTGGACATCTGCCCGTGGGCGCTGCGTGAGGGCATCATCCTGCGGCGACTGGACAGCATGGGCCAGCCCGGCGGGACGCCGCTCGTGGCGCAGTCCGCATAACCTGTCTCCCGTACCTGTCTCCCGTGGAGGACGAGTCTTTGGTGGCGGACGAGCAGCCCCAGGAGCGGACCGAGGCCGAGCGGGCCGAGGCCCGCCCACGGCGGCGCACCGCCAAGGCCGCCGCCGCGCCGCAGCCCCGGCTGCCCAGGGCCGCGCGCCGCAAGGCGACTCCACCGCGCCGCGACCCGCTGCTGCGCACCACCGACCGGCTGGTGCTGCCGGCGCACCCCGCGCTGCACATCCCGGACACCAAGATCGCGCTGTCCAGCGCATCGGTCTACCCCGACAACACCGCGGTCGCCTTCGAGCTGGCGGCCAAGCTCGGCTACGACGGTGTCGAGGTGATGGTCTGGAACGACCCGATCAGCCAGGACCTGGACGGGCTGCGGGCGCTGTCCGAGCAGCACCGGATGCCGATCCTGGCGGTGCACGCGCCCTGCCTGCTGATCACCCAGCGGGTCTGGACCACCGATCCGTGGACCAAGCTCAAGCGGGCCAGGGCGGCCGCCGAGGCGCTGGGCGCGGACACCGTGGTGGTGCACCCGCCGTTCCGCTGGCAGCGCGGCTACGCGCGCGACTTCGTCCGCGGCATCGAGCGGATGGCGGGCGAGACGGCGGTGCGGTTCGCGGTGGAGAACATGTACCCCTGGCGCTACAAGGACCGCGAGGTGCTCGCCTACGCCCCCGGCTGGGACGTCACCGACGAGGCCTACCGGCACTTCACCGTGGACCTCTCGCACGTGGCCACCTCGCGGATCGACGCCTTCGCCATGGTCGACCGGATGGGGGACCGGCTGGCCCACGTGCACCTGGCCGACGGCACCGGCTCCGGCAAGGACGAGCACCTGATCCCCGGGCGCGGCAAGCAGCCCTGTGCCGAGTTGCTGGAGCGGCTGGCCCGCACCGGCTTCGACGGCCACGTGGTGCTGGAGGTCAACACCCGGCGCTCCGGCTCACCCGCCGAGCGCGAGGCGGACCTGGCCGAGGCGCTGGCCTTCACCCGGCTGCATCTGGCCACCGGCTCGCGCGTACTCTGACGGTACGAACGACCCCTGGAGGGACCGGTCATGACCGTCGATCAGCACCACGCGCACGCGTCGAGCTTCGGCTCGGTGGCCGCCGAGTACGACCGGGCCCGCCCTTCCTACCCCGGCGAACTGTTCGACGCCATCGAGGAGTTGACCGGTCGCCCGGTCAGCGGTGCGGATGTGCTGGACGTCGGCGCCGGCACCGGGATCGCCACCCGGCTGCTGCACGCGCGCGGCGCCCGGGTGATCGCGGTCGAGCCGACCCCCGGGATGGCGGCCCAGCTGCACCGGGTCAGTCCCGAACTGCCGCTGGTCAAGGGCGACGGCAACGAGCTGCCGTGCCACGACGCCAGCGCGGACCTGATCACCTACTTCCAGGCCTTCCACTGGACCGACCCCGAGCGCTCGCTGCCCGAGGCACTGCGGGTGCTGCGCCCGGGCGGCGCGCTGGCGCTGGTCTGGAACCTCAAGGACCGCTCGGTGCCGTGGCTGGGCGAGCAACTGGCCCGGCTGACCGCCGCGCTGCCGAACTTCCACTACTACGGCGAGATGAACGCTCTCACCGGGACGCTGGACGCCTACCCCTTCGAGCCGGTCACCACCCGCGAACTGCGCTGGGAGCGCCGGATCAGCGTCGAGGACGTGATCACCGACCTGCGCTCCAAGTCCTACTTCGCGGTGCTGGACGCGGCGGTGAAGGAGCCGGTGCTGGCCGCCGAGCGGGCCGCGCTGCTGGCCGCCTTCCCGGACGGCGAGGTCGTCGAGGAGTACCGCACCGAGCTGACACTGGCGTTCAAGCGGGCCTGACCGCGATGCGGACGGTGCGTCCGGCGGGCGGGACCGGGGCGTAGGCTCGGCTGTTACCTACCCCTGGGAATGGAGAGATCCCGTGCCCGAGCTGAAGTCCCGTACGGTCACCCACGGTCGCAACATGGCAGGCGCCCGCGCCCTCCTCCGGGCGGCCGGTGTAGCCCGGGAGGACTTCGGCAAGCCGATCATCGCGGTGGCCAACTCCTTCACCGAGTTCGTGCCGGGCCACACCCACCTGCAGCCGGTGGGCCGGATCGTCTCCGAGGCCATCGCCGCGGCCGGCGGCATCCCGCGCGAGTTCAACACCATCGCGGTGGACGACGGGATCGCGATGGGCCACCACGGGATGCTCTACTCGCTGCCCTCGCGCGACCTGATCGCCGACAGCGTGGAGTACATGGTCAGCGCCCACTGCGCGGACGCGCTGATCTGCATCTCCAACTGCGACAAGATCACCCCCGGCATGCTGATGGCCGCGCTGCGCCTCAACATCCCCACCGTCTTCGTCTCCGGCGGCCCGATGGAGGCCGGCCAGGCGGTGCTGGTGGACGGCACCGTGCGCAAGCTCGACCTGGTGAACGCGATCTCCGACGCCGTCAACGAGAACGTCTCGGACGCGGACATCGCGATCATCGAGGAGAACGCCTGCCCGACCTGCGGCTCCTGTTCGGGCATGTTCACCGCGAACTCGATGAACTGCCTGGCCGAGGCGATCGGTCTCGCGCTGCCCGGCAACGGCTCGACGCTGGCCACCCACACCGCCCGCAAGGCGCTGTACGAGGACGCCGGGCGCACCATCGTCGAGATCACCAAGCGGCACTACGACGGCGACGACTACTCGGTGCTGCCGCGGTCCATCGCCACCCGCGCGGCCTTCGAGAACGCGATGGCGCTGGACATCGCGATGGGCGGCTCGACCAACACGATCCTGCACCTGCTCGCCGCCGCCCAGGAGGCCGAGCTGGACTTCGACATGCGGGCGATCGACCAGATCTCCCGCCGGGTGCCCTGCCTGTCCAAGGTCGCGCCGAACGGCTCGTACTACATGGAGGACGTGCACCGGGCCGGCGGCATCCCGGCGATCCTCGGCGAGCTGTACCGGGGCGGGCTGCTGAACGAGGACGTGCACACCGTGCACAGCGACTCGCTCGCCGAGTGGCTGAAGACCTGGGACGTCCGCGGCGGCTCGCCCTCGCCGACCGCCGTCGAGCTGTTCCACGCGGCCCCCGGCTGCGTCCGCTCGGCCACCGCCTTCTCCCAGTCCGAGCGTTGGGAGACGCTGGACACCGACGCGGCCGGCGGCTGCATCCGCAGCGTCGAGCACGCCTACTCGCTGGAGGGCGGCCTGGCCGTGCTCTACGGCAACCTGGCCGAGGACGGCTGCATCGTGAAGACGGCCGGCGTCGACGAATCGATCTGGACCTTCTCAGGACCGGCCGTGGTGCTGGAGTCCCAGGAGGACGCGGTGGACGCGATCCTGACCAAGCGGGTCAAGGAGGGCGACGTGGTGGTGATCCGCTACGAGGGCCCCAAGGGCGGCCCCGGCATGCAGGAGATGCTCTACCCCACCTCGTTCCTCAAGGGCCGGGGCCTGGGCAAGGCGTGCGCGCTGATCACCGACGGGCGGTTCTCCGGCGGCACCTCCGGGCTGTCGATCGGGCACGCCTCCCCGGAGGCGGCCTCCGGCGGCACCATCGCGCTGGTCCAGGACGGCGACGTCATCTCGATCGACATCCCGGGCCGCTCGGTCCAGCTGGAGGTCTCCTTCGAGGAGCTGCACGAGCGCCGGCTGCGGCTGGAGGAGTCCGGCGGCTACCAGCCGGCCCACCGCGACCGTCCGGTCAGCGCGGCGCTCAAGGCGTACGCGGCGATGGCCACCTCGGCCGACAAGGGCGCGGTGCGGGACGTCAGCAAGCTGGGCTGACGGGCTCGGGCCGGCCGGGCACGGACCGACGGGCCGGGAGGGGCTCGGGGATACTTGAGGCGTGATCGACGACCGCACCGCCCCCGAGCCCATCCGCTTCTTCGGCACCAGCTGGGTGGAGCACGGCACCGACTACTGGCTGCGCCGGGTGGCGGTCTCGCTCGGCGCCTTCGCCACGGTGGTGGCGGGCGGGCTGGTGCTGCAGTTCGCGGTCGGCGGGGTGCGGATGTCCAAGGCCGGCGGCCTGGTCAACTGGCTGCTGCTGGCCGCCATCGCGGTCTGCTCGGTGCTGGCCGCGCTGCGCACCTGGAAGGTCCTCGCCGAGGGCCGCGATTCGCTGGACGGCTGGATGGCCGAGGACAAGTCGCTCGGCGCGGTCTGGCTCATCGGCTGCGTCGGCTCGGCGGCCGCGTACTTCTTCCGCAGCCTCACGGAGGCCCCGGGCGAGGGCGTCCGGCGGGCGCAGTGGGAACGCGAGACCGCCCGGCACGAGAAGCGGAAGGCCTCGGGTGGCGGGCGGCCGGGGAAGCGGAAGAAGCGGTAGCGGTCAGGAACGGCTGTCAGTGCGGCACTTCTGGTCGTCGGGCAGCGCCTGGCTGCGGTCGTAGGGGTCCATCGTCGGGCCGGAGCTCGGCGCCGCCCCGTCGATGTTCCCCGTCTGCGGGAACAGCGGCTCCAGCCAGCCGTCGCCAATCGCGCAGTAGTTGTTGCCCAGGAAGCTGTTGCCCTGCCCGAAGTACAGCTTGTGCGGCGACACGTTGAACTTGGCCGGGTCGTAGAAGACGAAGTCCTGAGTCCGGCGGACGATCTCGCGGGTGACCACGGCGTTGGGGTCCAGCGACAGCAGGGCCACGGACTGCGCGTTGCCGCCGCCGGTCGGCGACGCGCTGGGCACGCTGTTCGGATCGAACTGCTGCGGACCCGGCACCAGGGCGTAGACGAAGGTGTAGTCGGTGTGCACCAGCACCCCGTCGGGGTCGTCCTTGGCGGTGTCCGCCGCGAAGGTGATCCGGCCCTGGAGCTTGACCACGTTGCCGGCCGGGATCGCGGTCTTCGGGTTGAACCGGCTGATCCAGCTGGTCGGGTCGTTCGTCGGGCCGGGGTGGGCGAGCGAGTCCTTGAACGCGGCCAGCGACTTGCCACCCAGCAGGTCCAGCACCTGCTGCGGGGTCCCGCCCGACAGCACGGTCGGGTCGAGGTTCGACCCGACCAGGAAGTCCTTCACGAGCTTCAGCTGCCCCGCCACCTGGTCCTGCGAGAACACCCCGGTGGCCTGGGCCGGCGGCAGTACGACGGCGTCGGGGCCGGCGGGCCAGGCGTCGGCGGGCGAGCCCAGCCACGGCTGCGCCACGGTCGGGGTCTGCGGGTCCGCCGTGGAGGGCGCCGCGGTCGGCTGGGCGGTCTCCGGCGCCTGGGTGACCACGGGCACGGGGGGTGCCCCGGCCGCCGCCGACCCGGAGCCAGAGGACCCACCGCTGAAGTTGTTCACGTACCAGCTGTGCAGCCCATTGACGTTCAGCCCGGCGGCCACCACGGCTATCGCGAGCAGCACGAAGACCGGGGCCTGCCAGTTCCGCTTGGTGCGGCGCTTGTTGCCCCAGGGGTCCACGGGCGCGGCCCGGCGCTGGTACCAGCGGCGGCGGGTCTCGGTCGGCGGGCGCCAGGCCTGCTCCGGCTGGGGAGGCTCGCGTAGCCACTTGGCGGAGAGCATCCGGGCCCGGCCGGACTGCTCCTTGACGGTGGCACCCTTGACGAACTCCTCGTCGAGCACGAGGTCGGCGAACGGGTCCGGCTCCTCGCCGGGTGGCTGTGGTGGGTCTTCGGTGATCGACACGCGGTCAGTATGCAGAGGGTGAACGACAGTTCGCGCACCGGGCGGCCCCACTGAGATGCCCAGGTGCGCGAACTGTGCTGATATCTCCTCAGTTGCCCGGTCAGCGGGACCGACGGGCGCCCTTGACCGAGCCGACCACGCCGAGCACCACCAGCAGCAGGCCGGCCGGGAGCAGCGAGGTGAAGAACGCGCCGAAGATGCCCCAGCTGCCGAGCAGCGTCAGCGCCAGCGTGTTCAGCACCAGGAGGGCGCCGCTGAGCGGCAGCGCGGACTGCCAGGGGTTGGCGTCGGCCCAGCGTCGCAGCCGGCGGTCGCCGGTGTCCTTGCGCAGCCGCCCGCCGAGGCCGCCGACCAGGAAGAAGAAGAACAGGGCCAGGCCGACCGGGCCGGCCAGGATGCTCGTGGTCCAGTGGCCGGTCACCACGTCCACGGCCAGCGCTGCCCCGCCGACCACCGCGCCCACGGCCGTGGCAGCACGCCACGGACCGAGGGTGGCAGAGGCGACGGCCAGTTGACGGTTCTCGCGTCGCGACAGATCTCCGTGTTCCATGCCTCCACGGTGCTCCTCGCGGGGCCCGGGGGCCAGTAGCCACGGCCCTGAGTTTTCCCCTACTGGGCGCCTGGGGGTCCGGCCTGGCCGACCGGTGTCTGGGATTCGCTCAGGATCGGCCAGCCGTGGGAGTCGGCGTGCGCGGCCAGATCCGGGTCCAGGCCGACCACGCGGGGATTGCCGACCACGGCCAGGGTGCGCAGGCCGCCGCAGTGGTCGACGTAGCCGAAGCAGCAGGCGGGGTCGAGGCCGAGCAGGGTGATCGCCTCGATCACGGTCACCGGCGGGTGGCTCTCGGGCACGGTGGGCGGGTCGACCGGTTCGGGCAGCAGGACCAGGTCCGCGTCGACGCCCAGCGTCTCCAGGCTCAACGCAGCCGGGGTCGGCCTCTTGGGCTGGTCGCGGGAGAGCACCAGGACCACCAGGTCGCCGACCGAGCGGTGTCTGGCCGCCGCCGCGCGTACCGCCCGGCTGTGTCGCAGTGAGCTGTGTCTGCCTCCCAGATCGAAGAAAGCGGCGCGCATGGACTCCCCCATTTGATCCTCCCAGTGGCGCGAGATGTAAGGCCGAAGATATCGCTTCTTTTCGGCCGCTTGAGCGGCTGACCCCGGAGTTTAATTTCAGCTACGGAAGGTCACGAGAATCCTCAATAGTTGGGAGACAGCGTGACGGAGGGTCAGGTCTGAATTCCGGGGAGATCCGAATCGCCCCAATCGCACCAGGTCGGTGGATTGGCCCACAGTCGTCCCGAGCCGGCCGCCGGCGGGCGTGAATGAGTTTCAGGGGAATGGTCCGAAATTTCATGTCGTGGACCTGACATATCGTCTCGGAACCGCGCCGGTGACATGACGACAAGGCGGGCATTCGGTCACCGGCTTGACTCCCTCGTTGACACCATGTGACTCTTGCTGTTGAGTCTTTGCTGACAAGGGTCGCCGACGTGGGGGATGCGAGATGGGTGGCGAGCACATGGAGACCGTGGGGATCATCCTGGCCGGTGGGCGCGGCGAACGTGCCAAGCCGATCACGCTGGAGTCCGCGGACTACATCCGCAGCAAGGCGCTGATCCCTTTCGTCGGCCGTCGCCTCATCGAGTGGGTCGTCGACGCCTGCCGTGAGCAGGGCATCCGTCGCTTCTACGTGGTGGCCCAGGGGCTGGAGAACCGCAGCCAGATCATGCTGCTGCTCGGCCACGGCGAGCGATACGGCGTCGAGGTGCGCTACTCGCGGCCCAGCTTCGACCGGTACAACGTCGGCTCCGGTGCGGCCACCCTGCACAACCTGGAGGAGTGGGACCTCACCGGGCAGGCCCTGGTGCTGCCCGTCGACTCGATCTTCGACTTCTCGCTCGCCGAGCTGGCGGCCGCCCACCGGGCCGCCGACGCGGTGGTGACGGTGGCCGCGGTGGCCCGCACGCCGCAGGAGGTGGCCGGCAAGTACGGCGCGATGCGCACCGACGCCCGTGGCCTGGTCTCCGGTTTCGTGGAGAAGCCGGCGCTGGACCGGATCCACGAGCTCTTCCCCGAGGTGCGCCAGGACGCGGACGCGATGCTTCCCACGAACGCTGGGATGTACCTGGTGGACTGCGCGCGACTGCGCGAGGCCGCCCGGGAGCCGGAGCTGATGCGCCAGGCACAGCAGCGGCTCGACTGGGGCGGCGACCTGCTGCCCACCCTGGTGGAGCGGGGCCTGCCGGTGGCCGCGCACCGGATCGACAGACTCGGCGACCTCGGCAACGTCGAGGACTACCTGGTCACCCTCAAGGACGTGCTGGCCGGCGGCTATCCGCTGATGAACGAGCTGATGGCCGAGCCGGCCAGCGCCAGTCCGCGGTACTGGATCCACGAGACCTCGCTGGCCACCCGCGACGACATCACCGGCACCACGCTGGCGGACAAGATCGAGGCGGGCACCGTGGTGATCGGCCCCGGGGTCCGAATAGGCCGCCATGTCGCGGTCGGCAGCGACGTCCGGCTGGAGTACACCGACGTCGGCGACGGCGTCGAACTGCGTGCGGGGGCGCGGCTGAGCCGCAGCTCCTGCGGCGACGCCTCGGTGATCGGTCCGTATGCGCACATCAGCGACAGCTATGTCGGCCCCATGGTGGAGATCCAGTCGGACCGGGAGAACCCGGTCCGACTGGAGGATTTCTCGGCCATCGGGGACGGCGCCCAGCTCTGGCGGGGGTCCCGGCTCTCCGGGGTCAGCGTCTACCCGCGCCTGAGAGTCCCAATGATCGCGAACCTTCCTTCGGGCACCCGGCTGACCAGCTCGGACGACATCCTGCGATGGATCTGATCCGACCGGCGCACACCGGCGACCTGCCCGACGACTCGTCACCCGACGGCTGAGCAGAGGAGTGAAGGCGATGGACAATCCGGTGGTGGTGGTCGGCGGCACGGGACGCGTCGGCCGATTCATCGTGCAAGGGCTCCTGGAGCGCCGGGAGAGCGTGCGCGTCATCGGTCGAAGCGCGCACCGCGCCCGCCGGGAGCTGGCGCCGGGTGCGGTGTTCAGACAGGCGGACGTGCGCGCCCCGCAGACCTTGGGCGGTGCGCTGGCCGGCTGCTCGGCGGTGGTCTACGGCGTCGAGCCCGGTACCGAGCAGAGCGGGCCCGACCGGCCGGAGACCACCCTCTGCCACGGGGTGCGCAACGTCCTCAAGGCCGCCACCGCCGACGGCAACCGGCCGCACGTGGTGCTGATCAGCCAGCTGCACGCGACCCACCAGGGGCACCCGCTGAACGCCTACGGCCGCCTGCTCTCCTGGCGCTTCGCCGGCGAGGAGGCGCTGCGCGAGTCGGGGCTGCCCTACACCGTGGTGCGGCCCGGGTGGCTGATCGACGACCGCAGCGCCGGCCACCGGGTGCGGCTGCACCAGGGGGACCAGGGCACCGGGCAGGTGGCCCGGCGGGACGTGGCCGAGGCCTGCCTGCAGGCGCTGTACACGCCGGCCGCCCGCGGGGTGACCTTCGAGATCTTCAACGAGCCAGGGGTGCCGTTCCCGTCCTGGAGCGAGGCCTACGGCTCGCTCGCCTGGGACCGGACACCGGTGGCCTGAGCCTTCGGTGGTCCCGGTGTGCCGCGCCGAGGCCACCTTCTCCGCCCGCACCCGTGCGCGCGTCGGCGAAGCGGAGAGCAGCCCGGTCCTTCCCCCCATGGGGGGTGAGATCCGGGCGGAATCCACAATTCCGGGTGCATCATGGGGTAGGGAGTTGACAGAAGATATGACCAAGAGTCAGGCGACGACAGAAGTCCCGGTCGAAACACTGATGCGGGCCGAGGTGACGGCCGGGCATCCGCAGCCGCTGGGTGCCACCGTGGACGAAACCGGCGTGAACTTCTCGATCTTCTCCGAGCGAGCCACTCGGGTCGACCTGCTGCTGTTCGACAGCTACCACGCGCTGGCGCCGGCCCGGGTGATCACGCTCGATCCGGAAAACAATCACAGCTATCACTTCTGGCACTGCCATGTCACCGGTCTGCGGGAAGGACAGGTGTACGCGTACCGGATGGACGGTCCGCAGCAGGTCAAGGAGTCCGGCGCCAGGTTCAACCACCGAAAGGTGCTGCTCGACCCCTACTCGCGGGCGAACATCAACATCCTCTGGGACCGGGCCCGCGCGGTGGGCCACGAGGACAACTGCGCCTACGCGATGCGCAGCATGGTGGTGGACCTGGACTGCTACGACTGGGAGGGCGACGAGCCGCTGCGCCGGCCGCTGGCTGAGACGGTGATCTACGAGATGCACGTGGGCGGCCTGACCTCCTCGCCCACCGCCCGGGTGACCCACCCCGGCACCTTCACCGGCGTGGTCGAGAAGATCCCGTACCTCAAGGAACTCGGCGTGACCGCGGTCGAGTTGCTGCCGGTCTTCGACTTCGACGAGCGTCAGGTGCTGCGGGTCGGCCCGCACGGCACGCCGCTGCGCAACTACTGGGGCTACGACCCGTTCGGCTTCTTCGCCCCGCACAGCGACTACTGCTCCGACCCGTGCGGCTGCAAGCACATCGAAGAGTTCCGGGACATGGTCAAGGCGCTGCACAAGGCCGGCATCGAGGTCATCCTGGACGTGGTCTTCAACCACACCTCGGAGGGCAACGAGCACGGCCCCACGATCAGCTTCCGGGGCCAGGCCAACGAGGTCTACTACCACCTGTGGCCGCAGGACCGCCGGCACTACATGGACTTCACCGGCTGCGGCAACGCGGTCAACGCCAACCACCCGGCGGTGGCCAAGTTCATCATCGAGTGCCTGGAGTACTGGGTCACCGAGCACCACGTGGACGGCTTCCGCTTCGACCTCGCCTCCGAACTCTCCCGCGGCGCCGAGGGCTACGAGATGGAGACCCCGCCGGTGCTCTGGGGCATCGAGCTGTCCGGGATCCTCTCCGAGACGAAGATCATCGCCGAACCCTGGGACGGCGGCGGCCTCTACCAGGTCGGCCGCTTCCCCGGAAAGCGCTGGGCGCAGTGGAACGGGCCGTTCCGCGACGACATCCGGCGCTTCGTGCGCGGTGACGCGGGCCTGGTGGGGACGGTGGCCACCCGGATCGGCGGCTCCCGCGACCTGTTCAGCCGGCAGGGCGAACTGCCCACCAACAGCGTCAACTTCATCACCTGCCACGACGGCTTCACGATGAACGACCTGGTGAGCTACCACGGCAAGCACAACCACGCCAACGGCGAGGCCAACACCGACGGCAGCCACGAGAACTTCAGCTGGAACTGCGGGGTGGAGGGCGCCAGCGACGCGGACGAGATCGAGCGGCTGCGGGTGCGGCAGATCAAGAACCTGACGGCGATCCTGATGCTCTCCCGCGGCGTGCCGATGATCCTGGCCGGTGACGAGTTCCGCAACAGCCAGGGCGGCAACAACAACGCGTACTGCCAGGACAACGAGATCTCCTGGCTGGACTGGGAGCAGGCGGAGAAGGAGACCGAGGTCCAGGACTTCTTCCGTTCCATGATCGCGCTGCGCAAGCGCCACGCGACCCTGCGCCGGCCCCAGTTCTTCAGCGGCCGGCACAACGAGCGCGAGGTGCCCGAGGTCAGCTGGCACGGCACCAGGTTGGAGCAGCCCGGCTGGGAGGACACCGACGCCCGGGTCCTCTCCTTCACGCTGGGCGGTTTCGACGGCGATCCGGACCTGCACGTGATCCTCAACATGTACCACCTCGGTCTGGACTTCGAGCTCCCGCAGATCGCGGGACACCAGTGGCACCGGACGGTCGACACCGCCCGCGGCGCGGAGGCCGACGTGCTGGCGCCCGGTGCGGAGGAGCCCGTCACAGGCCACCTCTTCCACGCCCACGGTCGCAGCGTCGTCGTCCTGGTGGCGCTGCCCGACAACGGAGGCACCAATCGATGAGCGCACCCGACGTCCGACGGACCTACTCCGACAGCATCGCCGGATACATCACCTCCTACGAGCCGACGCATGACCGGTTCGGCCTGCGGACCACCGACGGGCGGGAGTTCACCATCCACCTGGATGGCGTGCTCGGCTCCCAGATCGTCCGCAACCTCGGCGACTCGCACCGCCGGGACACCAGTGGCGCCACCCGCGACCTGCTGGCCGAGGGCCGCTACGTGTTCGTCTACGGCCTCTTCCACCAGTGGGCCGGCGGCGAGCGGATCGACGCCCGCGAGCTGGTCTTCCCGGAGGAGCGGCGGGGTGCCTACGTCTTCGAGAAGCCGGGCTGGTGGGTCCAGCAGGCGGCCGAGATAGCCGACTTCTACCTGCGCGGCCACTTCCCCGACGGGGTGTACGACTGGCGCGGCTTCCGCACCCGGCTGACGCTGCACGGCACCCACGTGTCCGAGTACAGCGAGCAGGACCTGCGCCAGGAGACCGACACCATCTCCCGGCTGGTCTACGGCCTGGCCACCGCCTTCATGCTGACCGGCGAGGAGCGCTTCCTGGCGGCGGCCGAGTCCGGCACCGAGTACCTGCGCGAGCACATGCGGGTCTCGGACGAGCAGGAGGGCGTCGTCTACTGGTACCACGCCATCGACATCACCCCCGACGCCCAACGCAAGGTCTTCGCCTCGGAGTTCGGCGACGACTACAACGCGATCCCGATGTACGAGCAGATCTACGCGCTGGCCGGCCCGACCCAGACCTACCGGATCACCGGCGACCCGCGGATCCTGGACGACATCGACCGCACCGTGGCGCTGTTCCACAAGTACTTCAAGGACGAGGAACGGGGCGGCTTCTTCTCCCACCTCGACCCGATCACGATGGACCCGCGGTCCGACTCGCTGGGCCGCAACCGGGCCCGGAAGAACTGGAACTCGGTCGGCGACCACGCCCCGGCCTACCTGATCAACGCCTACCTGGCCACCGGGCGGCCGGACTTCGCGGAGCTCCTGGAGGAGACCGCCGACACCATCGCCAAGTACTTCCCGGACGAGCCCAACAGCCCGTTCGTGCAGGAGCGCTTCCACGAGGACTGGAGTCCCGACCGCACCTGGGGCTGGCAGCAGGACCGCGCGGTGGTCGGCCACAACCTCAAGATCGCCTGGAACCTCACCCGGATCCGGGCGCTGCGCGACAAGCCGGAGTACAGCCAACTGGCCGAGCGGATCGCGGAGATCATGCCGCCGGTCGGCAGCGACCAGCAGCGCGGCGGCTGGTACGACGTGGTCGAGCGGGTCCCCGACCCGGACAGCGGCGCCCACCGGCTGGTCTGGCACGACCGCAAGGCCTGGTGGCAGCAGGAGCAGTCGATCCTGGCCTACCTGATCCTGGCGGGCGTCACCGGGGACCCGGAGCACAAGCGGCAGGCGCGGGAGGCGGCGGCGTTCTACAACGCCTTCTTCCTGGACTACGACGACGGCGGCGTCTACTTCAACGTGCTCGCCAACGGCATCCCCTACCTGCTGGGCACCGAGCGGCTCAAGGGCAGCCACTCGATGGCCGGTTACCACGCGCTGGAGCTCTGCTACCTGGCGGCGACCTACACCAACCTGCTGGTCACCTCGCAGCCGCTGACCCTGCACTTCCGGCCGCGCCCCGACGCGTTCCCGGACGGGGTGCTGCGGGTGGCTCCCGACATGCTGCCGGAGGGCTCGGTCCAGATCGACCAGGTCTGGATCGACGACGAGCCGTACCAGGACTTCGACGCCAAGGCGCTGACCGTCAAGCTGCCGAAGAGCAGCGAGGCGCTGCGGGTGCGGGTGGTCGTCGAGCCGGCCGACCTGCGGCTGCGGATCTCCAGCGAGTTCGACGGCGAGACGGCGCACGTCCACCTGGAGGGGATCCTCGACCTCCAGGAGCTGGACAACTTCCGCCGCGGTTTCGGCGAGGCCCTCTCGGTCAACCCGCGCCGGGTGGAGTTCCACCTCTGCAAGGTCACCGAGATCAGCCGCCCGATCATCAACGAGCTGCTGTTCCAGCGGACCAAGATCGGCGCCGACGTCGACTTCGTCATCGTCGGCTCCGCCGAACCCGAGATCGCTCAGATGCTCATCGCGACCGACGCCTTCGTGCTCGACCCGGATCGCGCCTGCAACGACGAGTGACCACCCCTGCGCCACGCCGGTCCGCCCCGCCTCGGTGGGCGGGACGGACCGCGTGGCCCGAACGCCGAAGGACCCGCTGTGACCAAGGTTTCGCACCTCCGTGATCCGTTTGCGGGGGATCGGCAGGACGGAATCTCCGAGTACTGTCGAGACCTCTTCTCCTGCTTCGCCCGCTCCGACCAACGCCGCTGGGGCGAGGTCTACTTGCGGGGGCTGCTGCACGCCCCCGGACGGCGGACCCCGGCCAACATCACCGAGAAGGTGCTCGGCCACAGAGCGGTCCAGCCCATCCAGCAGTTCGTCAACCAGAGCACCTGGGCCTCGCACACCGTGCGCCGCTACCTCGCGGAGCGGGTGGCCGGCGCGGCCGCGCCCCAGGCGTGGGCCGTCGACGAGGTGGTGTTCCCGAAGAACGGCACCCGCTCGGCCGGCGTCGGTCGGCAGTTCGTCGGTTCGGCCGGCCGGGTGGTCAACTGCCAACTGGCGCTGGCCACCTCGCTGGTGCACCGCGGCGGCAGCCTGCCGGTCAACTGGCACCTGATGCTGCCCCGGCACTGGGACGAGGACCACGAGCTGCGCAACCAGGCCCATGTCCCGGCCGAGGAGCGACACCGCCCGCGCTGGAGCTACGTGCTGGAGTCGCTGGACGAGGTCCTGGAGTGGAACGTGCCGCCCGCCCCGGTGCTGGCCGACTGGACCTACGAGCCGCAGATCGAGGCCCTGCTGGTCGGGCTCGAGGACCGCAACGTCGGCTACCTCGTCGAGGTGGGTCCGAGCACCCTGCTGCCGGTGCGTCAACTGTCGGGCCGGGCACCGGGACAGCGCAACCCCGCAGTGGACGTGGCGCTCGCGCTGGGCGGCCGGGCCGAGCGGGTGGCGCTCTCCTGGCAGGACAGCCCGGCGGCGCGGACCCGGCACTCGCAGTTCATGGTGGTACCGCTCGGCGGCGGCCCGGTCGGCGCGATCGGTCGCCAGCCGCTGCGGCCGCGCCGGGCCGGCGGCTACCGGGTCCAGCGGCAGCTGGTGGTCGAGTGGCCGTTCGGCCGCCCCCGGCCGCGGACCTACTGGGTGACCAACCTGCCCGCCGACCGGCTGGCCGACACCGTCGCGCTCGCCGAGCTGCGGCACCACGTCGCGGTCAGCCAGGACCGGTTGCGGCAGAACTACGGGCTGGGCGACTTCGAGGGCCGCTCGTTCCGTGGCTGGCACCACCACGTGACGCTGGCCTCGGCCGCGCTGGGCTTCCACACCCTCCAGGAGCTGGGGGACGTGGCAGACCTGTCGGCGGAGCTGGCGGCGGCCGAACTGGACGACGACCAGCTGGAGGCCGAGCTCGAGGAGGGCCTGGAGGCCGAGCTGGAGGCCCAGTTGGAGCCGGACCTGGACCGGGCGGCGGAGCTCGCGGACGAACGCTAGGGCGTGCTACCGGCACGGCAGTGGGGGGGCCCCCCCCCGCGGGGGGGGGCCCCCCCCCCCGCGGGGGGGGGCCCCCCCACTGCCGTGCCGGCCCACCAGAAGGGCGCCTTCGGTGGGCACCGGGAGGGTGCGCACCGAAGGCGCCGTCGTGCTGGCGCGCCGGGTGCCGGTCAGCGCCAGAAGGCGTCGTTGCCGGTGGCGCCGTCGCCGAAGTAGGCCTCCTGGCCGGAGATCACCCGGCCGTTCTTCCAGTGCAGCAGCTGCATCAGGTCGGCGGCCAGCGCGCAGGAGCAGTCGGCACTCGAGCGGATGGCGGAGTTGCGGCAGAGGTAGGCGGCGATGTGCCCGTCGACCATGATCTGCTCCTCCTCCGACCTGAACGAGCCGCCGGAGAGGTCCCGGCGGCTCTGCACGTACCCGAGGAAGGCGTCGAGCCCCTCGTAGGTGCCGGCCAGCGGGTTGGCGCCGGGGACGGACCAGGTGAGGTCCTTGTCCCAGTACTGCTCGATGGCGGTGCGGTCGCCGCTGTCCAGGGCGGCGTAGGCGGCCTTGACGCGGCTGGCGGTGAGCTTGACCGCCAGTTCCTGCTCGGACAGGACGAGCCCGCCGCGCATCGTCTCCTCGGTCACCAGCTGGCCGCCCATCGAGACGGCGCCGGGCTTCATGTCCTCCACGGACACGTAGGTGAACTGCCTGGTCACCTCGCCCATGACGGTGACCAGCGCCTCGGTCATCTCCATGGTGATCTGGGACTTCTCCGCCAGGGTGGCGAAGCCTTCGATGAGATTGACCTTGATGATGGGCATGGATCCTCGATTCCTGACGGAGACGGTCCCCGCCCGGGGCGGGCGGGGACTCGGGATGAGGTGAGGTGAGGAGGGGAGAGGTCAGCCGATGACCTTGAGCACGACCTTGCCCTTGGCCTGGCCGGTTTCGATCAGCTCGTGGGCCTTGTCGGCGCGCTCCAGCGGCAGGACCTCGGCGATGATCGGCTTGATGGCGCCGGCCTCGATCAGCGCGGTGATGTCCTCCAGGTCGGTCCGGTCGCCCTCGACGGTCAGCGACACCGCGCGCAGCCCGAGCCGGGCGGCCTCGGCGAGCGTCTGCTCGTCGGGCGGCACCGGCAGCGAGACCAGCACGCCGCCGGGGCGCATGGTGCGCAGCGAGCGCAGCCCGTTGTCCCCGGCGACGGTGTCGACCACCACGTCGATGTCGTGGGCGAGTTCCTCGAACCGGACCTTGGTGTAGTCGTAGACCTCGTCGGCGCCCAGCTGTCGCACCAGGTCCTGCTGGGCGGTGCCCGCCGTGCCGCACACCCAGGCGCCGCGGGCCCGGGCGATCTGGACCGCGATGTGGCCCAGCCCGCCGGCCGCGCCGTGGACCAGGACCCGGGTGCCCGGGCCGGTCCGACCGACGCTGACCAGGCTCTGCCAGGCGGTCAGCGCCACCAGCGGGACCCCGGCCGCCTCCTGGTGGCTGAGCACCTCGGGCTTGCGGACCAGCTGGCGCGAGTCGGCCGTCACGTACTCGGCGTAACCAGCACCGCTCCGGGGGAAGTTGACCATCCCGTACACCTCGTCGCCGACGGCGAAGCGGGTCACGCCGGAGCCGATGGCCACCACCTCGCCGGAGACGTCCCAGCCGATGGTGAACGGCAGCGGCCCCTGGGTGCTCAGGATGCCGCCGCCGGCCCGGGTCTTGCAGTCGACCGGGTTGACGCCGGCGGCGTGCACCCGGACCAGCACCTCGGTCCAGAGCGGTTCCGGGCGAGGCACCTCCTCGATCTTGAGCACTTCGGGGCCGCCGAAGCTGTGCTGGCGGACCGCGCGCATGGTTTCGGGCATGTGGAGCTCCTCGTCCGAGATGGCAGTCGACCCCGACGGTCCGTCAGAAACCGTCCGGCGGGCGGGCAGGATCCGATCTGGTGTCGGCGGTGGCCTCGGGCATCGCCGACCTGGGGCTGACGTCGATGAAGTAGGACAGCGCCAGCGCGATGTAGCAGCAGATGCTGAGCGTCGCGCTGAACAGGGAGAGCAGCACAGCGGTGAGGTAGAGCAACGGCCCCACGCCGAACCGGATCCGGATCCGCCGGGCCTGGGCGGGTGAGATGTGGTCGCCCAGATGCCGGTGTCCGAGTGAGGCGTAGATCCACAGCGCGTTGAAGAACACCCCGCCGAGGATCAGCACGACCCCGTACAGTGCCGCGGCCACCTGCTCGCCGTGGCCGGTGCTCACCGCCTCCGCCAGGATCGCGGTGGGGAACGGGAGGAAGGCCACGGAGAGCAGGAGCAGCAGGTTCACGATCATCAGCGGCCGGTCGACCCTGACGATGTAGTGGAACATCAGGTGGTGGTTGAGCCAGATCATCCCGATCAGCATGAACGTGACCACGTAGGCGACGTAGGACGGCCACAGGTGGCCCAGCGCCGAGGCGAGCCCGGTGCCCGCCTCAAGGGGACCGGGCGGATGCACGTCCAGGATCAGCAGCGTTATGGCGATCGCGAACACGCCGTCGCTGAAGGCTTCCAGGCGCGCGGTCGTCATCACGGGAGGAGCCAGGCCCTCCGCCGCATCCCGGCCGGCCGGTTCGGCGGCGGTCACCATGGCGCGGTCTGGACGAACTCGATCAGGTGGTCCTCGACGTCGCGGACGAAGGCGACCCGGATCGCCAGCGGTGTCACGTCGACCGGTCCCACCACGGGCGGGACGCCCAACGCGGCCAGCCGCTCCAGGACGGCTTCGAGGTCGTCCACGTAGAAGGAGAGATGGCTCGGGCCCTGGACGGAGCCGTGCTCCGGCGGGTCTGCGCGGCGCAGCGACGCCGATCCGGTCCGCTCGGCGAGCTCCAGGCGCAGCGTGCCGCTGCCGACGAAGGCCACCCGCTCGCCCCGCTCGGGCATGTCGAGCCGGTTGACCAGAGCGAATCCGAGGATGCGCTGGTACCAGTCGATGGCGCGGTCGATGTCGGCGACGACCAAGCAGCTCGACATCGTCGTGATCCGGTCCGCCACCTGCTGCTGCGTCAATTCGGTGGACATTGATCCTCCGGGGACATGAAAAAGCGGCACCGCGGCGCGACAGCGATCGCCCGAGCGCCACTCACAGGTTTCGACAGCCTAGAGTATTGACTGTTCGATTGACAATGATTGACTCTAGCGGTTTTCTGGTGAGGCGTCACCTCGTTCCACTCGGAGATCTGAGGAGCCAGACACGCCATGACCACCATCGATCGCGCATCCACGAGCGCTCCGGGCGAACTGTCCGCCGGCAGGAAGCAGCTGGCGCTGCTGATCCTGTGCGGCGCGGTCTTCCTGGATGCGCTCGACATCTCTCTGCTGGGCGTGTCGCTGCCCAGCATCAAGACGGGCCTGCACCTGTCGGACGGCTCGCTGCAGTGGCTCGTCTCGGGCTACACCGTGGGCTACGGAGGCTTCCTGCTGCTCGGCGGCCGGTGCGCCGACATGTGGGGCCGGCGCCGGACCTTCATCGGCGCGACCGCCCTGTTCATCGTCGCCAGCCTGCTCGGCGGGGTGCTCACCTCGGGCGCGCTGCTGATCGGCACCCGGGTGCTCAAGGGCATCGCCGCGGGCTTCACCGCACCGGCCGCGATGTCACTGATCACCACCACCTTCAAGGAGGGTGCCGAGCGCAACCGCGCGCTCGGCGTCTTCGCCATGACCGGCGCCGCCGGCTACAGCTTCGGCCTGGTGCTCTCCGGTGTGCTCACCGAGATCAACTGGCGCCTGGTGTTCTTCGCACCCGGCGTGATCGCGATCGCGGTGCTGCTGGCCACCCCGCTGATCAAGGCCGACCCGCCGCGGGTCGCCGGTCCGCGCCAGAGCTTCGACATCGGGGGCGCGCTGACCGCGACCCTGGGCGTCATGCTGCTGGTCTACGGCCTGGTCCAGGCGCCGTCCTGGGGCTGGGGTTCGGTCGGCACCATCGGCACGCTGGTCGGCGCGGTGCTGCTGCTGGTCCTGTTCGTGGTGATCGAGTCCCGCCACAGCTCGCCGCTGGTGCCGCTCTCGCTGTTCCGGGCCCGCACGCTCAGCTCGGCGAACCTGGTCAACCTGGTGTGGGCCGGTTCCACCATCGGCTGGCAGTTCGTCGCCACCCTCTACCTGCAGGAGGGCCTGCACTACAGCGCGCTGAAGACGGCCTTCGCCTTCCTGCCGCTGGGCATCCTCATCGTCGCGGTCGCCAAGTTCGCCTCCGGACCGCTGGTCACCCGCTTCGGCATGCGCGCGGTGGTCACCGTCGGCCTGATCATCCAGGCCACCGGTGTGCTGCTCTTCCTGGGCGTCGGCAGCACCAGCGGCTACGCCGTCGCGATCCTGCCCGGCATCATCCTGCACGGCATCGGCAACGGCCTGATCTACCCGTCCGTCAACATCGCCGGTGTCAGCGGCGTCGCCGACGAGCGGCAGGGTGTCGCGGCGGGTCTGATCACCGCCGCGTACCAGGTCGGCGCCGGCATCGGGGTGGCCGTGCTGGCCGCCGTGCTCACCGCCACCTCGCACGGCGGCAGCATCTCCAGCTACCGCTGGGCCTTCCTGGTCGCCGGCCTGTTCTCGCTGACCGGCCTGGTGATCGGCTTCATCGGCCTGCGCACCCCCGCCGGGCGCGGCACCCGGGTGGCCGGCTCGCCGGTCGCCGCGGACAGCGTCGCGCCGGCCAGGGCCGCCTCCGAACGCTGATCGCAGGCCTTCGGAACGCTGAAGGACACTGCCCCCTTCCCTGATGCCTGTGGATCTCATCGTATGCGCCTCACAGGCATCAGGGAAGTACTTGTTCAACTCTGATATTGACCAGGAGTCAATGTCATTGATACCCCTTTCTTGACGTGCACGTTTCCTGACGCCGCGAAGGGGCTCGAAGGGGTGCCATGAACGAGGTTTCGCAGCAGGCGCTGGACGCGGCCCGCGCATTCATCGCGGCCGCGAACCGCGGCGATGTCCCGGCGCTGGAGCGCGCCCTGGCCCCGGACGTCCGGATCGACATGGGCGGGGCGGTCCACCAGGGTCGCGGCCAGGTGCTCGACCGCTTCTTCCTGCCCTGGGTGGTCCGGGTCGCCGGCCGCTACCAGGAGACCGGCGCCAGGCCGGCCGGCGACGCGGTGATCGTCCTGTACCGCTTCCGGACGCCGGCGGGCCTGCGGGAGGATCTCGCCTACACCTATCGGGTCGGCGGCGGTGCGATCACCGAGATCGTCGGCCGCTTCACCTGACGCACTGTCGGCGGCGAGAGCACCGAGTGCGCCCGGACGAACGCCCGGTACCACCAACGGACCTGAGGGTCCGACATATTTCCTAGGAGTAGCTGTGGAGAACCCGGTAGTGGTGGTCGGCGGCGCCGGCAGTGTCGGCCGCCTGGTGGTGGCCGGTCTGCTGGAGCGCGGGGAGCAGGTCCGGGTGGTCAGCCGCCGGGCCCGGTCGGCCGGTGCCGCGCAGACCTTCCAGGCCGACGTGCGGGACCGGCAGTCGCTGGCGACGCCGCTGGCCGGCTGCTCCGCGGTGGTGTTCAGCGTCGAGCCGGGCACCGCGTCGAGCGGTCCGAACAGCCCGGAGGCCACCATGTACCAGGGCGTGGTCAACGTGCTCGACGCCGCCACCGCCGCGGGCGAGAAGCCGCACATCGTGCTGGTCAGCCAGATCTACGTGACCCGCAAGAACCACCCGATCAACGCGACCGGGCGGATGCTCGACTGGCGCCTGGCGGGGGAGGACGCGATCCGCTCCTCCGGCCTGCCCTACACCATCGTGCGGCCCAGCTGGCTGACCGGCGGCAAGGGCGGCACCGCCGTCCGCCTGGAGCAGGGCGACCGCGGCGAGGGCGACATCACCCGTCAGGACGTGGCCGACGCCTGCGTGCAGGCCCTGTACAGCGCGGCCGCCCGGTCCAGGACCTTCGAGATGTACAACGCGTCCGGCGGCGCTCGGGCCGACTGGGACGACCTCTTCGACACCCTGCAACCGGACCCCGTCCGGTAGTCCGATAGGAGGCTGTTCGCCATGGACAGCAAGCGCACGCACGAGGCTCTGGCCGACTGGTTCGCCGCGCTCAGTCGCGGCGACATGGAGACCGTCATCGGGAGCCTGTCCCCGGACATCGAGTTCGAGCTCCCGGCCGACCGGTTCAACCGGGTGGTCCCGTACCTGGGCCGCCACCTCGGCCGGGAGGCGGTCCAGGCGGCGTTCGGTGTGCGGGCCGAGACGACCGAGGTCATCGAGTACGAGGTCAGGGACCTGCGGGCGGAGGGTGACGTCGCCTTCGCGGTGGTCTACACCAAGGCGGCGCAGACCCGCACCCGCCAGGAGTTCGAGATCGAGGACGCGCACCGCTTCGTGGTCGACGAGGAGGGCCGGATAGCCCGCTGGAAGGTCTACTTCGACCCCAACGTCGAGGTCGGGGCGTTCACCGCCGACCGCCAGGAGCGCCTGGTCGAGGCCGCCTGGGCCGGTGCGGTCGCCACGGTCCGCGACCTGATCGAGGTGGAGAGCGCCGACGTCAACCGGGTCGACTCGGCCAGCGGCCTGACCCCGCTGCTGATCGCGGCCGGGCGCGGCGACGAGCAGCTGGTGCGCCTGCTGCTCGAGGCCGGTGCCGATCCGCGCACCGCCGACGCCCGGGCCGGTGCCACCGCCCTGCACAAGGCCTGCCAGAGCGGCAGCGTGGCGGTGGCCCGGGCGCTGGTCGAGGCCGGCGCGTTCGTCGACGCGGTGGCCCCCACCACCGGTCACACCCCGCTGATGGACGCGCTCTGGTACAAGTACCCGGACCTGGTGGCGTACCTGCTCGAGCAGGGCGCGGGCCTGGAGCTGTACACCCACTACGGCTTCTCGCTGCGCCAGCACTTCGAGTACGAGCTCAACGTCAACACCCGTGGCAAGGAACTGCTGCTGCGCGCCGAGGAGTTGCTGGAGCAGCGGCGCAAGCGGGACGCCGAGGCGGTCGCCGAGCAGCAGCTGATGGCGGCCGTGGTGGCGGACGACGTCGAGGCGGTGCGCGCGCTGCTCGCCTCCGGTGCCGCGGTCAACGCCCGTTTCCCGCACCTCAACGGCTTCAACGACGGCCACACCCCGCTGCACGTCGCCACCCGGGACGGGCACCAGGAGATCACCGAGCTCCTGCTGGCCGCCGGCGCCGAGCTCAACGCGGTCGAGCCGTGCTTCGGCGCGGTGCCGCTGCACAAGGCCGTCTACAACGGCCACGCGGAGATCACCGCCGACCTGGTCCGGCAGGACGGCATCGACCTCGACTTCCAGGGCGCCACCAACGGCTACACGCCGCTGCACGACGCGCTCTGGCACGGCTGGGAGGAGTGCGCCCGGATCCTGCTGGACGCCGGCGCCCGCACCGACCTGATCGGCCATGACGGCAAGACCCCGTACGACGTCGCCGCCGACGTGCTCGGGTCCGACCACCCCCTGACGGCCCGGTTGGCCGCCGCCGCGAAGTCGGCCTGAGCCAGCACGCCCGGCGGTCGCGGCAGCACCGCCGGTCCAGTTCCGGCGCGGCCCACGCGGTTCGCGCCGCACACCTCCGCGGAGGAGAACAGATGCTGTTCTACGTCCAGATGAAGTGGAAGCACGAGGGCCGGATCACTCTCGACGAGCTCTGGGAGCTGGAGCGCGAGGAGGCGGAGCACGCCAAGGAGACCGTCGAATCGGGCTTCTGCGTGGGTATTTGGAAGGTGGCGGCGCAGAAGCGGGTGATCGCGATCATCGACTCGCCGGACGCCGAGGAGCTCGACCGCACCGCGCTGGGCCGGCTCCCGATGCGGGAGTACCTGGAGTTCGAGACGGTCTGGCCGCTGCGCGACTACCTCGGCTTCGCGGAGGACGTGAAGCTCCGCTACCAGGTCTGAGACCGACCGGTCTGAGTTCCTCGCGATGACGGGCCCCGGACACCTGTCCGGGGCCCGTCCGCATCCGTGACCTGGACGAGTCCTGGCCGGAACCTGCGACTCTCGGCCGGGGCCCGCCATCGTGATTGACCCCCCGTGGCGCCCTCGCGACGATGGAAGCACAGGGCCTTGCCGGTTCGTCACCGTCGGCGCGGCGGCTTTTCGAGCGCTCGCTCGCCATCGGCGCCCCAGCGCGGGCCCGCCCCCTTCCCGGTGGCCAGGCCTGGTGTCCACATCCGGTGCCAGCTGTACCGGTGCCATCCATCCGGTGCCATCTAGGAGACATGATGATCCATCAGTTCATTCTGGCCGCGCCCAAGCCGGGCATGACGGCCCAGGAGTTCCAGGACTACTGGGTGAACGTCCACGCGGTGAAGTTCGCCTCGAAGATCCCTCAGATCCGCAAGTACCTGATCGACTGCCGGATCCCCTTCGCGGGCGACCTCGGCACGCCGGCCCTGCCCCACCAGGGCATCGCCGAGATCTGGCTGGCGAACGGCGAGGAGCAGGTGGCCTCGCTGCAGACCGAGGAGTTCCTCCAGGGCGCCCGGCTGGACGAGCCGAACTGGGCCGCCTTCTGGCAGTCCATGGTGATCGACACCACCGCGCACGAGATCGTGCCCGGTCCGGCCGAGGCCGCGCCGGGCCGGGTCAAGCTGACCGTGCTGCTCAAGCGCGCGCCGGGCCTGGACCTGGCCGACTACCGGGCCCGCACGCTGGGCGAGTACGCCCAGGTGGTGGCGGCCGCCCCCGGCCTGCGCCGGGCGCTGCACGCGCACACCGTGGACGGCTACTACGTGTTCGGCGAGGCCGCCTTCGACAGCGTCGAGCAGCTCTGGTTCGACGACGAGCAGGCCCTGGCGGCCGCCCTCGACTCGCCCTGGTTCGCCGAGCTGAAGGCCGCTCAGCAGGGTCTGGTCGACCCGAAGTACGTCTTCTCGCTGGCCGTCACCGAGAACTGGATCATCGGACCGGAAGCCCGCTGAGCTCCGGCCGACCACAGACCTTCGGCGGGTCGACCCCTCGACCGCCGATCCGCTACCTCTCCCGCTGAAGGAGACCACCGCCGATGGCGAAGAAGAGAATCCTCATCGTCCTGTCCGAGTACGGCTACTGGGGCGAGGAACTGGTCGGCCCGCTGGAGACCTTCGACAAGGCCGGCTACGAGGTCACGTTCGCGACGCCGACCGGCAAGCGTCCGGTCGCGCTGCCGCCGAGCTACGACCCCGAGTACATCGACCCCCCGCTGGGCAAGTCGGTGACCACCGGTGAGATGGCCGAGAAGGTCAAGGCGGTCGACACCTCGGACCGGCTGGACAACCCGCTGGACATCTCCTCCTGGCTGCCGGACCGGCCCTACCGCAGCCGGCCCGACTTCCTGCGGGCGTTCGAGGCCTACCACAACCGGCGCGAGCACGTGAAGGCGCAGATCGCCGAGCGCTACGACGCGCTGCTGATCGTCGGCGGCTCCGGGCCGATCGTCGACCTGGCCAACAACTGGCGGGTGCACGACCTGATCCTGGCCTTCCGCGACCTCGGCCTGGTGGTGGCCGCCGAGTGCTACGGCGTGGCCTGCCTGGCCTTCGCCCGGGAGATGGACGACCGGGTCAGCATCATCCGCAACAAGCACGTCACCGGGCACTGCATCGAGTACGACTACAAGGACGGCACCGGGTTCCTGGGGACCGACTTCGTGATCGGCCCGCCGCCGTACCCGCTGGAGTACATCCTGCGTGACGCCACCGCGCCCGAGGGCGCCTACCACGGCAACTTCGGCCACGACACCTCGGTGATCGTGGACTTCCCGTTCGTCACCGGCCGTTCCACCCCGGACTCCTACCTCACCGGCCAGAAGGTCGTCGAGGTGCTGGAGCAGGGCCTGCGCCAGTGGGGCTTCACCGTCAACTGAGCCCTGGCGCCCCAAGACCGGGCGGGTGGTCGCATCCGGCGCGCACCGCGCGACCGCCCGCCCGTTTCCCGCTCCAGACGCCGACGTCGCGCAGACGTCGCAGAGATGAGGCTGAGATGGCTGGCGCCAGGCCCGCCCGGGTGGCGATGCTCGAACAGTTCAAGGCCGACGGCGTGCGCTACATGTTCGGCAATCCCGGCACCGTGGAACAGGGCTTCCTGGACGAGCTGCGGGGCTTCCCGGACATCGAGTACATCCTGTCGCTGCAGGAAGCCGTGGTGGTCGGCATCGCCGACGGCTACGCCCGGGCCACCCGCCGGCCCACCCTGCTCCAACTGCACTCCGGCGTGGGCCTGGGCAACGGCATCGGCATGCTCTACCAGGCGATGCGCGGCCATGCCCCGCTGGTCTGCGTGGTCGGCGAGTCCGGCCTGGCCTACGACAGCATGGACGCCCAGATGGCCGCCGACCTGGTCGGCATGGCCGAGCCGGTGACCAAGTGGGCGACCCGGGTGGTGGATCCGCAGTCCACCCTGCGGGTGCTGCGCCGGGCCTTCAAGGTGGCGGCCACCCCGCCGTACGGGCCGGTCCTGGTGGTGCTGCCGGCCGATGTGATGGACCAGGAGACCACCGAGGACGCGGTCCCCACCTCCTACCTCACCACCACCAGCAGCCCGGACGCCGGCTCCGTCGAGCAGGCCGCCGCGCTGCTGGCCGGCGCCCGCCACCCGCTGATCCTGGCCGGCGACGGCGTCCACTTCGCCGGCGCCCAGGCCGAGTTGGCCGAGTTCGCCGAGGCCTGGGGCGCCACCGTCTGGGGCGCGGACTGGTCCGAGGTCAACCTGCCGACCGAACACCCGCTCTTCGGCGGCCAGTTGGGCCACATGTTCGGCGAGGCCAGCGCGAAGATCATCAACCCGGCCGACGGCGTGCTGATCACCGGCACCTACACGCTGAACGAGGTCTACCCGCTGCTCGACGGGGTCTTCTCGCCCGGCAGCAAGGTGGTCCACCTGGACCTGGACAGCGGTGCGATCGCCAAGAACTTCCCGGTCGACCTCGGCCTGCTGGCCGACCCCAAGCAGACCCTGCCCCGGCTGACCGAGGCGCTGCGCCGCCGGCAGACCGGCGAGCAGAAGTCGGACGCGCTGGCCCGGCTGACCAAGGCCAGGCAGGAGAAGAAGATCGCGGTCATCGAGGCCAACGCGATCGACCTGGCGGGCGTCGGCCAGGACCCGCTCTCCGCCGAGCTGTTCGGTTACGAGCTGGCCAAGCAACTGCCGGCCGACGCGGTCCTCTTCGACGAGGCGCTGACCAGCTCGCCCGGTCTCTTCCGGCATCTGCCGGCCAACCTGCCCGGCCACTGGCACCAGACCCGCGGCGGCTCGCTCGGCGTCGGCATCCCCGGCGCGATCGGCGCCAAGCTGGCCCACCCCGAGCGCACCGTGGTCGGCTTCACCGGCGACGGCGGCAGCATGTACACCGTGCAGGCACTGTGGACGGCGGCCCGCTACGACATCGCCGCGAAGTTCGTGATCTGCAACAACGGCCGCTACCGGCTGCTCGACCTGAACATCGAGGAGTACTGGAAGACGGTCGCCGTCGAGCACCACGAGTTCCCCGGCCCGTTCGACCTGGACCACCCGGCGATCGACTTCGTCAAGCTCGCCGAGTCGCTGGGCGTGCGCGCGGTGCGGGTGGAGAAGCCCGAACAGGCCGCGCCCGCCATCACCAAGGCCCTGGCGCACCGCGGCCCGTTCCTCATCGACCTCGTCATCGGCCGTTCCTCCTGACCGAACCGACCCAGCAGTGAAGGAGTCTGCGTCGTGGTGCTGAACGGCCAGAAGATCGCCGTCCTGATGGAGAGCGACTTCTACGAACCGGAAATCCTCTACTACCAGCGCCGGTTCGCCGAGGAGGGCGGCGAGGTGCACTTCCTCACCCGGCTCTGGGGCAACGACCGGCTGGTCTTCCGCGGCCACGAGCATCGGATGCCGTTCGAGGTGTCGGAGTCCTTCGAGGAGCTGGACGAGTACGGGCTCAAGGAGTACGCGGCGCTGATCGTGCCCTCCGGCATCGTCGCCGACCGGCTGCGCTACACCGAACAGGTGGACCAACTGCCGCCGGCCTCCGTGCTGTTGCGGCGCGCCTTCGCCGACCCGGCGATCGTCAAGGGGATCATCTGCCACGGCATGTGGCTGGCCGCCCCGGTCCCGGCGGTGATCCGCGGCCGGCGCGCGGTCGTGCACAACAACCTGCTCGGCGACCTGCGGAACATGGGCGGGGTCTACGTCGACCAGGACGTGGTGGTCGACGAGGACCTGGTCACGGCACGGACCGGGAACCACTGCCACGTGTTCGCCCGCCAGATCATCGAAGAACTCGCCAAGCGCGGCAGCCGGCGCCACGCCGAGCTGTCCTGACCGGCCGACAGGGGAGACCACAGATGACCGACCTGGTCACGCGCGCCACACCGGCGCTGGGAGAGCCGGCGACCGCGGGGCCGGCGCCGGCTCTGGTGGGACGGATACCCGTGCTCGACCTCAGCCCGGTGGTGGCGGACGGCCGCCGCCCGGCCAAGGCCGTGCTGGGCGAGAGCTTCCTGATCAGCGCCACCGTCTTCCGCGAGGGCCACGGCAAGCTCGGCGCCAACGTGGTGCTGCGCGACCCCGAAGGCCGGCCCGGGCCCTGGCTGCCGATGCGCGAGCTGGCGCCCGGCACCGACCGCTGGGGCGTCGAGGTCGGCCTGAGCGCGGTGGGCCGCTGGAGCTACACGGTGGAGGCCTGGAGCGACCCGGTGACCAGCTGGCTGGACCGGGCCGAGATCAAGCTGCCGGCCGGGCAGGACGTCGAACTGACCATGGAGGAGGGCGCGCTGCTGCTGGAGCGGGTGGCCGCCGGGGTGCCGCGGGGGAGCGCGCGCACCGCCGTGTTGGCCGCGGTGGCCGCGCTGCGCGATCACCGCCGGGCCCCGCTGACCCGGCTGGCGGCCGCGCTGCTGCCCGGCGTGACGGCCGTGCTGGAGCGCTACCCGCTGCGGGAGCAGGTCACCTCCTCGGCGACGCTGCCGCTGCGGGTGGAGCGGCGGCGGGCGCTGTTCGGGTCCTGGTACGAGTTCTTCCCGCGCTCCGAGGGCGCCACCCTGAACCCGCCGCGCTCGGGCACCTTCCGCACCGCTGCCGAGCGGCTGCCCGCCGTCGCGGCGATGGGCTTCGACGTGCTCTACCTGCCGCCGATCCACCCGATCGGGCGTTCCTTCCGCAAGGGCCCGAACAACTCGCTGACGGCGGGCCCGGACGACGTCGGCTCGCCGTGGGCGATCGGCTCGCCGGCGGGCGGCCACGACGCGATCCACCCGGACCTGGGCACCATCGAGGACTTCGACGCCTTCGTGGCCCGGGCCCGCGAGTTGGGCCTGGAGATCGCGCTGGACTTCGCGCTGCAGGCCTCGCCCGACCACCCCTGGGTCGACGAGCACCCGCAGTGGTTCAGCCACCGGATCGACGGGACCATCGCGTACGCGGAGAACCCGCCGAAGAAGTACCAGGACATCTACCCGATCAACTTCGACCAGGACTTCGACGGCCTGGTCGAAGAAACGTTACGCCTGCTGCGGTACTGGATGGGCCACGGGGTGCGGATCTTCCGGGTCGACAACCCGCACACCAAGCCGGTGCACTTCTGGGAGCTGGTGATCGGCGAGATCAACCGGACCGACCCGGACGTGGTCTTCCTGGCCGAGGCCTTCACCCGCCCGGCCATGCTCCGGACGCTGGCGAAGATCGGCTTCCAGCAGTCGTACACCTACTTCACCTGGCGCAACAGCAAGCGGGAACTCACCGAGTACCTGACCGAGTTGACCGAGGAGACCGGCGCCTATCTGCGGCCCAACTTCTTCGTCAACACCCCGGACATCCTGCCCCGGCACCTGCAGCAGCAGGGTCTGAGCGCCTTCGCGGTGCGCGCCGTGCTGGCCGCCACCCTGTCGCCCAGCTACGGCGTCTACGCCGGCTTCGAGCTGGGCGAGAACAGCCCGGTGGACGAGGGCGAGGAGTACCTGGACAGCGAGAAGTACCAGCTGCGCCCGCGCGACTGGACCCGCACCGACTCGCTGGCCCCGCTGCTCACCACCCTCAACCGGCTGCGCCGCGAACACCCCGCCCTCCAGGAACTGCGCAACCTCAGCTTCCTGCCCACCGACAACGACCAGGTCATCGCCTACACCAAGCGCACCGGCACGGACCAGCTGATCGTCGTCGTCAACCTGGACCCGACCGGCGTGCAGGAGTGCACCGTGACGCTGCCCGAGGCCGACGGCCCGCTCGCGGTGCACTGCGAGCTCTCCGGCGGCGACCACCACTGGCAGCACCACGCCTACGTGCGGCTCGACCCCGCGCAGGGCCCGGCCCACATCATGACGTTCCGTCAGGAGAGTTGAGATGCCGGCGATTCTCTGCGCCACCTGCCTGAACGCCGAGCACGGCACCGAGTCGCAGGCCGACGAGCTGTTGCGTCCGCTGCTGCCCGACCTGCTGCCCTGGTTGGTGACCCGTCGCTGGTTCACCCACGAGCACGGCCACCTGGAACAGCTGGCCCCGGTCAGCGCCTCGGTGCTGGACGGCCCGCGCGCCGGCGATCCGCACGGCCCGGTGCTGCTGCACTCGGTGCTCGACGCCCGGCACGGCAGTACCGGCTCGCGCCACTACCAGTTGCTGGTCGGGCTGCGCCCCAGCCTGCCCGAGGCGCTGGCTCCGGCCGGGATCGGCATCGCGCGGGGCGGCCGGTGGGACGGCTGGTCGCTCTACGAGGCCACCGAGGACCACGAGTTGATGGAGCGGCTGCTGGAGCGGACGGTCGCGTCGGGCATGGGCGTGGCCGCGGAGTCCGCGGTGGACGCGGGCGCCGACACCGGCGAGCTGCGGATGTCGCTGACCGGCGCCGGCCCGGTGCCGCGCGGGCTCAGCGCCCGCGCGCTGGCCGTGGAGCAGAGCAACAGCACGGTGGTCTACGGCGACCGGCTGCTCTTCAAGATCTTCCGCCAGCCGGAGCCCGGCCCGCACCCGGAGACCGAGGCGCTGCGCGGCCTCACCCAGGTGCACTGCGACCGCATCCCGGGCCTGGCCGGCTGGCTGCACACCGACGGTGAGCCGCAGCAGGCCATGGTGCTCGGCATCCTGGAGGAGTTCCTGCCGGCCCGTGGCGACGGCTGGCAGCTGGCGGTCGAGCAGGCCGCCGAGTGCATCACCGGCGCCTGCCGCACGGTGCCCGCCGTGGACGGCTTCACGGACGAGGCGCGGGCGCTGGGCGGCGCGGTGGCCGAGGTGCACGCGGCGCTCGCCGAGGCCTTCGGCCAGGTGGAGCTCGGGCCCGAGCAGATCGTCGCGCTGGTCGACGGCCTGCACCGGGAGTTGCGCGCCGCTGTCCGCGAGGTGCCCGAACTGGAGGCCTACGTCGGGCGGTTGAGCAGCCTCTACGAGGACTTCGGTAAACTCGCGTTGCGCGGGCGGGGCTTGGCGGCCCAGCGGATCCACGGTGACCTGCACCTGGGTCAGGTACTGCGCACCGAGGGCGGCTGGAAGGTGATCGACTTCGAGGGCGAGCCGGCCCGCCCGGTGGCCGAACGGGTGCTGCCGCAGCCGGTGCTCAAGGACGTGGCGGGCATGCTGCGCTCCTTCGAGTACGCCGGCCAGCAGGCGCTGGCCGGCCTGCAGCCGTCCGCCGGGTCCGGCGACGTCGCCGAGCGGGGCGAGCCGCCGGCCGGCGAATCCGCCGAGCGGACCGCCGCCCGGCTGCGCCGCAACCGCCGCGCCTACGCCTGGGCGGTGCGCAACCGCCGTGCCTTCACCGCCGGTTACGCGGCGGCCGGAGGTGTAGATCCGCACTGCCACCCGGTGGTGCTGCGGGCCTTCGAGGCCGAGAAGGCGGTCTACGAGGCGGTCTACGAGGCCCAGCACCGACCGGCCTGGCTGCCGATCCCGATGGCGGCGATCCAACGGCTGGTCTTCGGCCGCTGACCCGGCGGCTGCCCGACCCCGGCGGCGGCCGCCTCAGAGATGCCCACACTGCCCACTAGACGACAGGGACTTCACCCGTGACTCCGCGCCTGGCCCTCGAACTGGATCCCCCGGTCCTGCAACTCTCCCCGGCGCGGCCGTCCGCGGACGAGGTCGCCCGCCTGCTGGCCGGCCGCCACCACGATCCGCACGCCGTGCTGGGCGCCCACCCCGGCAAGTCCGGGGTCGCGGTGCGGGTGTTGCGGCCGGGTGCCGACGCGGTGGTGCTGGAGACCGAGGTCGGTCGGATGGCGCTCTCCTGGGCCGACGACGGCCTCTTCACCGGCCTGCTGCCGACGGGTTGGCGTGCCGACTACCGGCTGCGGGTCACCGACGGCAACGGCGAGCGGGTGGAGGAGGACGGCTACCGGTTCGCGCCCACGCTGGGCGAGTTGGACCTGCACCTGATCGGCGAGGGGCGCCACGAGCAGCTCTGGAAGGCGCTCGGTTCGCACCCGCGCACGGTGGACGGCGTGCTGGGCACGGCGTTCGCGGTGTGGGCGCCGAACGCGGTCGGGGTGCGGCTGGTCGGCGACTTCAACTTCTGGGACGGCACCGGGTTCCCGATGCGCTCGCTGGGTTCGACCGGGATCTGGGAGCTGTTCGTGCCGGGCGTCGGCGAGGGCGCCAGGTACAAGTACGAGATCGCCACCCGGGACGGGCGGTTGCTGCAGAAGGCCGACCCGCTGGCCCGCCGCGCCGAGGCCCCGCCCGCCACCGCCTCGGTGGTGCACGACTCGCCCTACGTCTGGGGCGACGCGCGCTGGCTGCGCCACCGGGCCGAGCACTGTGCCCAGGCCGGCGCGATGTCGATCTACGAGCTGCATCTGGCTTCCTGGCGGCCGGGTCTGACGTATCGTCAGCTGGCGGTGGAGTTGCCGGGGTATCTGCGGGAGTTGAACTTCACCCATGTGGAGTTCATGCCGGT